>NZ_JBALOV010000006.1:0-125246 GCF_036965045.1 Bacillus sp. JJ1533 | reverse complement strand
CCTGTCTTCCCGACCATTTAAAATTTTGGGGCCTTAGCTCAGCTGGGAGAGCGCCTGCTTTGCACGCAGGAGGTCAGCGGTTCGATCCCGCTAGGCTCCACCAATAATTTTAGTATAATATTTATCCATGGCGGTGTAGCTCAGCTGGCTAGAGCGTACGGTTCATACCCGTGAGGTCGGGGGTTCGATCCCCTCCGCCGCTACCAAATTTAAATAGAACTACGGACCTTTAGCTCAGCTGGTTAGAGCAGACGGCTCATAACCGTCCGGTCGTAGGTTCGAGTCCTACAAGGTCCACCATTTACAACTTCTTATATGTGGAGGAATACCCAAGTCCGGCTGAAGGGATCGGTCTTGAAAACCGACAGGGGTGTTAAAGCCCGCGGGGGTTCGAATCCCTCTTCCTCCGCCATATATATTTTAATAGTGAGTAGTCTTGTGTAACAGGACATTAGAAAAACGATATAACTTCTATTATCGCGGGGTGGAGCAACGAGCGTTGCATCATTGAATTACTGCGAGTTGTCCCGACAGACATTGCTTCCTGAATAGGCTAGCAGAGGAAGGGACAGTATTGCGCAAGCTAAGCGCATAAGAAAAACTATATAATTTTATTCTATTATCGCGGGGTGGAGCAGTCTGGTAGCTCGTCGGGCTCATAACCCGAAGGTCGTAGGTTCAAATCCTGCCCCCGCAACCAAAAAAAATATTGACAAGTTTAAGATAGTATCGTAAGATAATATTCGTTGTCAAAATAAATGTGGTCCCGTGGTGTATCGACGAGCAGATCATCGTCGATTAAGCTACGAGTTGTCCCGACGGATAATGCTCCTCGAATAATCTAGTAGAGGAAGGGACAGTTAACGCAAGAAATTGCGCATTGAAAGACTTAGTAATTTTACATGGTCCCGTGGTGTAGCGGTTAACATGCCTGCCTGTCACGCAGGAGATCGCCGGTTCGATCCCGGTCGGGACCGCCATATGTTGTGGCTCAGTAGCTCAGTCGGTAGAGCAAAGGACTGAAAATCCTTGTGTCGGCGGTTCGATTCCGTCCTGAGCCACCTTATTATTTCATAAAAGTTAATGGCGGTTGTGGCGAAGTGGTTAACGCATCGGATTGTGGTTCCGACATTCGTGGGTTCGATTCCCATCAGCCGCCCCATATATTTGCGGGTGTAGTTTAATGGTAAAACCTCAGCCTTCCAAGCTGATGTCGTGAGTTCGATTCTCATCACCCGCTCCATTTTTTGCCATAATGGGCCTATAGCTCAGCTGGTTAGAGCGCACGCCTGATAAGCGTGAGGTCGATGGTTCGAGTCCATTTAGGCCCACCATGTTGTTATTCCGCAGTAGCTCAGTGGTAGAGCTATCGGCTGTTAACCGATCGGTCGTAGGTTCGAATCCTACCTGCGGAGCCATTTTTGGGGAAGTACTCAAGTGGCTGAAGAGGCGCCCCTGCTAAGGGTGTAGGTCGCGTAAGCGGCGCGAGGGTTCAAATCCCTCCTTCTCCGCCATGACGATTATCATTAAATAAATATTCTGGCCCGTTGGTCAAGCGGTTAAGACACCGCCCTTTCACGGCGGTAACACGGGTTCGAATCCCGTACGGGTCATCAAGCGTTATGAGAATTTCTCATGGCGTTTTTTATTTGCCTTTTTTACCTCTTCTTAAAAAGGAAAAAACACCTGTTTCCAGGTGTGTTAATCTTTAGGCATAATATCTTCTTCAATTTTTTGTGCTGGGTTGTCTAAATCCACATCAGAAAAGATACCAGGGGACACTCCGCGGAACATATCAAAAGCAAGGATCTTATCGTCAGGCGCATCAAATAATGGAGCTTCTCCATTGAAATCGTCGACTTCTTTTTTTCGTCTCATGTTTCCACACCTCCATTACTTATCCTCCCAGTTCTCCCTTTAAATATTCTTAGGATTAATCATCTCCATTGAGAAAATTACCAAGTCCTCCTAAAATGCTCCCTTCACCGGCACTACCACCATTCTTTGGCGCACTTGCGAAGATTCGGTCAGCAAGACGACTAAATGGTAGGGACTGTACCCAAACCGTTCCAGGGCCTCTAACCGTCGCGTAGAATAAACCTTCACCACCAAAAAATGCTGTTTTAATTTTTCCTACATACTCAATGTTATAATCAACATCTCTCGTCATTCCGACAAGACATCCTGTATCAATTCTTAGGATCTCACCAGGTTGAAGCACCTTCTTATGTATCGTACCGCCTGCATGTAAAAATGCTAAACCATCTCCTTCTAATTTCTGCATGATGAAGCCTTCTCCACCAAAAAAGCCAGTACCTAATTTTCGTTGAAAATCTATACCAACTGAAACTCCTTTTGCTGCACATAAAAAGGAATCCTTTTGACAGATTACTTTACCATCTAGCATGCTTAAATCAACAGGAATGATCTTACCGGGATATGGTGCAGCAAAGGAAACATGTTTTTTACCCATCTTGCTATTTGTAAAGACTGTCATAAAAAGACTTTCTCCGGTTAGAACCCTTTTTCCCGCTCCAATTAGTTTCCCTAGAAGACCTCCCCCCGCAGAGCCTGAACCATCTCCAAATATCGTTTCCATCGATATGCCGTCCTCCATCATCATCATGGCACCTGCTTCCGCAATGACACTTTCACTGGGGTCTAATTCGATCTCAACAAACTGCATATCGTCACCATATAGTTTATACTCAATTTCATGTGCGTTCATTTCCTTCTTCCTTTCCATAAATATAGATAAAGAAATAATTCATCATTTTTTAGTATCTTCCAATTAATAATGCTTCGAGAATGTAAAAAATGTTAACTCTACCACAAAATCTAAATGACAAAATTTAGTAGGAATACTATAATGTATTTAGAATTTTCTTGAAATAATATATTTGAAGGGGGATTTTATGAGTTCGGAAGTCGTAGTAAAAAGACGATTATGGCCTAGGAAGAAACGTTGGAGAGCTGTTTTATTTACAGGAATAGTGATTATACTCCTTCTGATAGCAAGTGTTGTTGCCAGCTATTTATTTTTGAGAAAAAGTTTACCGCTGGTAGAAGGAACGATTTCTGTTGAGGGCCTTACCAATGAGGTTGAAGTCACCCGTGATCAAAATGGGGTCCCGCATATCGTTGCAAAAAATACGCATGATTTGTTTTTCGCTCAAGGCTATGTTACGGCACAGGATCGTTTATTTCAGATGGATTTAAGCAGAAGACAGGCTTCAGGAGAGTTAAGTGAGGTCATTGGTGCTTCTCTTGTTGCTCAAGATAAATATTTTCGAACTCTTGGCTTAAGAAGGGCAGCTGAAGTATCTTATGAAGGATATTCAGAAGATGCTAAGTCAGTTCTTCAGTCATATGCTGATGGAGTAAATGCCTTTATAAAGGAAGCAAATGAGAAGAATACATTACCTGTTGAGTTCACACTTGCAGGATATAAGCCTTCTGAATGGAGTCCAGTTGATTCTCTTACGATAGGAAAATATATGGCTTATGATTTAGGAGGACATTATAAGGGGCAAGCCTTTCGTTATTATATGGCACAGCATGTGTCAGAGGAGAAATTACTAGAATTATTCCCTACATATCCTGTAGATGGTGCAACCGTCATACAAGCCATGAAAGATCGTCCAATTGATATTTCAAAAAGTATCGCAACTGCTCCGTTTCCAAATGAGTTTAATGGGAGTAATAATTGGGTAATTAGTGACAAGAAGTCAAAATCAGGCATGCCCATCCTAGCAGATGATCCACATCTAGCATTGGCAACACCTTCGATTTGGTATGAAACTCATTTACAAAATAATGAAGTCAATGTTAGTGGTGTAATTTTTGCTGGTGTCCCAGGAATCATATTAGGCCGGAATGAACATATTGCCTGGGGAGTTACAAATGTGGGGCCGGATGTCCAGGACCTATATATTGAAAGAAGGAATCCGGATAATCCTAACCAGTTCGAGTATATGGGGAAATGGGAGGAAGCGACCATCATTGATGAGCCTGTAAAGGTGAAGGATGGGGAAACAATCCCATATCAGGTTCAGGTTACAAGGCATGGTCCAATTATTTCTGAGTTTACTCATGACCATAAGGAGGAAACAGCTTTAGCATTAAGATGGACAGCACTTGATGCTTCGACTGAGCTTGAAGCTGTATTAATGTTTAACAAGGCGAAAAATTGGGAGGAGTTTAAAGAAGCTCTTACATACTTCCATACACCGGCTCAAAACTTTGTTTTTGCAGCTACTGATGGCACAATAGCCTATCGGGCAAATGGGTTAATCCCAATCAGGAAAAATGGAGATAGTTCTGTTCCAGTTCCAGGATGGACAGATGAATACGAATGGGAAGGGTATATTCCTTGGAATGAATTGCCGACCATTGTGAATCCGGAGGAAGGATTTATTTCCACTGCAAATAATAAAATTGCACCGGATGACTATCCGTATCATCTAACAAGTACGTGGGCTCAGCCATATCGCCAGCAACGCATTAGAGATGTATTATCCAGCAAGGATGTGTTAACGGTTAATGATATGCTCCTGCTTCAATTTGATCAATATAATCTGCAAGCGGAGGAGTTTGTACCGATTTTCATTGATCTGTTATCTAACAGTGAAGATCAGCTTAGAGATATTGATAAAAAAGTGATAGAAGAGTTTAAAGAGTGGGATTTTGTGGACCGAATTGAAGATGGAGAGCCCCTAGTCTTTCATAAATGGATGGAGGATTTTGCAAATACACTGTTTGAGGATTCCATTCCTAGAGAAATTGATAACTTGTTCGAAGGAAAATCTCAAATTGTTGACCAAATGATTCGAAAAGCAAAAAATGGACATGAAGGGATATGGTTATCGGAGGCAGGCGGTCTAGAGAAGGTAACGCTTGAATCTTTTAAAAGAGCTGTCAATTTTGCTACCCAAAAGCAAGGTGAGGACCCAAGTAAATGGTCCTGGGGTGAATTTCATCAGGTGCCGTTTAATCATCCATTATCTGCCATATCACCATTAAATTATCTATTTAACAATAATAAACCTGTATCTATGGGTGGAAGTGGGATAACTGTTGCAGCTGCAAGCTTTAATCATCAATCAGGGGCAATTACTCACGGAGCGGCATGGAGATCAGTCATTGATTTATCAAATATGACGGAAAGCTATAATGTCGTTGGTCCAGGTCAATCTGGCCATGTTTTAAGTCCTTTTTATCATAACCAAATTTCTGATTGGACAACAGGGAATTACCATATTACCTATACCGATAAAGAAAAATATAAGCTGAACAGCAATACACTTGTTTTACAGCCCGCCGAGTAACAAGAAAGCAGTGGAAAAACAATTCCACTGCTTTCAAATTTAATCCTCGGCTTCGTCCTGTGTATAAGGTTCTTTTTCATATGGGGGAAGGTCGCCGAACATTGTCATTATTCCTTCTTCATCTAGTACTTCCTCATATCGTTCATGTTGGTTATTTGGATAGATGATAATTTCTTTTCCTTCAATATCTGTTGCAACAAAGTTCTCATAATCCTCAACATAGCCCACATTCTCATCTGATTCAACAAACACTTCATTATAGCTATCAACAGGGTCTGCCAGGTCTGAAGGAGATTCCGATGTACCATACCTTGCCACATCCTGCCAGGAATCTTCAGCATCATATGCGATATTATCTTCCTCATAAACGAACTTTCCAAATGGTGGCATTAATACGCCCTCTTCAATAGGTCGATTATGAGAAACAACCTGAGTAGGACTGTGTTCTACACAATAAGTAGTTGTTGGAATCGCATCTAGACGATCTAGTGGTATGTCTTTACCGCATTTTTCGCACTTTCCATATCTACCTTCATCAATCGCTTGTAGTGCATGGTCAATGTCTTTTAGCTCTTTTTCAATGTGCTCATTAAGTGCAACGTCCTTTTCGCGTTCATATAGTTCAGTTCCCTCATCCCCCGGATGGTTATCGTAAGAAGAGAGTTCCCCAACCGATCCATGGAAATGACCGCGTTCTAAATCAAAATGATCGCTATCCGTTAATTGTTCTTCGACCTCTTTTTTTGCGTTTATCAACTGTGAACGGAAGGTTGATAATTGCTCATTTGATAACATTAAAAGCACTCCTTCCATAATGAATTCGTAACGAATCTTGTTATGTATTATTTACATAAACTCGAAAATCATAAATGTAAAAAAGTGCTTGTATATGAAAGAAAGCAAAAAAAAAACACGACCGAAAATCGTGTTTTTAAAAGAAGTAACCGATAAAAATTCCAATTGATAATAGGAAACCAAAAAACGTATTTGTTTGGGCGGTTGCTTTCATAGCCGGCATCATTTGAATTGGCTCTGATTTACCAATAAATCCAATAATCGCTTGCACAGCTTTAGGAACACTCACCAATACAAGTAGGCTCCACCAAGATGCTATTCCCATAAATGCCAAAGCAATAATCCAAACATAGGAAATAACAAATAATACAGCTAGGAACTTTATCGCATTTTCTCTTCCCAATAAAATAGGTAAAGTGCGACGTCCGTTCTTTTTGTCGCCATCCAAATCACGAATATTGTTTGACATATTAATGGCACCAACAAGGATCATAATAGGAATTGAAATTAAAATACTTGTTGAAGTAACAGTACCCGTTTGGATGAAAAACGATATTAAAATAATTATCATACCCATAAAGAAACCAGCTGCAAGCTCTCCAAAAGGTGTCGATGAAATAGGGAACGGGCCGCCTGTATATAGATAACCAACAGACATACAAATAGTCCCCACTAATGCTAACCACCAGCTACTATTCATACAAATATAAACACCTAAAAGTGTAGCAAATCCCATAAAGGCAAATGCCAAGTTTAGGATCACTTTTGGCTTTACTCCATCTCTAACAATTGTACCACCAATACCGACTGATTCAGCAGTATCAAGACCGCGTTTGTAATCAAAATACTCATTAATCATATTAGTTGCTGCTTGAATGAGAAGACAAGCAAGTAACATTGTTAAGAAAAGTGCCATGTTTATAGATGTATCTGAAAGTGCAAGAACTGTTCCTAGGATAACTGGAACAAACGAGGCAGTAAGTGTATGTGGACGCATAAGTCTCCACCATACTTGAAACCCATTTGAAGGCTTTTTAGATAGCTTCTGATTTGACTGAAGTTCTGTATGCATTAGACTTCTCCTCTCATGTCAAGTCATGTATATCCACAGTTCAGTTTAGTGAATTGGACAAATACTGTCAATGGTTTAATGTAGTAAAAAAGTCATATTCATTCTTTCGCTGATTTTATCTCCACACTAACATATCTCTAAAAACATAATAATAGGAAGTAAGTGGTCAGTGTATGGGTAGGTATGGTAGAATCAAGTTTGTTGACTATTATTCATAGTGAGGTATATTGTTTTTACTAATAATTATACAAAAATAATACAACACGTTTATCAAGGATTCATTTATGGTTAATGATATACTATAGTCAACGTCTAAAAGTCTACATAAAATTATAATGAAATACATTTCGGGGGGATAAAAGTTGGTCATGTTACACCAAAAAGGATTGAATGATTATATTGTGAAAGGAATAAACCTTTCAAAGGAGCTTTCTATTCCTGTGCTTATAAGTCAGGTAAAAGAAATCAAGAACATAGACCCCCTATTGTTCTTTTCTGCTGGAAATAAGCAGCCTTTTGAAACGCGTTGTTTCTGGTCAAATCCTACAAATGATACAGTTCTAGTTGGACTTGGGGAAGCCTATACAATTAGTGATAACGAGTCTACCGAACGGTTTGGAGCCATTGAAAAGCAGTGGAAAAGACTCGTTCAACATTCCGTTATTTTTGATGACTTTGCGCCATATTCTACTGGTCCTCTTTTAATGGGAGGATTCTCATTTGATCCATTAAAAAAGAGGACAGAGCTGTGGGATCATTTTGATGATGCTAAATTTGTCTTGCCTGAGATCATGCTTTCTTCTTATAAGGGAAGGACCTTTTTAACAATAAATATTATTTGTGAACCTACGGGTTGTACATCTTTCGTTGAGTCTCAATTGGAGCAATTGGAAGAGTTCCTGAAGGCGGCAAACCATACATATCAAAAGATCACCTCGTTTACGAAAGAAGAGGTGCAACCTCAGGAGTGGATGGACTCTGTTCGAAATGCAACCGAAAAGGTAAAGTCCGGTGAAGTTGAGAAGGTTGTATTAGCAAGAGAAATTCAATTGCATTTTGATGATCCAATTGAAGCAGACGCTGTATTGGCGCGTCTGAAAGAAGAGCAACCGATGAGTTATTTATTTGCAATTGAATATCAAAATTCATGCTTTATCGGTGCATCCCCTGAAAGGCTTATAAAGAAAAAGGGAGACGAATTCTTAACTACTTGCCTTGCTGGTTCCATTCGCCGCGGAAAGACCCCTTCTGAGGACGAGCAATTAGCAAATGAGTTATTAAGTGATCCGAAAAACTTACACGAACATGATGTAGTCGTTCAAATGATTAAAAATGCAATGAAAGAATCTTGCACAAGCATCACTTCACCTACACAACCAGGTATTTTAAAAATGCGAGATATCCAGCATTTATACACACCTGTTAAGGGTGTTGGAAAAGAGGGTGTGTCATTGCTAACGGTTGTGAATCGATTACACCCAACACCTGCCCTTGGAGGTCAGCCTAAACAAAAAGCCTTTGAAATTATTCGAGAGCTTGAAATTCTTGACCGCGGTTGGTACGGAAGTCCTGTAGGTTGGTTAGATACGAACGATAACGGGGAATTTGCCGTTGCCATTCGCTCTGGTTTACTCAATGACAAAAATGCATCCTTATTTGCTGGTTGTGGAATTGTAGGTGATTCCGAACCTGAAAGTGAATACACAGAGACCATGATTAAGTTTAGACCAATGCTGTCCGCATTAGGAGGATTCGACAATGAATAATCAAGCATTAACTCGGTATGTTGCATCATTCGTTGATGAATTAGTAAGAGTAGGAGTTACAGAGGCTATTGTAAGCCCTGGTTCACGCTCCACCCCAATGGCCATTTTAATGGCTGAACACCCTGACATGAACGTAACAATCAACATTGATGAACGTTCGTCAGCGTTTTATGCGCTTGGAGTGGCTAAAGCAACCAAGAAACCTGTAGCGATTCTATGTACATCTGGTACAGCTGCAGCAAATTATTTTCCAGCAATAGTGGAGGCCTATTATTCAAGGGTGCCCCTCATTGTGCTGACAGCCGATCGACCACATGAATTACGGGATGTAGGAGCACCACAAGCTATTAATCAAAACCAGCTATATGGAAATCATGCGAAATGGTTTGTAGAAATGGCGCTTCCAGAAGAGTCAGACCAAATGCTATCTTATGTTCGAACAATGGCAGGAAGGGCGGCAGGAACTGCATTAACTGCACCTGCAGGACCAGTCCATTTGAATTTTCCTTTCCGTGAACCACTTGTTCCAAATTTAAATCTGGAAAACTTATGGGGAACAAATGAGAATCAACGGAAAAATGTGAATGTTGTCGTTGGAAAACCGAAAATGAACGAAGAGCAGGCTCAGCTAATTAGTGAATTAGTTAGCAATAAGAAAAAAGGAATCATTGTCTGTGGTTCACATTACGATGAAGAGTTTGGTCATGCAGTCGCAAATCTAGCAGAAACGCTACAGTTTCCAATTCTAGCTGATCCGTTATCACAATTAAGAAGTGGTGAGCATCCAAAAAAATATATTTTAGATGGATACGATGCTTTTTTACGGGACGAAGGTTTTAGAGAAACCTACTCACCCGATATTATCATCCGCTTTGGAGCAATGCCTGTTTCAAAGGCACTTCTGCAATATGTTCAAAAAAATAATGACACCACACAAATCGTTGTTGATGGAGATGGGGGTTGGCGTGATCCAACCTTATCAGCAACCGATATGGTGTATTGTGATGAAATTGAATTTTGTAAAGTGATTGTTAGGACAACAGAGAAACGTATTGATTCTAGTTGGGTGAACGATTGGATTACCATAAATCAGCTTGTAAAAGAGAATATTAACAGAGTACATAAAGAAGAAACCTTATTTGAGGGGAAGGTATTTACTGAACTTCAAGAAATTCTCCCTGCGGGCTCAACCTTATTTGTCGGAAATAGCATGCCAATCCGTGATCTTGATACTTTCTTTACGAATAATGAAAAGTCAATACATGTTTTAGGAAACCGCGGTGCTAACGGAATCGATGGGCTTGTTTCAACTGCAATGGGTATTAGTTCGCAAAATGAGCACACCGTCCTAGTCATTGGTGACCTATCTTTCTATCATGATTTGAATGGATTATTGGCGGCAAAGCATCATCATTTAAATATGACGATTGTTTTAATCAATAATGACGGGGGCGGTATTTTTTCTTTTCTCCCTCAATCACAAGAGGAAAAGCATTTCGAAACGCTCTTTGGAACTCCGATAGGCCTTAATTATGAACATGCTGTAAAAATGTACGGCGGGAAATTTGTTACGATTAAGGATTGGACTGAGTTCCGTAAAACCATAATTACTTCATTTGAAGAAAAAGGATTGCATGTTGTTGAGGTGAAAACAGACCGCCATGAGAATGTCATGATCCATCGAAAAATGTGGAATAATGTTTCCCGGGAAATTGAAGAAACACTCAAAAGGAACTATTAAAATGTTCATATCATCAAAAGGAACTACTTATCACGTAAAAGTTGTCGGTGTGGGTATACCGATTGTATTCCTTCATGGTTTTACAGGGAGTTTGACAACGTGGAATCAAGTAACCGATAACCTTAAATCTCGATTCCAATGTGTTCTAATCGATTTGATTGGGCATGGGAAATCAGACAGCCCTGAGGACTACGAAAGATATCAAATTGAAAAAGTCGCAAATGACATCATTCATATATTAGATATTTTGGAAATTCCAATTGCACATATTGCTGGTTATTCAATGGGGGGAAGAGTGGCTTTGGTGACAGCCATTCTTCATCCAACAAGAGTTGCCAGCCTTATTCTAGAAAGTAGCTCACCGGGGCTACAAACAAAAGAAGAAAGACATTCCCGTAGGCAATCAGACGAACTGCTTGCGAAAAGAATTGAACAAGAGGGTATAAATGAGTTTGTTGAGTATTGGGAGAACATGCCTCTATTTGCTTCACAAAAGGCACTCCCCGAAGAAACGCAACAAGAGATTCGCAATCACCGTTTTGAAAATAAACCTTTCGGGTTAGCAAATAGTCTAAGAGGGATGGGTACAGGTGCACAACCTTCTTACTGGGATAGATTAGATGAGATCAAGTTCCCGACACTATTACTTTGTGGAGAATTGGATCCGAAGTTTTGTAAAATTGCTGAAGAGATGGCTTCAAGTATCCCAAATGCAAGAGTAGAGAAAATAGTAGAAGCGGGACATGCAATTCATGTGGAACAACCAGATATTTTTGGTAAAATAGTAAATGAGTTTGTTTTTGGTCAACTTTTTTCTTGATCAATATACATACACATACATATTTAAAAGGAGGACAAGCTAATGGCTGCAGTTGAATGGGTAGCAGAACGTAAGTATGATGAAATCTTATATGAAACATATAATGGCATTGCAAAGATTACCATTAACCGTCCGCATGTAAGGAACGCATTCACTCCGAAAACAGTATCAGAAATGATTGATGCTTTTGCATATGCAAGAGATGATTCAAACATTGGGGTAATCGTTCTTGCTGGAGCAGGAGATGAAGCATTCTGTTCGGGTGGAGATCAAAAGGTTAGAGGACATGGTGGCTATGTGGGGGATGACCAGATTCCACGTTTAAATGTTCTTGATTTACAACGATTAATCCGTGTAATTCCAAAGCCGGTTGTTGCAATGGTTTCAGGCTATGCAATTGGTGGCGGGCATGTGTTACATGTTGTTTGTGACTTAACAATTGCTGCAGATAATGCGATTTTTGGACAAACTGGTCCAAAGGTTGGAAGTTTTGATGCAGGTTATGGTTCTGGATATCTTGCTCGTATCATCGGTCATAAAAAGGCACGTGAAATTTGGTACCTATGCCGTCAATATAATGCACAAGAAGCATTAGACATGGGACTAGTTAATACAGTTGTTCCACTAGAACAGCTTGAAGAAGAAACCATAAAGTGGTGTGAAGAAATGCTTGCAATGAGCCCAACAGCACTTCGTTTCTTAAAAGCAGCAATGAATGCTGATACAGATGGCTTAGCAGGTCTTCAACAAATGGCTGGAGATGCTACACTTCTTTATTACACAACAGATGAAGCGAAGGAAGGCCGTGACGCATTTAAAGAAAAGCGTAAGCCGGACTTTAAGCAATTCCCTCGTTTCCCTTAATATTTTTCTCGCAGCTTGATGAAGATTTCATCAAGCTGTTTTTTACATTTTAGTTTTACGCTAGGAGATTTGAAAAAGATGAATTCTATCGAGATTCCAAATTGGCTTAAGCAACGAGCTTCTTTAACACCCAATCGAATTGCCATTAAAACAGAATATGATGAAATTTCATTTTCAGATTTACATAAAAATGTAGTAAAAAAGGCTAATCAATTTACATTTGCAGGTATTCAACAAGGAGATATAGTTTCTGTCCTTATGAAGAATAGCGTCGAAATGGTGGAGATTATTCACGCATTAAAATATATTGGTGCAGTAACGGTACTCTTAAACACTAAACTAACAAGTACTGAGCTAGAATTTCAAGTAAGCGATTCAGAAACGAAAATGATCATAACTGAAGATGAATTAATTGAAAAAATAACCGACCTCGACATCGAAAAAGTACTGGTGAAAGAACTGCAACAATACCCAGAAAAAGAATGTAAGATCCAAGAATCCTATTCATTGGACCAAACTGATACCATCATGTATACCTCTGGTACGACAGGAAGGCCCAAAGGCGTAATCCACACCTATGGAAACCACTGGTGGAGCGCAGTTGGTTCCTGTTTGAATCTGGGGTTACACCAGGATGATTGCTGGTTACTCACGGTCCCTATGTTTCATATAAGTGGATTATCGATCTTGTACAGAAGTGTGATTTATGGAATTCCTGCTGTCATTCATGAAAGCTTTAATCCGATAAAGGCAAATGAGGCAATTATGAATCAAGGCGTGACAATTATGTCAGTTGTCAGTGTCATGCTTACAAGAATGCTTGAGGCATTAGGCGACGAAAAGTATCCAGAACGTTTCAGATGTATGCTCCTTGGAGGAGGACCTGCACCGAAACCATTATTAGAAGATTGCATAGAGCACAATATTCCTGTTTTCCAAACCTATGGAATGACCGAGACAGCATCACAAGTTGTTACACTGGCCCCTGAATACAGTATTTCAAAGCTTGGATCTGCTGGCAAACCCCTCTTTCCGGTACAAATCAAAATTGAAAAAGAGGGAGCACAGGCAAATCCATATGAAGTAGGCGAAATTATCGTAAAGGCACCAAATGTAACAAAAGGCTATTTAAATCGACTCGATGCAACGAAGAAGTCTATTGTGAATGGTTGGCTCTATACTGGAGATATTGGTTATTTGGATGAGGAAGGCTTCCTTTTTGTAATGGATCGCCGCTCTGATTTGATCATTTCGGGTGGAGAGAATATTTATCCTGCAGAGGTTGAAGCGGTTTTATTGGCTCATCCAAGTATAATTGAAGCGGGAGTAACAAGTATGGATGATGAAAAATGGGGACAGGTACCAGTTGCTTTTGTGCGGGTAGAAGAAGGAAGTCATGTATCGGAAACTGAAGTTATTGATTTTTGTTATGAAAAGCTAGCACGTTTCAAGGTTCCAAAATCAATCTATTTTGTTAATCGTCTTCCCCGTAATGCCTCAAATAAGCTATTACGCCGTAAATTAATAGACCTTATAAAGGATGAAAACAATGATTAAAGTAAACCAGGTTACGCTCCATCTCATAGAACAAAGCCTCCTTTCTCCATTTGTAACAAGCACGGGAAAGGTTGACAGCAGAGAAAGTATTCTCGTTGAAATGGAGGATATCGATGGTGTAGTTGGATGGGGAGAGGTTGTTGCGTTTTCGTCACCATGGTATACCGAAGAGACGATAAAAACATGCTGGCATTTACTTGAGGACTATCTAATACCGAAAGTTTTACAAGAAGAGTATGAACACCCTCAACAGCTACAAAAAAGCTTGCAATTTGTAAAACGTAACAATATGGCGAAAGCAAGTCTTGATATGGCGATGTGGGACCTTTATGCAAAAAAACAAGGAATTCCATTATCTAAAGCATTGGGAGGGACGAGAGAGTTTGTTGATTCAGGAGTGGTCGTAAGCATTGATACGACCGAACGTGTTTTGCATAAGATGGCTGAGCATGTAAAGTCAGGCTATAAACGAATCAAAATAAAAATCAAGCCTGGCCAGGATTATGAGCTTCTAAAACAAATTCGACGTGAGTTTCCAACCTTGCCATTAATGGTGGATGCCAACTCTGCCTATACATTAGAGGACATAAATAAACTGAAAGCCTTGGATGAGTTTAATTTAATGATGGTTGAACAGCCACTAGCGGAGGATGATATCTTTGACCACGCGAAGCTACAGGGGAAACTTTCAACCCCAATTTGTTTAGATGAAAGTATTACGTCAGCCGAAGATACAAGAAAGGCAATCGAAATGAAGAGCTGCCAAGTAATTAATATTAAAATCGGACGTGTAGGCGGCATCACTGAGGCAATCAGGATTCATGATCTATGTAAATCACATGATATTCCTGTGTGGTGTGGTGGGATGCTTGAAACCGGAATTTCAAGAGCACATAATATTGCCTTAGCAAGCCTTCCTAATTTCACGATTCCTGGAGATATTTCAGCATCCTCTCGGTATTGGAGGAAGGATGTGATCATTCCTGAAGTAATGGTTGAAAATGGAGGCATTGCCGTTCCAGATCAGCCTGGAATTGGATATCAAGTCGACCGTGAGTGGATTCAAGAAATAACGAAACAGATAAAGGTTTTGAGATATTAAAATATTCACGGCAATGCTTTGAATAAAGTTTATAAGATTAGCAATAGACTTAAGGCCATGACCGCCATACCTGCAATTAATCCGTAGATGGATAAATGGCCACTGTCATAGCGTTTCGATGCTGGAAGCAATTCATCCAGTGAAATAAACACCATAATTCCTGCTACAGCGGCAAAAATAATGCCGAACATCACATCATTTAAAAATGGCATTAAAATTAAGAACGCTACAATCGCCCCGACAGGTTCGGCTAGGCCGGAAAGGAAAGAGAGCTTAAAGGCTCTTTTTTTATCCCCTGTTGCAAAATAAACCGGTACGGCAACAGCAATGCCTTCAGGTATGTTGTGAATCGCTACGGCAATAGCAATGGCGATTCCAAGCCCTGGGTCTTGAAGAGCTGAGGTAAATGTTGCAATGCCTTCAGGAAAATTGTGAATCCCGATAGCCAGAGCTGTAAATGTGCCCATTTTTAATAATGCCGCATCTTCCCCTTTTGGTGAAGCGAGATTCATGTCTTCAACCTTTTTGACCTCATGTGGGTTGCTGCTTGCAGGCACAAATTTATCAATTACCGCAATTAATAGCATTCCCCCAAAGAAGCCTATCACGGTCATCCAGTTCCCCATTTGCTCCCCTAATTCAGATGTTAAGGCAACTTTTGCTTTGACAAATATCTCAATCATGGATACATATATCATAACCCCTGCCGAGAAACCGAGTGTCAAGGAAAGAAATTTCGTGTTTGTTCTTGATGTAAATAGGGAAATTAAGCTCCCAATACCAGTCGCAAGACCGGCAAAAAGCGTTAAGCCAAAAGCGAGTAATAAATTCTCATACATCGCTTATTCTCCTCTCAAGCTGTTTTTTTGTCTACATGAATAAATGTTTCCTTTGTGCAACTTTTAAAAGTATCATATGTTGATTTTTTTATTTTGTCAATTATTTTATTTCAAAAAATTCGACATGTTAAAAAAAGTAAGCCTAGATACAATCTAAAAAGACAGCTGACTCATCAGCTGCCTTTGTGAAAAATATTTTATATCTCGCCTTCTGGAACAAAGGTTTTACAATCTGTTTCCGTCTGCTCTGAAGCTGTTTTCCCTGAGTGGCTGACAACATAGATGGAATCAGCGCTACATTTATTGCCCTTTGCCCAGTAGTGACAATTATTCACTTCACATAATACATCTTGTGCCAATGCACTACACCTCATTTATAAGAATATTGTCGAGCATCTTTATTTTCTCCTTGAGAAGAGGTGTGAATGCAAGTAACATATCCCAAGAATGGTTTTAATTTAGCGCATTTTTTAACGTATCTAGATTTTCCCTCATTAAACTAAAATAATCTTCATTGCTTTCAATTTCTTGTTTTGTTACAGCCTCTAAATTGTGAAGATATAGACTTTCTGTATTGGTTTCGTTTTGAACTGTTTCCGCAATTTTTGATGATATATTTTGTTCGAATAGAATATACTTAAGATTGTGCTTCTTTACCACTTCGATGAGGTTTTTGAGTTCTTTTTGTGATGGCTCATTCGTTGGGGAATACCCCGTTATACTAATTTGTTTGATCCCATATCGAGCTTCCCAATAGCCATAAGCAGAATGTGCTACTACAATCTCTTTTCGTTTAGCGGAGTCCACAACTTCCTTGAAGTCTGTATTTAATGCTTCTAATTGTTCCTTTAATTTTGTGAAATTTTCTTCGTACATATCTTTAGCTGATGGATTTAAATCAATTAGGGCATCTTTTATATTTTCCGCAATTTGAATTGAATAAATAGGGTCCAACCAAATATGTGGATCGATATCACCATGATTGTGCTCATCATCTTGGTGGTCTTCTTCTTCCAAGTGTAAAAATTCTATTCCAGCTCCAGCTTCAATTAATGAAACTTTTTCGTCTTTCAGTGTTTTTTGGGCAGTAGTGACAAAGCCCTCCACACCAACACCTGTATATATAAAAGCATCTGCACTCGCGATATCTGTCATATCCCTTGGAGTTGGCTCAAATGAATGGGCATCTGATCCTGGTGGATATACACTTTTTACCGTAACATCTTCGCCACCTATTTTTTGTGCGAAATCTATTAAAGGAAATACGGTTGTATAAACCGATAGCTTCCCATCTTCGTTTGCTACATTTTTCTGTTCTGCTCCGCAAGCCGAAAGAAGGCTGATTAACAAAAGGAGCACAAAGTATCCGCTTATTTTTTTCATGTATTGTCTCCTCTCAAGTACCAAAAAGGCAACTGATTAAATTCTTTCATATTATATCGTAATAATTCCGATTTGAGAACAAAAAACTTTTTTAATAAACAATTTTATTTTTAGTATCTCAGCTATTTAAAAACCAATTACTTAAAAAGTTATTAATAATGACTAGTTTTTGATAAAATAAAATGAAATAAAGAGAAAAAGGTGATTGGAAATGACTCTATTGGATAATATATTGGATTTTAATAAAGAGTTTGTCGAAACGAAGGAATATGAAAAATATCATACAACAAAGCTTCCAAATAAAAGAATGGTGATCGTAACATGTATGGATACACGCCTTATAGAGCTGTTACCAAAAGCAATGAACATGAAAAATGGAGATGTGAAAATTTTAAAGGTTGCGGGTGCCGTTGTTTCCCACCCGTTTGGAAGTGTAATGAGAAGCATTTTAGTTGCTGTTTATGATTTGAATGCGGACGAAATTTGCATTGTTGGCCATCATGATTGTGGTATGAGTGCACTTGATGCAGATTCGATTTTACATAAAATCAAGGATAGAGGCGTTACTCAAGCAAAAATTGATACAATAAAGTATTCTGGAATTAATCTCGAAGAATGGTTTCAAGGTTTTAGTAGCGTGGAGGAAAGTGTCCGTCACAGTGTCGAAATGGTAGAAAATCATCCACTCCTTCCACAAGGAGTTCCTGTTCACGGGCTTGTCATAAACCCTGAAACAGGTAAACTAGATGTGGTTATTAACGGCTATAAGTAAGACAAAGGGGTCGAGTGTTTGACCTCTTTTTTATATTTTTGATTTTAAAAAAGCTAGGTTTGGTTAAGATGGATGAAGGGTGAATGTCATAAAAAATACACAGGAATAAATGGTCTTTTATTGTACCATGTAGTTGAGGTGAAGATAAATGAGAAAAACAGGCATTCTTTTTCTTTTCATGGCTGTATTTATGATGCTTGCAGCATGTAATAATGAAAAGGAAATAAAAAATACGAATACGGAAGAATTAGTTCCTATTTCAGTTGAAGTTAAGATTGACCCTGAAACAATAAGCCCAGGTAACGAAGTAACCCTCCACGCATTTGTAACACAGGGGGAAGAATCGGTTGAAGATGCGGACGAGGTTCAATTTGAAATTGCTCAAAAAGGCAGTGAGGAAAGCGAGTTTTTAGATGGAGAGCATACTTCTGATGGCGAATATACAGCTGTTAAAACCTTTGATGCAGAGGGTGTTTATTTTGTTACTGCCCACGTAACAGCTAGGAGCATGCATACCATGCCTAAGGTTGAGGTAGTCATTGGAAATCCCGATGTGAACGATGAGCCTGCAGATGAGGCAACAGAAAACAGTCATCATCATTCGGATGGGCATCATCATGGTACTGGCGATGTTACAATCGACTTTCCTTTAGAGGCTGACTATTCAAAAGGGAAAGCAAATACATTACAAGTAACTTTTGAGCAATCAGGAACTCCATTAACTGACGGAAGGGTACGATTTGAGATTTGGAAGGATGACGCGGATAAGCATGAGTTTATTGATGCAAACGAAATCAATGATGGCGTCTATCAGTCTGATTATACCTTTATGGATGTTGGTACTTACAACATTCAAGTTCATCTTGAAAAAGGAGAAATCCACGAACATCTTGAAAAAACCACTACTGTAAAATAAAGAAAGGAAGGCAAGCATCAATGCTGATGTTTACCTTCCTTTTTTTCTGGGACAAAATCAATTCCACCCGGATGAAGAGGATGGCATTTTACTAATCGTTTAATGGTTAACCAGCCACCTTTAATTGCACCAAAGCGTTTGATCGCTTCAAGCCCATATTGGGAGCATGTTGGATAAAAACGACAGGTTGGTGGTTTTAGTGGGGATATAAATTTTCGATAGAAACGAATAATTCCTATAAATAACGCTTGAAGCAATTTTTTCTACTTCCCTTACAGGTTTTTAATATTTATACTATACTATATGCGGTGGATAAAAGCATTTTATACGTTTAATTCTAATTAAATTGATGAAAAAAATCGGAATTAGCGTTATGATAGATATAGAATAAGTTAGGGAGTGAAGAGAATGCCATCAGTAGAAAGCTTTGAACTTGATCATAATGCCGTAAAAGCTCCATATGTAAGACATTGTGGTGTCCATAAAGTTGGGACAGATGGAGTTGTGAATAAATTTGATATACGTTTTTGTCAGCCAAATAAACAAGCGATGAAGCCAGACGTTATTCATACTCTTGAGCATTTATTGGCTTTTAATCTTCGTGAGCATTGTGAGAAATATGACCATTTTGATATCATAGATATCTCTCCAATGGGATGCCAAACAGGCTATTACTTAGTTGTAAGTGGGGAGCCTACTGTTTCGGAAATCATTGATTTGCTTGAAGCAACCATGCTAAGTGCCGTAGAAATAACAGAAATTCCAGCAGCCAATGAAACTCAATGTGGGCAAGCAAAGCTTCATGATTTAGATGGAGCCAAACGCCTAATGCGTTTCTGGTTATCACAATCAAAAGAAGACCTTCATAAAGTTTTCGGATAATCCAAAAGAACCTCAGCCATAATCGGCTGAGGTTTTATAGTTTTGGTGGAATACGATAGTTTGTTCCTTGCTCAAATGAATAAGCCAATTTAATTAATGAGCCTTCCGAAAAGGCGGTTCCGGTGAACGTAATTCCGACTGGTTCGCCTTCTGCAGTGTATCCAGCAGGAACCGTAATCGATGGATATCCAGCTTTAGCTGGAATGCCTGCTCCAATATTATTAGGAAACACAATCGCATCTAAATCGTGCTCTTGCAAAACATAATCGATTCCATTTTCTGTAGAATGGTATTGATCATTCTCGAGTGCTTCCAGATATTCTTTTTCTGTCAATGTACCACTCGTTTTTTCTGCTTCTTCTAAAATAAGTTGACCATATTTTAGCATTTTCCCTTCATTTTCCTTATTAAATTTGATAAGGTCAGCTAAATTACGAACTTTTATGGATGGGTCCAATTTACGTAAATAAGCGTTTAGGTCAACTTTAAATTCATAGGTCATGACATCGTGGTTCCACTTATTTCTAGAAGACGGAATTACGACATTTTCTATGATAGTTGCCCCAAGATCTTCAAGCTTTTTAAGGGCTTTATCCATAACTGCTCGTTTTTCTTCACTAAGGTAATCAAAATAAACCTCTCTCGCTATCCCAATCCTTGCACCTTTTAACCCATCAGCATCTAAATATTCTGTGAAATTAACTGAAGGCAAGGTTCGACTTGTGTATGTGATTGGATCACGTTCGTCTACTTCAGAAATTACGGATAACAGGGATGCTGCATCCTTCACCGTACGAGCCATAGGACCTGCTGTATCCTGTGTATGGCAAATTGGAATAATCCCAGCGCGACTTACTAAACCAACTGTAGGTTTAATACCTACAAGTGAGTTTTGACTAGAAGGACTTAAAATCGAGCCTGATGTTTCTGTACCAACTGCTACAACTGCAAAATTTGCAGCAATAGCCGAACCAGATCCCGCGCTTGAACCGCCAACATCAAACTTACCCGGTCCATAAGGATTTAATGTTTGACCACCTCGTGAACTATAGCCGCTAGGCATTCCATGCGTCATGAAATTCGCCCATTCAGTCATATTTGTTTTCCCTAATATAATGGCCCCAGCTTCTCTCAAAAGATAAGCAACATAAGAATCCTCTGGGGCATTTGACTCTGCCAATGCAAGAGAGCCTGCTGATGTATGCATCTTATCATTTGTATCTAAATTATCTTTAAGTAGAACAGGAATTCCGTGAAGTGGTCCGCGGGGACCGATTTCCTTTCGTTCTGCATCTAGCATCATTGCGATTTGAAGGGCATCTGGGTTTATCTCGATAATTGATTTTAATTCTGAGTCATAGCTTGAAATTCTATGTAAATACATGAGCACGACTTGTTTAGCCGTTAACTCATTTTTTTTATATTTTTCTTGGATGGAATCGATCGTTGCCTCAATTAACCAATCATTCGCTAAATCCTCAAGAATTTTGTTTTCCATCTGAATTCTCCTTATTTTCATGATGATTTAAATGTGGATTTTCTTCTAAGTCATCTACTGTGTGTTTGTACTGATATGCTTTAGAAGTTGTACTGACAGCTAAAAATAAGACAACGAACACAATAATGAATGAAATAATTAATACTGTAAGCATAGCAACCCCCTCTTATTTCTCCTTTCATTTTAACATGCCGCGAAGGTTGAAGGTATTGATATTCATTTAAAAAAGAAAAAGTATGTAGTTTATAAAAAAACAACCGAAAAATTTATGTTTCACTGTGTTAGAAAGGGGGTATGTTAACAAATAAGGAGGAGATTTTTCATGTCAACACAATTAATTGAAATCGTTAATAAGCAGGTTGCAAATTGGAGTGTCCTTTACATTAAGCTACATAATTACCACTGGTATGTGAAGGGTTCTCAATTTTTTACCTTGCATGTAAAATTTGAGGAATTATATAATGAGGCTGCTGTTCATATTGATGAATTAGCGGAACGCCTTCTCGCGATCAGTGGACGACCTGTTGCAACCATGAAGGAAATTCTTGAAATGTCATCTATTCAAGAAGCTAACGGAAATGAAAATGCAGAAGAAATGGTAGCGAACATTTCCAATGATTTTTCCATTCTAACTGGTGAGTTAAAGGAAGGCATGAAGATAGCGGCAGATGCCGATGATGAAACAACCGGTGATATGCTTCTCGCGATTCACCAAAATCTTGAGAAACATATTTGGATGCTTCAATCCTTCTTAGGAAAATAAAAAATAGTGTTCCCTTCTTTCTTGTAGAAAGAAGGGTTTTGTTCTATTTTATAAGTAAAGGGAGGAGAAAAAATGATTGATTTACGAAGCGATACAGTTACAAAGCCGACATCTGAAATGAGAAAAGCAGCCTATGAAGCTGAGGTTGGGGATGATGTTTATCAGGAAGACCCAACAGTGAACGAGCTTGAACGAACAGCTGCTGAGATGCTTGGAAAAGAAGCAGCATTGTTTGTGACAAGCGGAACGCAAGGTAATCAAATTGCCGTGCTGACTCACACCAAAAAAGGAAATGAAATTATTGTTGAACAGGAATCCCATATTTTTAATTATGAAGGGGCTGCGATTTCTGCATTTGCTGGGGTACAACCTCGTACAATTAAAGGAAATAGAGGAGCAATGGACCCATTGGAAGTCGAGGCTGCGATTCAGGAGGAAGATGTACATAACCCTGAAACAGGCTTAATTTGTATCGAAAATACACATAACAGAGCAGGTGGGGCGGTCATCCCACTTGAAAATATGAAAGCGATCCATCAAGTAGCATCTGCTAATCAAATACCTGTCCATTTAGATGGGGCTCGGTTATTTAATGCAGCAGTGGCACTCGGGTGTCATGTGAAGGAGATTGCTCAATATACGGATACCGTTCAATTTTGCTTATCAAAAGGGTTAGGTGCCCCAGTTGGCTCCATTATCGCTGGAAGCGAGGAGTTTATAAAACAAGCTAGAAGGTGGAGAAAGCGCCTTGGTGGTGGTTTAAGACAGGCAGGGGTCATAGCGGCACCAGCACTAGTAGCACTGCGGACAATGGTCGATCGTCTTGCACTTGATCATGAGAATGCTGCATTTTTAGCTGAAGGGCTCGGCAATATTAGCGGGTTGAACGTTATAAATCAGGTGGAGACCAATATAATCTTAGTGAATGTAAGTGAAAGAGGATTAACTTCTAGTCAGTATGCAGCCATGTTAAAAGAGCATGGTGTCTTAGTTTCAACATTTGGGCCTAAACTCGTGAGGTTTACAACTCATTATGATGTGAACAGAGAGTCAATTGAAAAAGCATTACAGATTGTTCGTAAACTTTAATATTTTGAGGATTGTCACGGGCATTGCTTTCGTGGACAATCCTTTTTTGATGGGAATTTATATTAAAATCGATAGAAGTCAAAAAAAATCGATAGAACGAAAATAAAACCGATAGCGGCACAAATACTGAATCGATCCCTCAAATAATAGAACGATTCTATATCTTTAATGGATATCCCTCAGTTCATCTACAGTCATCATCTTCGATTGGCCAATTCCATCACGGGCCATCTTCGCCTTTAGGTTTTCAATCATATAAAAACCGACTAAATTTCGTAATTCTTGGTCGGATAAATCGCTTAAAAGGTCAATCAGGTCTTCACGTGCAAATTGTTCAAGCACAGAGAAAGCAATAATGTCCGCATCCTCTTCGTCACCTGTTAATTTATCTCGATACATTTCATAAATTTCATCAATGATTTTCATCGTGTTTCCCCTTTGTTTGCTTTTATAAGATATCTTGGAAATTAGTATATGGGGGAATGTATCAAAAGATACTAATGGATTGAAAATAGGTAGGGAGTCCAGTTTCGCGGGGGAGTGCATATTTTTTGCACAGGAGGAAAAAGCTAAACTAACGGAATCACACGTTAGGAGTGAAATAAGTTGGAACAACAGCCAAGGAAAACCTATTATGTCTCTGTTGGAAGTGGCGAAATTTCTCAAGTGAAATCTGGGTCTACATGGGAGTACAAAATTGAAGCAACCGAAGATGAAGTTCGTCAATTGAGAAATCTGTTTGACGCAAACTATACAAATGAGGTTGAAAACTTTTTACGAGCACATGTGCCTTTTGTGGAGTATCATTATGATTCCTCCAATGATAAATATGACTCAAATATGCTGAAGATATATCAAATCATCAATCAACTGGGAGACCAAGAGGCAAAGAATTTTATTCAATCAGAAGGCATACTTGATGTATTAAAAACAATTGATTAAGCCACTTCTACATGAAGCGGCTTGTTTTTATGTTATTATAATAAAAAACCACTATTAATGGAGACTACCAATATGATTGTTTTTCAAGATATGTATCATAATGAAGTAAATTTATCGTTTACGCCAGATCCATTTTCCACTTACCCTAAGCATGTGTGGGTGATTTGTCGCTACAAGGACGATTGGCTATTAACCAATCATTCTGAACGTGGGCTTGAATTTCCTGGTGGTAAAGTGGAAGAGGGCGAAACACCTGAGGCTGCAGCGAAACGTGAGGTAATGGAGGAGACGGGAGCAGAAGTTTCGGAACTACAATATATTGGGCAATATAAGGTCAACGGAAAAGGGAAGACCATTATCAAAAATATTTATTATGCCGAAATTAAACGGCTTCTTGAGAAGAAGGATTATTTTGAAACGAAGGGTCCTGTTCTGTTAAAGGAACTTCCTTTCAATACGATTAAGTCTGATCGCCGCTATAGCTTTATCATGAAGGATGATGTCTTGCCTCGTAGCATTGAATACGTAGAAAATTACATAAAAACGAAGAAAGCTCCCTAGCATCAACTAGAAGAGCTTTTTTATTTGGAGTCTTTGATTAGCTTTCTTTCGAGAAATTCGACGCCTTGGTACATGAGAGTT
Source organism: Bacillus sp. JJ1533 (assembly GCF_036965045.1). Taxonomy (NCBI): domain Bacteria; kingdom Bacillati; phylum Bacillota; class Bacilli; order Caryophanales; family Bacillaceae; genus Bacillus; species Bacillus sp. JJ1533. The sequence continues at coordinate 100,476 of NZ_JBALOV010000006.1, read as the reverse complement.
GCACAAATGGCGATTAATAATAAGCTTAGGAAGATTAGTGTGAAATTGAATACCTGGAAACCGTAAATAATGAGGTAGCCTAGCCCTTGCTTTGATACGAGAAATTCTCCAACAATAACACCGACCCATGATAAACCAACATTTACTTTTAGTGTTGAAATAATTGCTGGGAAGGATGAGGGAAGGATTACATTTCGGAAAATTTGTTTCCGATTGGCACCAAATGTTAACAAGACTTTAATATAGTTATAATCTACTTCTTTAAACGAGGTGTAGACGACAATCGTTGTGATAATGATGGAAATAATGGCTCCCATCGCAATAATTGAAAGATAACCTGTTCCTAATGCAACGATTAAAATGGGGCCTAGCGCAACCTTTGGCATCGCATTTAGCACCACTAAATAGGGATCAAGGATATTTGATAGACGCTCTGACCACCATAAGATCCCCGCAATCAATGCCCCTAAGACTGTCCCTAAAATAAAACCAAGAACCGTTTCGAACAATGTAACCGCAAGATTATTTAACAATGACCCATCGTTGATTTTATCTAAAAAGAGAGACCAAATCTTTGATGGAGCACTAAAAATCAATGGGTCAATCCAATGTAATTGACTTGCAAGCTCCCATATTCCGAAAAAGACAATAAATATCAAGATTTGATAAAAACGAACCAGCTTTTTTTCTTTTTTAATCGACTGTAAGTAATTATTGTGCAGGTCTTTAATGTTCAGATTTTGTTTCAAGTTTATCTAGCTCCTCCCATATTTGCTGAAAAATATTTGAATACTCTGGGTGCTGTCTTGCATCAAATGGGGTCTCTTTCCGCAATGGTTCTGGAATATCAAATACTTTAGCAATTTTTCCTGGACTTTTCGAAAGGAGGTAAATTCGGTCACTCATGGCAATGGCCTCACCGATATCATGTGTAACAAGAATGGCTGTTTTGCGGTATTCCTTTAGTGTATCTGAAACGAGATCTTCTAATTTCAGTTTGGTTTGAAAGTCTAATGCTGAGAACGGTTCATCTAAAAGGAGAATTTTTGGGTTTGTCGCAAGGGTTCGAACCAAGGCAGCCCTTTGTCTCATCCCGCCTGAAAGCTGTTTTGGATATGCAATTTCTATCCCTTTTAAACCGATTTCTTCAAGTAAGGCCAAAGTATTTTTTCTTGATTGTTCAGTTTCTTGGTTCATGATTTGCAAGCCAACTAAGATGTTCTCCTCAATGGTCTTCCATGGAAACAAATAGTCCTGCTGCAGCATATAACCAATATCAGACTTTGCTTGTTTAATCATTTTTCCTTCTATCAAAACCTCTCCATATGTCGGTTCTAATAACCCAGCAATAATGGAGAGTAATGTTGTTTTTCCACACCCACTAGGGCCGAGGATGGAGACGAATTCCCCTTCCTCGATTGTGAGTGAAATATCTTCGAGTGCTTTCGTTGTAGAATCCTTTGTAAAATAAACATGGTGTATATCTTTTATAGACAAAAAGCTCATAGTAACACTCCTATTTTGAAGTAACTTTTTCTGCAATACTTGTGTTAACAAGCGTGTCATAGTCAATTCTCTTCGGTAATTCACCAGCTTCATCCATGATGTCCTGTAAGTTATTCCAAGCTTCCTCTGACAAAACAGGGTTTGTTGCGTAGGATCCTTGGTTTTTATAGCGTTCAATAGAGGACGTGATTAAATCAAGTGGTGTATCTGGGAAGAATTCTTGCACGGATTTTGCAATTTCTTCTGGACTATGTGAATCTACCCATTGCTGTGCCTTATAGACTGCACGTGTAAACTTTTCAACAGTATCACCGTGGTCATCAATAAAACTCTGCTTTGTCATAAACGTTGTATATGGAACTTTCCCAGATTCTTCACCGAAGGAAGCGACAATATAGCCACGCCCTTCTTTTTCAAAGAGACTAGCAGTTGGTTCAAATAATTGAACGAACTCACCCGTTCCAGAAGCAAAAGCACTTGAAATGTTCGCGAAGTCAATGTTTTGAATGAGATTCAAATCGCTATGAGGGTCAATGTCATGCTTTTTTAATACAAATTCCCCAACCATTTGAGGCATTCCGCCTTTACGTTGGCCAAGGAATGTACTATCTTTAACTTGGTCCCAGCTAAAGTTTTCAATATTTTCTCTAGCCACTAAAAATGTACCGTCCGTTTGGGTAAGGGCAGCGAAGTTAATGACAGGGTCGGTTGAGCCTTGTGCTTCCACATAAATGGATGTTTCAGAACCAACTAAAGCCACATCAGCACCGCCGGAAATTAACGCGGTCATGGTTTTATCTCCACCTGGTACGGTTGTTAATTCTATTTCTAAGCCCTCTTCTTCAAAAAATCCTTCTGTGATAGCCACATACTGAGGTGCATAAAACACAGAACGTGTTACCTCGGCAATTCGTATTTTTTGAACTTGTTCATTATTACAAGCGGCTAATGGGATAATAAGCAGTAATGCAAAAAGGCTAGCAAAAAAACGACGCATATCTTCTTTCCTCCTTGACAGATGATTATCTGCGTTAGTAATTTCTAAGATAGATTATGAAACGTGACAAAAATGTGTGAATGCCTATTTTTTCTTTTTTTATGAGGATATTTTAAAAGATTTTTCTAAAATAATGTAGTAGAGAGGAAGGATAAAATAGTGGATGGCACAATTATTGAAAAGCAAAGATTTCCGTCTCCTAATCCTGCAATTAATCTTTATTTAATTACATATCTGAGCAAAGGTTTAAAAATTAAAGGCTATCTTGCTGAGCCGAAGGAAGAAGGAGTATATGACGGGTTCTTATATTTGCGCGGTGGCATTAAAAATGTAGGTAAGGTTCGAATTGGCCGGATCATTCAATTTGCCTCAGAAGGCTTTGTCGTAATGGCCCCTTTTTATCGGGGAAATCAAGGAGGAGAGGGGAATGAGGATTTCGCTGGACATGACAGATATGACGCTTTTTCTGCTGTGAAAGTATTGGAAGAACATGAAAAAGTCAATCCAACGAGAATCCATGTTTTTGGTTTCTCACGTGGAGGCGTGATGGCCCTCTTAACAGCGATTTATCAACCTCAAATTTGTTCCGTCGTTTCATGGGGAGGCGTAAGCGATTTAAGCCTTACGTATGTAGAACGAAATGATTTGCGGCGGATGCTGAAGCGGGTGATTGGAGGAACGCCTACAAAATATCCGGAACGTTATAAATGGAGGACACCATTGTATGAAATTGAAAAGCTTGAAGCCCCAGTGCTCATTATTCATGGAGAAAAAGATAAAAATGTATCTGTCAATCATGCCTATCGATTAGAAAAAAGGGTAAGGGAGCTTGGAAAAGAGGTAGAGAGTTGGTACTTTCCACAACATACTCACTATTTTCCGCCTCACGAGAACCGAGAAACAGTGAGACGCTTAACGGAATGGTTGAAAACAAGGGAATCAAAAACGAAAAAGCTCGAGGGATGATTACCTCGAGCTTAAAAGCTTATTCATTTAAATTCTAGGTCCGCCCAATTGTTCAATTTCCTTTGGAACATTGGAGAATTTTTTGAAATTTTCTTTGAATTTTAAAGCCAATTCTTTTGCTTTTACATAGTACGTACTTTGGTCCGCCCATGTTTTTGCTGGTTGAAGCACATCATCAGGAACACCTGGAATATGAATCGGGATTTCTAATCCAAAAATATCATTTTTCACGGTCTCAGCATGAGTAAGTTCGCCTTCTAAAGCTGCTTGAACCATTGCGCGCGTATATGATAGCTTCATGCGGTTTCCAACTCCATACTCTCCGCCAGTCCAGCCAGTATTGACTAAGAATACTTGAACATTGTGCTCATCAATCTTTCTTCCAAGCATTTCGGCATACTCAGTTGCAGCAAGTGGAAGAAAAGGAGAACCAAAGCAAGTTGAAAATGTCGCTTCTGGTGCTGTAACTCCTCGTTCAGTTCCTGCAAGCTTACTCGTATACCCACTTAAGAAATGGTACATCGCTTGTTCTTTTGTTAGCTTGCTAATCGGAGGTAATACACCGAAGGCATCTGCTGTTAGGAATACGATGGTATTCGGGTGACCTGCTATACTCGGTACGATAATATTATCAATATTATCGATTTGGTAGGCAGCTCTTGTATTTTCAGTTAGTGAATTATTATCATAATCTGCAATTCTCGATTCTTCATCTACAATGACATTTTCTAAAACAGAGCCAAAGCGAATCGCGTCAAAAATTTGGGGTTCCTTTTCACGTGAAAGATTGATGCATTTCGCATAGCAGCCACCTTCTATATTAAATACGCCAGAGCTAGACCAACCGTGCTCATCGTCTCCAATTAGACGACGTTTTGGATCGGCAGAAAGAGTCGTTTTTCCTGTTCCAGATAGACCAAAGAAAAGTGCAACATCCCCTTCTTGGCCTACATTTGCAGAGCAGTGCATGGACAGAATATTTTGCTCAGGAAGTACATAGTTCATCACAGAGAAGATTGATTTTTTTATTTCACCAGCATACTCTGTGCCTCCTATTAAAACAGTTCTTTTTTCGAAGGAAATAATAATGAAGGTTTCAGAGTTTGTGCCATCGGTTTCCGGGTCTGCTTTGAAATTTGGTGCACTAATGACTGTGAATTCAGGTTGATGTGTTTTTAAATCTTCTTCGGTTGGCCGAACAAACATTTGCTGCGAAAATAGATTATGCCACGCATATTCGTTGATCACTTGAATTGGCATACGTACTTTTTTATCAGCTCCTGCATACCCATTGAATATAAAAATTTCATCTTTTTCCTTCAAGTATGAAAGTACCTTTGTGTAAAGGTTTTCAAATACAGCTTCAGAAATAGGTTTATTTACCTTACCCCAGTCTATTCGATCCTTCGTAGATGCTTCTTCTACGATGTATTTGTCTTCTGGTGATCTTCCTGTGTATTTCCCGGTAGTTGCACATACAGCCCCAGTCGAAGTAAGGATTCCCTCTTGTCTAGCGAGTACTTTTTCAACTAAAATAGGAACAGATAGGTTATGAAGTGCATTTTTTCCATTCACTAATTCTAATAGCTGCTCATTTGAAACTTCAACTGAATTCATGTAAAACCATCCTTTATTTTTTTTTATATAATCAAATTTTACAATTAGTATAACACATTAATAAAAATAGTCTATACTATTTAACGTATTTTACGTAACATATGTATAAAAAGTGCGTGCATAATCTAAAATAGTTCTTTATAATCCATTTGTTTTTAAAATTTGTCTTTTTCATAAATTAGCGTGATACACTTCAATATCAAATTTTATTGAAATTAGGTTGACATGAAAAGGATGACTGCGTTATGATATTTCATTGAACGGATACTCTCTTATCCCGAGCTGGCGGAGGGACAGGCCCAATGAAACCCGGCAACCATCACTTTTCTTGCATGGCAAATGAATTTTTGTGAAACCTATAAATAATAGGTCTCCTTTTCAAAAAGTGATAAGGTGCTAACCTGAGCAAGGCATGACCTTGATCGATAAGAGTGAAAGGCGAGATAAATGATAATACCTTTCCTCAAATAAGCAGGGAAGGTTTTTTATTTCTGTTATGAGAACCATTCATGTTTTAATCATGTTACTTATAGCGTTTATTTGTGTACATCACAGATAACTACTCAACGTATGCTGTATTATACTAGAAGGTTAATATAGGATAGAAAATCGTGAAGGTAACAATACTAAGGGAATGAGTACCGTATCAATGAATGTCAGAATTTGAAGATTATCAAATTCTGAATCCGAAAAAGGAGGAAGCGTTTGTGACAACTAGACGCCGTTTATTTACTTCTGAGTCTGTTACGGAAGGCCATCCAGATAAAATCTGTGACCAAATTTCAGATTCTATTTTAGATGCCATCTTAGCAAATGATGCAAATGCACGCGTAGCGTGTGAAACTTCTGTTACTACAGGTCTTGTACTTGTTGCGGGAGAAATTACAACCTCTACATATGTAGATATCCCAAAGATTGTCCGTGAAACGATTAAAGAGATTGGTTATACTCGTGCAAAATACGGATTTGACTATGAAACATGTGCAGTTTTAACATCGATCGATGAGCAATCTCCAGATATTGCGATGGGGGTTGACCAAGCGTTAGAAGCTCGTGAAGGTCAAATGACAGACGCACAAATCGAAGCAATTGGTGCAGGGGACCAAGGCTTAATGTTTGGTTATGCTTGTAATGAAACGAAAGAGTTAATGCCTCTTCCAATTTCATTGGCTCACAAGCTGTCACGCCGATTGACGAAGGTTCGTAAAGATGAGATTCTTCCATACTTACGTCCTGATGGAAAAACTCAAGTTACTGTTGAGTACGATGAAAATAATAATCCAGTCAGAATTGACACAATTGTTATTTCAACTCAGCACCATCCGGAAATCTCATTAGAACAAATTCAACGTAATCTAAAAGAACATGTCATCAATCCAGTAGTTCCAAGTGAATTAATTGATGAAAATACAAAATATTTTATTAACCCAACTGGGCGTTTCGTAATTGGCGGTCCACAAGGTGATGCTGGCTTAACTGGCCGTAAAATCATTGTTGATACGTATGGTGGTTATGCACGTCATGGTGGTGGCGCATTCTCAGGTAAGGATCCAACGAAAGTTGACCGTTCTGCTGCATATGCTGCGCGTTATGTTGCGAAAAACCTTGTTGCGGCGGGCTTAGCTGATAAATGTGAAGTGCAGCTTGCGTATGCAATCGGTGTTGCACAACCAGTATCTATTTCTGTTGATACATTTGGAACTGGTACAGTGTCTGAGGATGTACTTGTAGAATTGGTTCGAAACAATTTTGATTTACGTCCTGCTGGTATTATTAATATGCTGGATCTTCGTCGTCCAATCTATAAGCAAACTGCTGCATATGGTCACTTTGGCAGAAACGATCTCGATCTGCCATGGGAGCGTACCGACAAAGCAGAAACACTCAAAGCACAGGCTGTAAAATAAGATAAAAAAGCTCACCGATTTGGTGAGCTTTTTGGTTCTTACTTCATTTTTTAGTGTCGAGTTCAAGGCGCCGTTCACTTTTCTTTTTGTAATTGTTTATAATGCTTACCTTTTTCCACATATTCACGGCGAATTCTCGCCATGTCCTTCTTATCGTCGTCGTTTAGTTCACGAATTACTTTAGCAGGTCTCCCAAAGGCAAGTGTGTTTGGTGGGATTTTTTTACCTTGTGGAACAAGGCTTCCAGCCCCAATAAAGGCACCTTCGCCAATCTCAGCCCCATCCAGAATAATCGAACCCATCCCGATTAGGGCATTTTTACGGATAATTGAGCTATGGAGAATCACCTGATGTCCAATTGTGACATCATCTTCGATTATCAAAGGATTGTTTGGACTTTGATGCAGGGTCGAATTGTCTTGAATGCTTACTCTTTTTCCAATCAAAGTTGGTGCCACATCACCCCGGATAACGGTATTAAACCATATATTTGTTTCTTCCCCAATTTTTACGTCCCCCGTGACAGTTGCGTAATCAGCAATGAATACAGTGTCTGCAATTTCAGGATATTTCCCTTTGTATGGATAAATCATAATAGGTACATCCTTTCTTAATTGTTTGATATTCGATAAAAAATCAATTAAGGTTAGTGTATCAACTTTCATAAGTATCGTAAATTGACATATTATCGATGTTGCTAAAATTTAGAGGTGATATCTATGGTTCCAACACAACCAATTAGTTTAATGAAGAAAGTGTATAGTGAGGTATTTCCAATTGTCCATCGTGAATTAGCGGTTTGGAAAAGGAAAGCGGAGGAGATACCAAATGAAGAGCTTCGCAAGCAGGCCTTGGCAAGTATCGATTCAAAAACCTTTCACTGTGAAGGCGGATCTATCCTTGCTTTACTTTCAGAAGGAAAAATAGAGGAATGTATTCGTTTTATTGTTGCGTATCAAACGATTAGTGACTATCTAGATAATCTCTGTGACCGCAGCACCTCATTAGACCCTGTTGATTTCCGTTCACTTCATGATTCCATGCCGGATGCATTACAGCCAGGGCAGCCAACAAAAAATTATTATCAATACCGCGATGAGCAGGATGATGGTGGCTACTTAGAAAGCCTAGTTAAAACCTGTCAGGATGTTCTTCAAAACATTAAACATTACGATAAAATAGCTGATTATTTACAGGAGCTAGCCAGTTATTATTGTGACCTTCAAATACATAAGCATGTAAAAGTAGAAGAGCGTGTACCGAGGCTCGAGAGCTGGTTTAAAAGCCATCAAGATCATCTTCCAAGTATGGCATGGTATGAATTCTCAGCTTGCTCTGGTTCAACACTGGGCATTTTTTGCTTAGTTGCTTACGCGTTTCATGAGGAATTCAAAGAAGAAATTGCGGTTAAAGTTCGAAATGGTTACTTTCCTTACATACAAGGGCTCCACATCCTTCTCGATTATTTCATTGATCAAGAAGAGGACCGCCAGGGTGGGGATTTAAACTTCTGTTTTTACTATTCACATGAAAACGAGCTAGTCGACCGCCTTAAACATTTTATCAATGAAGCGGATAAGCATACAGCCGGTTTGCCAAATGAAAAATTCCATCGAATGATCAATCGTGGCTTACTTGGTCTCTATTTATCAGATGAAAAGGTTCGAACACAGCGAAGTGTCTTAAAAATTGCAAAAAAAATGATTAGGCTTGGCGGGAAGACGTCCTTTTTCTTTTATGTGAATGGACGGGCTTACCGCAAATTTCAGCATGTATTTGGATAAGAAAAGCTCCAGGCGCCCGCTTATCGGCGCCTGGAGCTAGACATTGAAACAACGTAAAGCATTTTGGTGCTCTATCTTTTTTCGATTGCGATAATAAACGGCGGATTATTCATTTGATTCATAAATCGGTACATTAGTACATGGGCACGATTTTGATCAAGTGTTGAACAATACTCTATCAGACGATCTCGTTCAAGAGCCCCTTCTTGATGACCGTGATAGACAACAAGGACAATAACACCTTCAGGTTTCATAAGAGATAGTAATTGCTCAATCGCTTCAATCGTGGAATCTGGCTTTGTGACAATTTCCTTGTTGCCACCAGGCAGATATCCCAGATTAAAGACGGCACCTGCAATTTTGCCATGGGCTTCTGTTGGGATTGTCGTTAACATTTGATTATGGCTTTCATGAAACAAGCTAACACAATCCAATAACTCTTCATCTTTGAGACGGGAAGTTGTATTTTCAACCGCTTCTTTTTGAATATCAAAGCCGAAAACACGTCCACTTTTACCCACTAAAGAGGCAAGGAACGCAGTGTCGTGGCCATTACCGATCGTTGCATCAACGGCATAATCGCCCTCATTAACAGCATGTTTTAGTAAATTCCGGGCAAATGGAAGAATTCGATCTAGTTTCATACGTTTTCCTCAGCCTTATAATATTTTCCTTGATAGCTATTTCGCCGTTTTAGTTCAGAATCGATTGTATTTAGAACCTCCCATTTATTCACACTCCACATCGGTCCTACCATTAAATCGATTGGTCCATCACCTGTTATGCGGTGAACAATCATTTCAGGGGGTAAAATTTCAAGCTGGTCACAAACTAATTGTACATATTCATCAAAAGATAGGAATTCCAAAAGCCCTTTTTCATATTGCTTTACCATTGGCGTACCTTTTAATAAATGTAGCAAATGAATTTTGATTCCTTGCACATCAAGCTTCGCCACTTCTTTAGCTGTCTCCATCATCATTTCTGGTGTTTCTTGTGGCAGTCCATTAATTATATGGGAACAAATTCGAATATTATGTTTGCGAAGCTTATTAACCCCATCGACATAGCATTTAAAGTCATGAGCACGATTGATAAGCTGAGCTGTTTTTTCATGTACGGTTTGCAAGCCGAGCTCGATCCAAAGATAGGTCCGTTCATTTAGCTCTGCTAAATATTCTACAACATCCTCGGGAAGACAATCAGGTCTTGTTGCAATGGAAATACCGACAACTCCTTCTTGATTTAATACAGGCTCGAATCGTTCGCGCAATACCTCAACGGGTGCGTGGGTATTTGTGAAGGCTTGGAAATAGGCCATATATTTACCGTCTTTCCATTTTTCATGCATTTTATTTTTTATCGTATGAAATTGTGTAAGAATATCATCCGCACGGTTTCCAGCAAAATCGCCAGATCCCGAAACACTACAAAAAGTACAGCCCCCATGTGCAACTGTACCATCTCGATTTGGGCAGTCAAACCCTCCATCAAGAGCTAATTTAAATACCTTATGTCCAAACGTATTTCGTAAGTGATAATTCCATGTATGATATCGTTTAGTATCTGTTGAATATAAAAATGGATTATTCTGAGGCATTTATTCGCCCCTCCTAACTAAGAAAAATACCTATGTTAAAGTTTAACATGCACTCTTTAAAGAACTCAAATGGAAAATTCGAAGATCAAAGACTAAGAACGCTACATCCTGTGGCAACATCCTTTGTGCCCTACTTCCTGTGGGCTTGATAATTGGTAATAACTTTTCTGAGAAAAGAAATAAAGGATGAACAAACTATAAGTGAGAAAGCTTTAGCTTCTCATTTCGAATGTAGGAGGGGAAGAATGGCTACTCGACAATCTGTAGAGGCATTTTTACAGCGTTGTGAAGATTCTTTGCGTAATGCACAGGAGCAAATTACCGCGGCTAGAAGGCAAGAAGCTTATAATGCAACAGAGTATACGGATGCACAATTGCAATTGGAAGAAGTTACAAACGAATTGGCAAAGTTAGCTCAAAGCTGTAATGACCAGCAACGTGAGCAATTACACCGGATGCGACTTCAATTGCAGCAACTCCAAAATGATATGATTTTAGACGCAAATATCATTCAAGAGTATAAGATGTAGGGGATGAAGATATGAAAAAACGTTCTGATCAAAACAATCCTGAGCAAAAAACGAAAAATGGGAAAAATAGCAATGATGTGGAATTCGGACAGGATTTTGATCCTGTAAAAAAATCCAAGCAAAAATACCTAAAAAAAGGGCAGCCAGTAAAATCAAAACAGCGCCCAGAATAAACATTAAACCGACAAGTAGATATCGCTTGTCGGTTTTTTACTTTATGTCATCCATGTACACCACCCTTGCAAAACTCGTACACATAGCAACCATTTTCAATGAATCCCCCCGGGTAGTACTTGTCCATTTTATCGGAATACTTTTTTAAATTGATTATACGTGCCGCAAGGAATAGAATAATTTTGATATGTAAATTCGAAATGGAAAAGGGAGGTGCCCGTATGCCGAGAGCGCTTTGGATGATCATTATCGGGATGATTATTAATGTGACTGGTTCATCTTTTTTATGGCCGTTAAATGCCATTTATATTCATGGCCATTTAGGAAAATCATTATCTGTTGCAGGTCTTGTGTTAATGGTTAATGCGGGTGCAACTGTTATTGGAAATTTAGTGGGTGGCGTCCTTTTTGATAAAATTGGAGGATACAAGTCAATTCTAGCAGGTATCTTGATTTCGTTGGTGGCTCTTACAGGACTGACCTTTTATCACGGTTGGCCTCATTATGTTCTTTTTCTTACCATCATTGGCTTCGGTACAGGGATGGTGTTTCCCGCCATGTTCGCGATGGCCGGGGCTGTTTGGCCAGAGGGTGGAAGAAAGTCGTTTAATGCCGTTTATGTCGCACAGAACCTTGGTGTAGCGATTGGCTCAGGACTTGGAGGTTTTGTTGCATCCTACTCATTTGATTATATTTTTATGGCAAACACACTCATGTATGTCCTCTTCTTCTTAGTCGCATTATTTGGTTATCGGGGAATTCATGCTGAAAAAGGAAACCAATCAAGCATCCTTGAACAATCTAAAACGGTAAAAAACCGCTCGAAATTAACTGCATTGTTCATTCTTTGTATCGGTTATGTCCTCTGTTGGGTCGCCTATGTGCAATGGCAAGCCACAATTTCAAGCTATACACAGGATATCGGCATTACGTTAAAACAATATAGCTTACTATGGACAGTAAATGGTGGATTAATTGTTCTCGGACAGCCGTTGCTGAAAGTAGCAATAAAAACTTTTGCAAAATCCTTAAAAAAACAAATCATCATTGGTATCCTTATTTTTATTTGTTCGTTTCTCATTGTCTCAGCTGCAAACTCATTTAGCGGATTTTTAGTGGCGATGATTATTTTAACTATTGGTGAAATGTTTGTTTGGCCAGCCGTTCCAACGATCGCCAATGACCTTGCGCCAAAAGGAAGAGAAGGTTTTTATCAAGGAATTGTTAACAGTACGGCTACCGGTGGCAGAATGATTGGACCTGTTCTTGGGGGTCTGCTCGTTGACTTATGGGGAATGAGCATGTTATTTACGGTGCTAGCCGTATTATTAATTGTTTCGATATTCACAACGGTTATTTATGACAAGAAACTAAAAGAAAAAAGCAATATTGTACTAAGTGCAAAGGCCTGATACATATTTTATGTATCGGGTCTTTTTTACATTTTCTACTAAAACAAAGCCTGGGTTGTTTTTGAAGGAATATTCTGACTCCTGTCGAATGTATTTTTAATATAGGATCTAAAAGAGGAGGTTAGGCGTGATTAATCATAGCATTTCACAAGAATTGAAGCATACTCTAAATCTGCTTGAGCAAAAGGAAAAAGAGGTAGAACAGTTAAAGGAAATAATCGAACTGTTATATGACGGGGTTATCATGATTGATAGGCAGGGGCTAATCACAATGATGAATCAAACCTACTGCGAGTTCCTCGGTGTTAAAGTGGAAGAGGTGATTGGCAAGCACGTCAAGGAAGTAATCGAAAATACACGAATGCATATTGTCGTAGAAACAGGACAATCCGAAATTGGCTCCTTTATGATCGTAAAGGATAAGAGTATTATCGTCATGCGCACCCCTATTTGGAAAGAGGGAAAGGTTGTTGGGGCTATAGGCAAGGTATTATATACGGATATTAACGAGTTAAAATCATTGGTTCAGCGCCTAAACGTAGTCGATAGCAAGCTGGACTTATATAAACCAGAATTGAAAAAAGTGCAAGGATCCAAATATTCGTTTGACCAGATTATTGGTGAGCATGAACGAATGAAAGAAGTAAAAGATTTAGCCTTGAATGTGGCCAATAGTCGGTCAACGGTATTGATTAGAGGGGAAAGTGGAACAGGCAAGGAATTGTTTGCACATGCAATTCATGAAGCCAGTAACCGTTCTGAGGGTCCGCTTATATGCCTTAATTGCGCCGCCATCCCAGCAAGTTTATTAGAATCGGAACTCTTTGGTTATGAGGAGGGTGCATTTTCTGGAGCGAAAAAGGGTGGAAAAACTGGAAAGATTGAACAGGCCCAAGGTGGAACGTTATTTCTTGATGAAGTCGGCGATATGCCTCTCGATATGCAGGTAAAGCTATTACGAGTCTTACAGGAAAAAGAAATTCAAAGGATTGGCGGCAGTCAGACGAATCAGATTGACATCAGATTAATTTCAGCAACAAATCGTCCGCTCGAGGAAATGGTTAAAAAAGGGGAGTTCCGGGAAGATCTTTATTACCGTTTAAACGTGATTCAAATCATGATTCCACCTTTGAGGGAGCGAGGCAAAGATATCATTACTACAGCACATCTCATTTTGGGTCAACTAAATAATGAGCTTGGTAAAAGCATTAGCAGCTTTCACACAAATGTAGAAGATTTATTTAGTCGTTATAAGTGGCCGGGGAATGTGAGGGAAATGCAAAATGTCATTGAGCGAGCACTTCATATTGCAGATAATGGTCCGGAAATCTGTTTAGAGCACCTTCCCCCTTATTTACTAGAACATGTTGAAAGACATTCAAAGGTTTCTTCCCTCTCCTTCTCTCTTGAAGAAGAGGTGGAAAGGGCTGAAAAAGAGGCAATCATCCGCGCTTTAAAGGCTAGTGAGGGGATTCGGTCTGAAGCGGCAGCGATGTTAGGTATCCATAGAGCTAGCTTATATCGAAAGTTGGAGAAATATGGTTTGTTAACTTCCTAATAGTGTTGCAGTAATGAGACGTGTCGCATAATTGAGACAAATTGTAAGCGATTGCTACAGTAACCATATGAACAAATAACGTTGCAGTATTGCGACGTTATTTTTATTAATTTTCAATGTTTTTAGAATTGAACAATAATTACAATAAAAAATATAGATCATAGTCAACATAAAAAATAAAGAAATGTGGTATTTACGTGGTGTCCAGAGATTCTCCCAAAAATTGGCACGAATTTTGCAATGATAATAAATAGATTGAAAAAGTAGTAACAGAAAGGAGAAAAGTGATATATGAAGGCATGCCCTTCAAATAATTAATGATGGAGACTACAAGGTTGCAGTTTTACTAGCATTCCATTGGGGGGATTGTTGTTTTGGATCAAACTAAAGAAAAAACACTAGACAATAAAGTTGTTTTTATTACGGGTGCAGCTAGTGGAATAGGTCTGGAATTGGCCAAAGCATTTGCAAAAGAAGGTGCAAGAGTAGTAATCAGTGATCTGAATGTAGAAGCGGTAAAAGAGACTGCTAATTCTATGAAGAATCGTGGACTAGAAGTTATCGGGATTGGATGTGATGTAACCAAAGAGCAAGAAATCATATCTTCAATAAATCATACCATTAATACGTATGGAAGTATTGATATTTTAATTAATAATGCAGGTTTACAGCATGTTTCTACCATTGAGGATTTTCCAACCGAACGATTTGAATTACTACTCAAGGTGATGCTAACAGGTCCATTTATTGCTACAAAGCATGTATTTCCTGTCATGAAAAAACAAGGATTTGGACGTGTCATTAATATGTCCTCAATTAATGGTTTAGTTGGTTTTGCAGGGAAGGCTGCTTACAATAGCGCGAAGCATGGATTGAATGGGTTGACAAAGGTTGCAGCTTTAGAGGGGGCAGAATACGGAATCACCGTTAACGCCATTTGTCCTGGGTATGTAGACACTCCACTTGTGCGAAATCAATTAACTGACTTAGCAAAGACGAGAAATGTAGAGTTAGAAAATGTACTTGAGGAAGTAATTTATCCGCTTGTACCACAGAAGCGCTTATTACATGTCAAAGAAATCTCTGATTATGCTATTTTCTTAGCGGGTGAAAAAGCTAACGGAATTACTGGACAGGAGATTGTTATTGATGGTGGCTACACGGTCCAATAAAAATTCATACATAACGCCGTTTTAAAAAGGCGTTAATCTTTGAGGTTTATTAAAAAGAGGAGGGAACGATTTTGAAAAAATCAGCTGTAATCTTTCTAGTAGGCTTTATGTTCTTATTTACTATTTTAGTAGGATGTAGTCCCAAGATAGAGGAAACTGGTTCCACAGGTGATAGTAATTCTGGGGATTCTTCAGCTAAGGAAACTTTTAACGTTGGGTTAGCCATTTCTATGTCAGGTGGAACAGCTCTATTTGGTGAAGGCGTAAAAAGGGGTGTGGAGCTAGCGATTAAAGAGTTTAACGATGATGGCGGCTTTGAAGGACAAAATGCAAATCTTGTCTTATATGATGATGAAGCAAAACCAGAAAAGTCTGTAGAGGTTGTTCAAAAATTAATTAATCAAGATAATATTGTTGCCTTAATTGGACCTGCAAACTCTGGGAATGCCATGGCTCACATTCAATTTACTCAAGAGGCAAAAATTCCTGAAGTTATACCAGTAGCTACAGGGACCCAAATCACACAAGAATATAAAGATGCTGATAAAAACTATATTTTCCGTGTGGCTCCTCTAGATGGGGTTCAAGTGTCTGCGATTTTAAAAGAGCTTATTGATAAACAAGGACTTACAAAACTTGGCGTCATCCATGATACGGAAGGATATGGGCAAGGTGGCAGGGAAGATATCGTTAAGCAAATGAAGGAAGTTTACAATATGGAACCGACTGTCATTTCAGCCTTTGATCCAAAAGAATTGAATCTCGAGCCCTCGATTCGTGATATGAACAATGCAGGGGTGGAAGCCGTTATCTTCTACGGGCTTGCACCACAGTCAGCAAAATTACTTGAAGCTCGTTTCAATGAAGGATTGGATGCTCCTATTTACGCGACATGGGCTACAGGTGACCCTACCGTTTTAAATCTAGTTGGAGATCTTGTGAAGGAAGACCTATTTTTTGTACAGTCATATACAATTGATCAAAATGAAGCAGCAAAAAAATTCCATGAAAAGGTAATGGAAACGTACGGTGAAGATGTATTCCCTATTGCTACGGCACAAGGATATGACAGTGCAAAACTCATCCTAGATGCGATAAAAAAGGTTGGCTTAGATAGTGAGAAAATTCGTGATCAAATTGAATCATTTACGGACTTTGAAGGGGTAACAGCAATTAAGCCGGCAGCTTTTACCAAGGATAACCATGAAGCATTTGGTATTGACGAGGTATTCATTGCTAAGTATAACGACGATTTACAAATTGTTGCAGCAGAGTAAGAAAAGCCCAAGGCGCCTGCCTTGGAGAACATCGACTAACTACCGCCACGTCCTGTGGCGAACGTCGATGTCAGCACTTCCTGTGCAAGTCAAGCTTAAGACGAGCGCTGACAGAAGGTGCCTTTTACCTTCCGAAGCGATTGGCTTAAGACCTCGAGCCGATGGCGCCTGGAGCTAGAACATCTTAATTATAACCTTTTGACCATAACTTGATTTTTGCAGTTTATCACAAGGGGGCGTTTGCTTTGGAATTAATGGATATAGTAAAAGCCATTATTAATGGGTTAGTTTATGGAAGCATTTATGCAATCATTGCCCAAGGATATTATATTACGTTTATCACGACTAAGACGATGAACTTTGGTCAAGGTGACTTTGTCATGCTTGGTTCTCTTATTGGATTATCCACCTTTACTACAATAACAGCTTCAGGTGGAGGTGTATGGATTGCCTTTCTAGCGTCATTGCTATTGGTAATTGTCATACTTGGTATTTCTGGTTGGGCATTGGAACAAGTCGCGATCCGACCATTAAGAAGTTGGCATTCCATTGGTTGGATTTTAAGTACTGTGGCCGTTGCGATGATCGTGAGAAACGTAGCCATGCTTATATGGGGTAGAGATGTTTTGATGGCCCCATCTCCATTTGGGCGCGCTATTTTAGATCTAGGTATCTTTAAAATCCGTTATCATGAAATATTTGTACTGGTAAGTGCAGTCGTTATCATGTTGCTACTGTACGTCTTCTTAAAGAAATCATTATTTGGAAAGGCGCTTGAAGCGGTTGCCTTTAACAAAGAGGCCGCTTCATTAATGGGAATCAATCCCCGATTAATGGCTTCCATTGCATTTGTAATAGCTGGGATCCTAGCTGGAGTAGGTGGTGTCTTAGTAGGACCTATGGTACATCCTGGTGCTTTTATTGGTCTTTTCCTTGGATTAAAAGCATTTGCTGTTGCAATTATTGGTGGTATCGAGAATCCGCGAGGTATATTTATCGGAGGACTTTTACTAGGTGTATTAGAAAATCTCTTTACTTTGTATAGTACATCCATGAAAGAAGCTGCTGCGTTCTTTTTAATTCTTGTCATATTGGCTGTCCTTCCTCAAGGGTTATTTGGAAAACGAGTAAAGGAGAAGTTTTAATATGATAAAAGCAAAATGGTGGATTTATCAAATTGTGATCCCACTCGTCCTTATATACGCGTTTCCATGGGTTTTTAATAATGCTCATACCATTCATGTTGCACAGACATTTTTGATTACCTACATTGTCATCGTTGGATTAAATCTGCTTGTGGGACTCTCCAATCAGCTATCCCTGGGACATGTAGGATTTTATGCGATTGGAGCCTATTTATCAGTCATCCTTACCATGAAAGTAGGATTAAATTTCTTCGTAAGTATTATGATTTCTAGCTTAATAGCTGCAGGGTTTGGAGCGATTGTAGCTCTTTTGTCCTTACGAGCGAAAGGCCCTTATCTAGCCATGGTTACCATTGCATTTGGAGAATTGGTTAGTATTATCGTGAACCGCTGGGTAGATGTCACGGGCGGTCCTGCTGGAATCAGATCTTCTGCCCCATCCCTATTCGGCATTGAGCTTGGACCTGTTCAATATATGTGGTTTATTGGTATTTTAGCTATCATATTTACAGCAGGCGCTACGAATATCTTTAGAGGCCGTTTTGGCAGGACATTTACTGCTTTTGGAAATAGTGAAGTTGCTTCAGAGGTATTAGGGATAAATGTAAGAAATTGGAAAATACTAGCTTTTTCTGTCTCCGCCTTTTTAGCGGGGATAGGTGGCGGGCTGTTTGCTTTTCAAAACCAGTTTATTAGTAGTACAACGTTTGATTTGAATTTATCGATTATGTTCCTGATTGCGGTTATTATCGGAGGGTCTGGAACAAAGATAGGTCCTATTATAGGTACTGCGATTATTGTTGGGTTACCGCAATTCCTTCACGACTTTGTAGATTATCACTTAATGATTTTTGGCGGAATATTATTAATCGCACTTATCCTTTTACCCGATGGTATCGTGGGTGCCTTGAATCATCTTTCTTTCTTTAAAAAGTTTTCTAGTAAAAAAGTTAATACTCAATTGGGAATCTTACATGATGATGGGAAGGCCACATTAGATTTACCTGAAGGGATTAATGGGAAGGTTTTAGAGCTCAAAGATATTTCGATGCATTTTGGTGGATTAAAAGCGATCGACGAACTTGAGGTTGAAGTTTTAGCTGGAACTGTTCACGGAATTATTGGTCCGAACGGTTCGGGTAAAAGCACTACGGTTAATATCCTAAGTGGAGTCTACATGCCGACTGATGGAAAGATGCTTTGGAAAGGTAAGAACATTACAAAATATGCTCCCCATAGTATTGCGCAAGAAGGAATTACGAGAACATTCCAAAACCTACAGCTATTTGAAGATATGAGCGTTTTACAAAATGTTATGGTTGGTTTTCATCGTCACTTCAAAACAGGCTTCCTGAAAAACCTATTATATCTAGGGCAGGTATCAAATGAAGAGCAATACTATGCACAAAAAGCCTATGATTTATTACGAATTGTTGGCTTAGAAAAAAGAGCCCATGAAAAAGCGTCTGACTTGCCCTATGGAGAACAGCGCTTAGTTGAAATAGCGAGGGGTTTAGCTTTAAAACCTGCTTTACTTATTTTAGATGAACCAGCAGCAGGAGCTAGTCCAAAAGAGATTGAAAAAATTATGGATGTGATTCGACGCCTGAAGAAGGCAGGCTTGTCTATTATTTTGGTTGAGCACCATATGGATATTGTCATGAATATTTGTGATTATATTACAGTACTAGATTTCGGTAAGAAAATTTGTGAGGGTAATCCAGAAACCATTCAAAACGATCCGAGGGTAATTGATGCCTATCTTGGCGGGGAAGAGGTGAACCAGCTTGTTGCAGGTACAAAATCTATCAGTTAGTTATGGTCATGCGACCGCATTAAGCGATGTGTCAATGGAAGTAAATGAAGGTGAAATTGTAGCTGTTATTGGTCCCAATGGGGCTGGAAAAACCACTCTATTAAAAGCGATTACGGGGTTGTTGAAGGTGAAGGAGGGGACGATCCTTTATAAAGATAATGTTATTAATGGTACGTCTGCTCATAAAATTTTAGGTTTTGGTATATCCCATGTTCCTCAAGGTCGTCAGGTCTTTGGTGATCAGTCGGTAGAGGATAATCTAATCTTAGGTGCATTTACAATTAGAAAGGAGAAACAAAAAATTCAAGAGCTTATCGAAAGAGAATACGAAAGATTTCCAAGGCTTAAGGAGAGAAGAAAGCAGCATGCTGGTACATTAAGTGGTGGAGAGCAGCAAATGCTGGCTGTATCCAGAGCACTTATGTCTGATCCTGAATTGGTCATTCTTGATGAGCCATCCATGGGTTTATCACCGATATTTGTAAAACAAATATTCGATACTTTGTTGGAGTTGAAGAAATCTGGTAAGACGGTTGTGGTTGTCGAGCAATTAGCCATGGCTGCTTTAGCTATATCTGACCGTGCCTATGTTTTACAAGCTGGTGAGGTGAAGTTACATGGAAAATCACGAGATTTATTAAGGGATGATAGTCTGGTAAAAACGTATTTAGGTTCAGCTTAAGGGACTTGAATTATAAAAAGAATCTCGGAAATCCGAGATTCTTTTTTTCTATTTTTCTATTTTTATGTTAAAATTTATTTAGACGTTTTTTGTTGACCTTATAAAGAAGTGCCAGCTGTGTGCTTTTTTATATGGTCTTTTTTTAATGCCCAGCTGCTGTGCTTCCGTCATCTTTACCATCTGCAGTTACCTTTAACAATGCTGCAGCTCCTTTTTGAACGTGGTTAAATTGGTGGGTAACGATTGAGTATGTTCCTTCTTTCATTACCGTAAATTCGACAACTGCTCCACCGCTTGCAGGAAGCATAACCGTTTGCAGTCCCTCCATATGATTGTATGGGTTACCATCGATATACACGTCGTCAAAGATTGTGCCAACTACGTGGAAAGAACTTACTTCGTTCGGACCTACGTTGTTAATGTAAAGTCTAACTTTGTCTCCTACTTTTGCAAGTAGTGGTGTTTCTTTTAATGAGAAAGTATCTCCGTTTGTATTTAAATCTCCTTCTTTAAGAGCTTTAGTTGAAAATACAACTTGGCTAGGTACACCGTTTGTCATGTCATCTAAATCATTGTATTTATACCATTCGTTTTGAATGATGAGGTATTCTTTATCAATCTCGTTATCTGTTGGATAGCCATCTTTCGGTTTTACAATAATGGTTCCGTGCATACCGTTTGCAATATGTGATAACACAGGTTTTGTACCACAGTGGTACATGAAAACTCCCGGTTTGTTTGCTGGATAAGAAAATGTTCCGCTCTCATCTGGCATGACATCAATGAAATCCTTTGAAGGTGAAGCATGTACAGCGTGGAAGTCCATGCTATGAGGGATAGCAGGATCCATATTTTTAAGTGTAAAGTTAATTGTGTCACCTTCGTTTACAACTACGACAGGTCCAGGAGCTTCCCCGTTAAAGGTCCATGCTTTATAGGTGTAGCCCTTGTCAATTTCGATGTCAGTAATCTGTGCAGTCATTTCAACGTTTACAACATTTTCAGAAACTCTTTCTACTTTTAATGGAACAGGTTCTTGGTTAAGTTCTTTGTGTGGAGCGATAATCTCCCCAGCCTTTGTTTCGGAAGCAGTTGTTTTTGCCTCAACTTTCTTTTCTACTGCTACTTCTTGCTTTCCACAACCAGATAAAATAATTGAAGTACCAATCAAAGATGTGAGTAACCATTTTACTTGCTTGTTCATAAAATTTTACCCCCTTGAAACTTGTTTTTAGTTTGGTAATTGATTTCCTTCTACACCTTTATCATATTTTGAGAGAGGACCCCAAAGAGTGATATAAATCACGTTTATTGGTTTAATCTGTGTACAGTTTGTGAAATAGTGAACATATAAGCAACTTTCCAATAGTGGTAAGGGTTTAAACCGCTTTTTTGAGGCTGATTTAGACAATAATCTTTCACATTTTTTGTGTTAATTGAATATGTTTAGATAATCAATATTTGGGAATAATGGTGGGGGAAAAGCCCAATTTTTCCTATTTTACTTGCAGTTCTTGCACAAATTCTATACAATACTGATTATAATCAATAATTATGAAGCGTTGAGAAGGAGTAGTAATGTTCTACACACGTGTTAGAGAGTTGACGGGTGGTGCAAGTCAATCGTTGATGAACATGAACTCGCCTTTGAGCAATAAGCATGAAATGCCAAGTGTAAACTAGTGCTTATCGTCTAAGTCCGCGTTAAGGATGAATGAAGTGAGTGCACAATTTGTCACTAATGTGGGTGGTACCGCGGGAAGAATACATATCCTCTCGTCCCTTTTGGGATTAGAGGTTTTTTGTTTTTTATAGGTTTTTAGGATTATTTAAGGAGGAAGTCTTATGAGTTTTAATCACCAAAAGATCGAGAAAAAGTGGCAACAATATTGGGAACAAAACAAAACATTTAAGACAACTGAAGACAAAGGGAAGCGTAAATTTTATGCGCTTGATATGTTTCCATATCCATCTGGTGCTGGACTACATGTAGGTCACCCAGAAGGCTATACTGCTACTGATATTTTAGCAAGAATGAAGCGAATGCAAGGGTATAATGTACTACACCCAATGGGATGGGATGCATTCGGATTACCAGCTGAGCAATATGCCTTAGATACCGGTAATGATCCTGCGGAATTCACCGAAAAAAATATCAATACCTTCCGACGTCAAATTAAAGAACTCGGATTTTCATATGATTGGGATCGTGAAATTAATACAACAGATCCAAAATATTATAAATGGACACAATGGATTTTCACAAAGCTGTTTGAAAAAGGATTAGCCTATGTGGATGAAATTCCTGTTAACTGGTGTCCAGCTTTAGGAACTGTACTTGCCAATGAAGAAGTCATTGATGGAAAAAGTGAACGTGGAGGCCATCCTGTTGAAAGACGCCCAATGAGACAATGGGTACTTAAAATCACTGCATATGCGGAGCGTTTGCTTGAGGATTTAGAAGAGCTTGATTGGCCAGAGAGCTTAAAAGAAATGCAGCGCAACTGGATTGGTCGTTCTGAAGGAGCGCATGTAACTTTTACAATTGATGGACATGATGATACATTCACTGTTTTCACAACTCGTCCTGATACTTTATTTGGGGCTACTTACGCGGTACTTGCTCCTGAGCACCCATTCGTTGATAAAATCACGACGCCTGAACAAAAAGAAGCTGTTCATGCTTATTTAGAAAAAATTAAGAGTAAAAGTGATCTAGAGCGTACAGACCTAGCAAAAGATAAAACAGGTGTATTCACAGGTGCCTATGCCATCAACCCTGTAAACCAAGAAAAAATGCCAATCTGGATTGCAGATTATGTTCTAATGAGCTATGGGACAGGTGCTATTATGGCAGTTCCTGCGCATGATGAGCGTGACTATGAATTTGCCAGGAAATTTGAATTACCGATTAAAGAAGTCGTAGCTGGTGGAGATGTTTCCAAGGAAGCATATACTGGCGACGGCGAGCATGTTAATTCAGATTTTCTAAATGGATTAAATAAAGAAGAAGCGATCTCTAAAATGATTGCATGGCTTGAGGAAAATAAGATTGGTAAAAAGGAAATTACCTATAAATTACGTGACTGGTTATTTAGTCGCCAGCGCTATTGGGGTGAACCAATTCCGATCATCCAATGGGAAGATGGCACCATGACAACTGTTCCAGAGGAAGAACTTCCACTTATGCTTCCAAAAACGAAGGAAATTAAACCTTCAGGAACTGGTGAATCACCACTTGCGAATATCACCGATTGGGTAAATGTGGTTGATGAAAAGACAGGTAAAAAGGGTCGTCGTGAGACCAACACTATGCCACAATGGGCAGGAAGCTGCTGGTACTATTTACGTTATATTGATCCGCATAATGAAGAAGCTCTGGCAGACCCAGAAAAATTGAAAGAATGGTTGCCAGTTGATATTTATATCGGTGGAGCTGAGCATGCAGTGTTACACTTGTTATATGCAAGATTCTGGCACAAGGTCCTATACGATATTGGCGTGGTCACAACAAAAGAACCATTCCAAAAGCTTTTCAACCAAGGGATGATTCTTGGAGAAGGCAATGAAAAAATGAGTAAATCAAAAGGAAATGTTGTAAATCCTGATGACATTATTGAATCTCATGGAGCCGATACTCTTCGTTTATATGAAATGTTCATGGGACCACTAGATGCATCAATCGCTTGGTCAACAAATGGACTTGATGGTTCTCGTCGTTTCTTGGATCGAATTTGGCGCTTACTTGTTGATGACAATGGCAATATCTCACCAAAAGTAAAAGCTAATTCAAATGATACTTCACTTGAGCGTGTGTATCATCAAACAGTGAAAAAGGTGACAGAGGATTACGAAGCATTGCACTTTAACACTGCGATTTCACAATTAATGGTTTTCATTAATGATGCATACAAGGCGACTGAATTACCAAAGTCATTCATTGAAGGATTTGTAAAACTTCTTTCTCCAGTTGCACCACATATTGCTGAAGAACTTTGGGAGAAGCTAGGAAATACAGGTTCAATTGCGTATGAATCATGGCCAGCATTTGATGAAGCAAAATTAGTCGAATCTGAAATTGAAATAGTAATTCAAGTGAATGGAAAAGTAAAAGCGAAGCTTCAAGTTCCTGCAGATGCGTCAAAAGAAGTACTTGAACAAATTGCAATGGGGGCTGACCCAATCAAAGAACAAATCGAAGGAAAAACAGTCCGTAAAGTAATTGCGGTACCAGGAAAGCTTGTAAATATTGTAGCAAATTAAGACAAAAGTCCTCCAAGTGGAGGGCTTTTGTTTTTTGAATAGAAATGATTTGGACAATAAAACAAGGATTTGGGGTGTAGTTGTCTAAAAGGCATGTGTATTTTGACAAGAGTGCTAGAGTGTGAGAAGAAACTGTCAAAAAGCGGAGCTGATTCTGACAGGAAAGATGGGTTTAGGAAAGAATGAGTCAAAATGAGAGATGCATTTGGACAAAAATACTAGAATGTGAGAAGAAGCTGTCAAAAAGCGGAGCTGATTCTGACAGAAAAGTTGGGTTTAGAAAAGGGTGAGTCCAAAAGAGTGGTGCATTTGGACAAAATGCTAGAGTGTGAGAAGAAGCTGTCAAAAAGCGGAGCTGATTCTGACAGAAAAGTTGGGTTTAGGAAAGAGTGAGTCCAAATGAGTGGAGCATTTGGACAAATAAATCTGGAATCCAGAAGGGCGCGTCAGCTTGGAAGTTTGTAAAGCTTACATCCCAAAAAAGTCCAGGAACGATGTTATAACAACATTCCTGGACTTTTATTTTAGTAATTTTTACTCAACCATATCTGATTGAAGATAATGATAAATGAGTTTTGTTGTATTTTCGATTGAATCTTTATGTGTACGCTCAAATGCGTGTGAAGAGTCAATTCCAGGTCCGATTAATCCGTGGATAATATCATGTCCTGAACGAATCGCTGCTGATGCATCAGACCCGTAGTAAGGATAGATGTCTAGCTTATAGCCGATTTCGTGTTTTTCAGCAAGCTGGACAAGCTTTTTACGGAATGCATAATGGTATGGACCGCTTGCATCTTTTACACAAATCGAAACCGTGTACTCGTCTGTTGATTGCCCATCACCCATAGCTCCCATGTCTACTGCTAAATATTCCACAGTTTCAGGCGTGATATTGGAGTTTCCACCATAGCCGATTTCCTCATTATTCGAAATAAGAAAATGGGTTGTATATGGGAGTTCGATGTTTTCTGCTTTGATTTGTTTGATCAGTTGAAGCAGAATACCAACGCTTGCTTTGTCGTCTAAATGCCGAGATTTAATATAGCCTTTAGGTGTAACCTCAACCCGTGGATCGAAGGAAACAAAGTCACCAACTTCAATTCCAAGTGCGCGAACCTCATCCGCATTTTTTACTTTTTCATCAATACGGACTTCCATATTGTCTTGGTTACGCTCAGCCTTTCCAGCATCTTTATAGACGTGAACGGATTGCTGATGCATTAGGATGGTACCAGTAAAGAATTTGCCTGTTGATGTCTCAATTCGGCAGTATTCACCTTCAATGGAGTTATATTTAAATCCGCCTATGAGATCAAGCTTTAGTCGACCACTTGGTTTAATTTCTTTTACAATAGCTCCTAATGTGTCCACATGGGCTGTTAGCATACGATGCTTATGTGTATCCTTCCCAGGGATAGTCGCGATAAGACCGCCCTTACGATTTCTATATGTATCGACATTTGCCTCTTTTAGAAGCTTTTCTACGAATGTAATCACTTCATTTGTATTTCCAGATGGACTTGGAATTGAAACTAATTCTTTAATCAACTGGATTGTTTCATCAGTATTCGGATAAGTCAACATCAGTTCCCCCTTGGTTTTAAGCTAGTTTTATCTTACTCCTTTTT
The DNA here is from genome assembly GCF_036965045.1 of Bacillus sp. JJ1533. Lineage (NCBI taxonomy): Bacteria > Bacillati > Bacillota > Bacilli > Caryophanales > Bacillaceae > Bacillus > Bacillus sp. JJ1533. Next base: position 74,439 of record NZ_JBALOV010000006.1, on the reverse strand, counting down.
AAATAGAAATTCTAGTTTTGCAAAACGTGGAAAATGAGGTTGCAGAAAATTGTATTCCGCATTTTGTCTTTGTTATAATTGTCGAGATAAGTTTTGAAAGGATGGGACCTATGATTGAAGAAATCACAACCGATGAACTGAAACAAAAGCTAGAGAATGGCGAGAAGCTTTTATTAGTTGACGTAAGAGAAGATGAGGAAGTTGCTGAGGGCATGATTCCAGGGGCTAAGCATATAAAAATGGGAGAAATTCCAGATAACCTAGACTTTTTTGAAAAGGACAAAGAATATATCATTATTTGCCGCTCTGGTGGCAGAAGCTTTAACGTTTGTGCATATCTAGATGACCAAGGCTATAAAGTCCGAAACATGGTCGGAGGCATGATGAATTGGACAGGTGAAACGAAACGATAAGCAGATTTCTAAGTGTGGATTCTCAAATGAATTCACACTATTTTTTTGGTTTGGAAATATTAATAATTAATAAAAAATTATTGATAAACAATAAAATATGAGTTAAAATCTAACTAAAATAATTGATATAAGATTTAGGAGGAGAAAATGACACTTTTTTTATTGCTTGGTATATTGTTATTACTTATTTTGGGGATAAATCGAAACAAGCTTGTGCATATGATTGGTCCCAATCACAGAATTGTAAAGAAACTATCAAGCTATCATTGGTCCCAAAGTCCATGGTGGAGCGGGTTATTTTTATTTGTGTTAAACGGACTTTTATTTGGCGCGACTCTTCTAATACTCTCCGGATTGAGCTTTTTAATGATTCCTTATATTCATCTATTGATTATGGTGGGAGCTGTAGTTATAAGTTTGGTTGCGTGGATAATTGTGCTTAATGCTTGGAACGGTGGGAAAAAGGACCGTTTACTTAGGGGATTTATTGGCAGTAGTTTTTATTTAATACTCTCTTTTATTTTCATCTACATGATTGTTACACTGAAGCCACAAATTCCGGGGGATGATACATTCATGGCATTTATCGGTCTTGTCATGGCGTTCACGGTCTCAGGAGTTGCTTTCATTACCTGCTTCTTATTTACAGGCTTGTTTGAAAAAAAGGAAATACACTAATTTATTCCTGCTGTGCAACCTTTCATCCCCATTTTCGACTATACCTAAAAGGGGGTCGACAGTTTGAAATATATAAAAGGGCTACTTGTCCTGCTGTTACTTTTTCTGCTATTTATTGGTCTATTTCCTCGTCAAGCATCAGCATGTTCTTGTGCTCAACCGGAATCGGTAAAGGATGAGTTAAATCGAAAAACGGCTGTATTTTCTGGAAAAGTCATTGATCTTGTAGATGAAAATAAATTTTCTTACACCCAATCAAGTGCGGATCCAATTCAAGTGTTATTTGAAGTTAATGAAAGCTGGAAAGGACCCAATACTTCACAGATCATCGTAAGCACTGCAAGGTCTGGGGCGAGCTGCGGATTTGAATTTGAAGTAAATAGGGAATATCTTGTATATGCATATGGGGATATCGACCAATTAGAAACGGGCTTTTGTGAAAGAACGGCCTTGCTATCTGTAGCTGGTGAGGATTTAGCTATACTTGGACAGGGGAAAGAACCAACGAAAACAGTGGATTTACGAGATGAAATTGGAAAATCAAATCTTGTTTTCTACCTTCCCATCATTGCGATTGTGTTAGTTGTAGGATTTATAATCCATAAAAGAATAAAAAAACCTAGATTATAAGCTTAACAATCTTAAACTCTGTCAATACTAGTAGTGGAGGTGGAGTTTATGACGTTAAAAGTAAAGGTTTTTGATGAAGAACATGAAGAAGATTTAGAGCATAAGATGAATAGATTCTTTGAAAAAGTGGATGAACATGATATTGTTGAGGTTAAATTTCAGGTCGGGGTGTCATGTGACCAAGAGGATGGACAAATTTTTTGCTTTTCAGCCATGATCATTTATAGAGCCTAACCCACAAAACTGCTTGTGAGTTAGGCTCTATTTTAGCTTGAGAAGGTAGTTGCTAGCTTCCCTGCATTTTCTCCGGCTAATCTCCCTGTCACAAGGGCAGAGGTGATATTATAACCACCCGTATATCCATGAATATCAAGGATTTCTCCACAGAAAAAGAGCCCCTTCATAAACTTTGATTCCATTTCCTTTGGGTGAATTTCCTTAATAGAAACCCCACCACCTGTTACAAATGCTTTTTCAATCGGCAATGTCCCGTTGACCGAGAACTGAAATTGTTTGCAGTCTTTAGCAAACGCACGTATGCTGTCATGTGACAAATTTGCATAGGTGACCTGTGGGTCAATAGCATTTTTCTCTAATAAAAAGAGGAGATACCGTTCGGGTAAAAATCCTTTTACTATATTTTTAAACGCCTTCTTGGGGTCTTCTTTAGTTAGTTTCATAATCTGTTGAAAGAATTCCTCTTCATTCATGGTTGGTAATGCATCAATACTCATGACTACTCGGTCTACATTAAATTTCTTCATCGTTTTTACAACAAACTGGCTGCAGCGCAAAATAGCAGGTCCCGAAATTCCAAAATGAGTGAACAGCATGTCCATTTGATGGGTGATTACTGTTTTACCTTTTGGATTTAAGACACTAACAGCAACGTCTCGAAGTGCTAGACCTTGTAAGGTTTTGCTTTTGATGAATTCTTCGTCAGAAGTGACTGGAACTTCAGTTGGAAATAGATCCGTGATTGTATGACCTGCTGCTTCTGCCCAAGCATATCCGTCACCAGTTGATCCTGTTTGTGGCACGGACTTACCGCCGACAGCGACAATAATACATCTAGCCTCAATATATTCACCATCTCTTAAATGAACACCCGCAACATGTCCATCTTTATATTCAAGCTTAGCAACAGGTGTGTCAGTTTCGATCTGTACATCGAGTTCCTTGAGTTTAGTTAACAATGCATCAACGACTGATTGTGCTTTATTCGTTGTCGGAAACATCCTGCCATGATCTTCTTCTTTAAGCTGAATCCCTAGCTTTTCAAAGAAAGCAATGATATCCTCATTATTAAAAACAGAAAATGCACTATATAAAAAGCGGCCATTCCCCGGAATGTGCTTAATGATTTCGTCGATTGGAAGCCGGTTTGTGACATTACAGCGCCCTCCACCCGAAATCGCAAGCTTTCTCCCAAGCTTATTCCCTTTATCTAAAAGAAGAACCTTCGCCCCTTGCTCACCTGCGGCTATCGCAGCCATCAAACCCGAAGGCCCTCCTCCAATTACTACTACATCATACTGCAAATAGAACACTCCTTATGTCAGTCTAAAAATCGCTTACGAACCTCTGGAGGTGGAAGCAGACAGCTTTCCTGTTTTCCAAACCATTTATAACGATTATTGGCAATTACATGATAAAATATATCCCGAATTGGTGTTGGAATAATTCTACATATAGATAATAAGCGATAGGCCCCCTTAAGATTACGACAGATTCTAAGGGCTGCATTTGATTTTGTAAAATAACGTTCACCTTCAATTAATACGAAACTATTCATATCCTCAGGAATCCCATGTTTTTTCAATAATGCTTTTCCTGCTTCACTTTGAAGGGACGCAAAACGATACATTTGTTTCGAATCTCTTTTCAAGATAAACTGCACACTGCTGTTGCAAAAGTTACAAACGCCATCAAACAAGATAATATGATTCATGGCTTTCCACACTCCCATATTTTCTTATCTACATCATATCATGGGAACAGTGGTTAGAATAACGTTGAATTTCAAAACCAACAAGTCTAAACTATACATGACAAAGCGAAAGAAGCCAATATGTCATGAAACTGACATATAAATGTAGGTTATTAATTTTTATAAATGTGATAAACTTGATTAGTTAGTCTTCAAAAATATAGATTGGGGATTTAATATGGCAGATTCAAATTCAAAATTACTGCGTGGGACGTTTGTCTTAACCCTTGCTACATATATTTCTCGAGTACTTGGAATGATTTATGTTTTTCCATTCGTTTATTTAGTTGGAGATATTGGTACTGCCCTTTATTCATACGGATATGCCCAATATACCATTTTTCTGTTTATTTCTACAGCAGGAATTCCAGCTGCTGTTTCCAAATTTGTTTCAAAATATAATTCATTAGGTGATTATCATACAGGAATGAGGATGTATCGATCCGGCTTAATCGTAATGGGGCTTACCGGTCTATTAGGCTTTACGATTCTTAACATAATTGCACCTATAATTGCACCAATCGTTCTTGGTGGAGAAGATGCTAAAAATACAGTTGAAGATGTTACTTTTGTGATTCGAATGGTGAGTTTTGCCTTACTTGTTGTCCCAATTATGAGTATTCAGCGTGGCTTTTTCCAAGGCCACCAGTCAATGGGACCGACGGCTGTCTCCCAGGTTGTAGAACAAATTGTTCGTATTCTTTTCGTCCTGTCTGCAACCTTTATTGTGATGAAGGTAATGGACGGTGAAAGGGTATTCGCAGTTGGATTAGCCACATTTGGTGCGTTTATTGGAGCACTAGGTGGGTTAGGAATCCTCCTTTGGTACTGGATTAAGCGGAAACCATACCTAAATGAAATGCTCGCAAAAAGTAAACCGCAAACAGATATGACAACAAAGGAAATGTTCAAGGAATTATTCTCCTACGCTGGACCATTTGTCCTTGTGGGGCTATCTATTCCACTCTACCAATACGTAGACCAACTAACCTTTAACCGGACAATGATGGGAAACGGTGTCGATAAAGATATATCTGAAGGTTTATTTTCCTATGTAACATTTATGGTTCCCAAATTAGTTATGATTCCTGTATCCTTGGCAACGGCGTTTAGCTTGACATTAGTTCCAACGATTACAAACTCATTTACATCAGGTGATTTTAGCCTACTAAGAAGTCAAATTGATAAGACATTTCAAATTTGTGTTCTGTTAGTTTTACCTGCAGTTGTGGGTTTATCAGTATTAGCGTATCCAACCTTCAATGCGTTATTTGAGATGAATGAGGCTGGTGGTCGAATTCTAAGATGGTACGCACCGGTTGCAATTCTATTTTCGTTTTATTCGATTTCAGCAGCTATTTTACAAGGAATCAATAAGCAGAAATTTGCTGTCGTGAGTTTGTTTATGGGACTCATTCTAAAGATCAGTTTTAATAGTCTGTTTATCACCTGGTTTGGGGAGATTGGTTCCATTCTTGCAACTGCTTTAGGATACACAGTAGCGATTTCTTATTGCTTCTGGATGATATCCAGACATGCAGGATATAGTTATTCATTGTTTGCAAGAAGGACGCTATTAATGGCTATCTTTGCAACATTGATGGCATTGGCGATTATGTTGGTTGAATGGTTATTATCATTTATTGTTGGTTATGAGAATGGAAGAGGCCAGTCCGTCTTTGTTGTGATCATAGGAGTTGCTGTCGGTGCTGTTACGTACCTATATCTAGCCTATCGTTCACGCCTTTTAGAAGTATTACTTGGGCATAGATTTGCATTTTTATCTAGAAATAGGAAAAAGGCTGTGCAGTAAGTGACAGCCTTTTTTTGAATTCTGTGTGAGATTCAAATATTCCCGGGTGTTAGAAGGTTCTCTTTAATTTAGCCCTGGAAAGTACCAAAGCCTAAACGGCGCTCAATGCGGTCGACACGGCGGTCTAAACGATTAATCTGATTTTCTAGCCTTTGAATTTGGCGTTCAAGACGGTCTAGACGACGATCGACATTGCCGCCACCGCCCCCACCAGGAAATCCAGGGTAGTAAGGTTGTTGACGATAATCATAGTCATAATCATAATAATACATTGTGGTATCGCTCCTTTTCTTTTTAAAGGTACAGTAATACTGTAGTGTATGTTAGGAGGGCGTTTGTGCAATGAATAAAATGCCTATTCTTTTAAAGATAGGTATTCGCACAGGTTAAGGAGGGAAATGCATGCGAATTGATAAATTACTGGCCAATCGGGGCTTCGGAAGCCGAAAAGAGGTAAAAAGCTTATTAAAATCTGGAGCCGTACAATTAAATGGAGTACCGGTCAAAGATTCTAGCAAGCATGTAAAAGTGGACAGTGATACGGTTACTGTTCATGGTGAAGTGGTGGAATACAAGGAATTTATCTATTTAATGTTGAACAAACCTCAAGGCGTCATTTCGGCAACTGAGGATAATCTTCATGATACAGTTTTAGATCTGTTAGAAATGGAAGACACGGTTTACAAGCCTTTTCCAGTAGGGCGTTTGGACAAGGATACGGAAGGGTTGTTACTTTTAACAAACGATGGGCAGCTTGCTCATCAATTGCTTTCTCCAAGGAAACATGTCCCGAAAACATATTTAGCTATCATTGAAGGTGAGGTAACTGAAGAGGATGTTGAAGCTTTTCGAAACGGAGTTACCCTTGACGATGGATATGAAACAATGCCTGCTGTTCTCACAATCATAAGCAGTGGTCTACGTTCTGAAATCGAAGTCGTCATCGAAGAGGGGAAATTCCATCAAGTTAAGCGAATGTTTGAAGCAGTAGGGAAGCGTGTTGTCTATTTGAAACGAATTAAAATGGGGCCCTTGCCACTCGACGAAACGCTTGAACTTGGTGAATATCGTGAACTTACCGACCAAGAAGTTATGCGATTAAAAAATGATACGAATAGTAGCAGGGGCTGTTTGGTATAACAGCCCCTTTTTTTCATTAGAATCTAATTTCTTCATATGTATCTGTATGAAAAGGCCTTCTATTGTGAAGTTATTTGCTACCTTCTTCATGCGCCCCTTTTGTTTTGTTGCTACGATATTTTGACTTTCTTCTTTGTGATGGTCCATTTTCCTCGGCTAGGGCTGCGAACCAAATCATTATATGCTAACACATTCAAATCACGCTGAATGGTTCGTGATGTAGTTCCAAATTCATCCACAAGCTCCTTTGTTGTTACAGTCCCTTTTTCGTTAATAAACATGTAGACTGATTTGATACGAGTTAACATACGGTTTGTTGAAGGCTTCAAAAAACCACTCCTTATCATTTTTGTACATGACGAACATGCCTCAGTCGTACCCTTAAATTGATATCTGAAAATAAAGATCTACAACAGGTTTCCCTTTTTTGAGATAGCAATCTTATATATATGTCCCATATCACCCCATTTCCTTTCAGGTGCGTTTGCTATATATATATAGTTGTATCTGAATAGTATGACTATTTCTGCATAAATTATCAAGAATCAACATTTTACTTCTATTATTATCATAAATTAATTCTACTATTCTGTTTTTTACATTTTTATTACAGTTTGGTAAAGCTTGTTCACGATTGGGAAACCTTTTTCCTGATTGTACGTATGTAGTGGTGGAGGGATTGTTCATGGAACAGACATTATTAGAAGTCTTGATACAGAATTCAGGCTATGATGAAAACCATAAGATAATTGAAAATCTTTCTTTTTCAATTAACAGCGGTGAGATGGTTGGACTAATAGGTCCAAATGGAGCTGGTAAAAGCACAACAATCAAAACGATTCTTGGTTTATTGGAAAATACCAATGGGAAGATTGATTTTATCAATAACCATACATACGCGTATATTCCGGAAAGACCGGTTTTTTACGATGAGTTGACTTTATGGGAGCACCTTGACTTGGCGGCAGGAGTGATGGAAATTGGGGATTCTGTGTTTAATGAAAGGGCTATGAACTTACTCAAGCTCTTCCATATGGAAAAAGTAATACATAAACTCCCAAGCACTTTTTCAAAAGGGATGCAGCAAAAGGTAATGCTCATTACGGCTTTTCTTATAAAACCGGATATTTATATTATCGATGAACCATTTGTTGGCTTAGACCCGATGGCCATGCAAGACTTTTTAACGCTTATTGATTCGGAGAAACGGCGTGGGGCAGGAATCTTGATGTGTACACATGTTCTAGATACTGCTGAAAAAGTTTGTGATCGTTTCCTGTTAGTTGCAGGAGGTAGATTAAAAGCACAGGGAACTCTTGCTGACATTCGCATAAAAGCTAATCTACAGGATGGCTCACTCCTTCGATGTTTTAACCGTATCGTCCAAGGTGAGTCATCCCATGGATAAAGATTTGTTTATGACTCGACTTCGTAAAGAAGCAGCCTATCAGTGGGGAGTATTTAGAAGTGTAGTAGACTTGACAATATTTCTATATGTATTCATCCCAGCTATGGCAATCGGAGGTTACCATTATTATATCTGGTGGTCTGAAATTCCAAGTTGGTTCACCGGCATCTCACTTTCACTTATAGTAAGCTTCGTTTATTTCTTCTGCTGGCAAGGTCAAATTCGGACATTTTTAGAGGAGGCAGACCAATTATTTTTATTGCAAAAGGGCTCGCATGTGATTACGTTGAAAAAATGGACTAGAAATCTATATGTACTTGGTTATAGTGTTGGAATCCTCTTTATAGTTGCAGTATTAGCCCCTTTTTTATTAAATCATTATCTTATCACCGTGAGTGAAGTTCTTGTATTGTCGATTTATTTTATTAGTTTAAAGGCTCTCGTACTTGGATGGAAACAATACTTAAATGGAATTACTTCAACTTGGAAAAAGGGCTTTTTCACGTGTTTGCTTTTTGTTGCCTTATGGGCTTTTTCTACATCATTTGTAATTTGGTCGCTGAATACATCTGTTATCTTTTTATTAATCATTAGTCTTTTTCAATGGCTTTTGTTTTTATCGAACTCTACTAAAAGGATAAATAGGCTGACAACCTTTTCTACTGATGTTGAGATGGAGAAACAAGCTAAGCTTACGTATATAAATAGTATTTTTGCTTTTTCTGAATATGTGGAAAAAGTACCGAGTCAAAAGAAGCGGAGCCCCCTTTTTTATCGAAACTCAAAACGAATTTTTAAAAAACGCAATCGCAGAAAAAGTCTGCAAGAAATAGGTATAAAGGTATTTTTTCGAAATAAAACTTATATCTTTCAATGTTTGCAAATCACAAGTGTCACCACGGTAGCCTTGATGGTCGTCCCCCCAATTTGGATCAAGTGTTTACTCTTTTTGGGGTTTATTATCATTATTAGAATGTGGGTAAAGCTTATAATAAATCGGATCATGTCGAATCACTTTCTCGTGAACGTGAGAAAAGATGATATTATTCGTAATCAGGCGGAACACTATATTGTGAATTTCATTTCGCTTCCTGTACTATCAATAGTGGGATTAGTATTAATACTTATTTTATTGTAAGGAGAATTCAGATGGAACAAATCAACTGGATAGAAGAAGTAGAAAAACGTAAAGCGCAACTTATAAGTGACACTCAAAATTTTTTGCGAATAAAAAGTGTCCTTGATGAAGAGAATGGAACGCCTACTGCTCCATTCGGAGCGGGGATTGATGAGGCATTACACTATTTATTGGATAAAGGCAGCGAGGATGGCTTTACCTCCAAAAATCTTGATGGTTATGCAGGTCATCTTGAAATGGGCTCAGGAGAGGAATTAATCGGGATTCTATGCCATATCGATGTTGTGCCAGAAGGTGATGGCTGGTCCAGTGATCCTTATGGTGCAGAAATTCATAATGGGAAACTAATCGCAAGGGGTTCATTGGATGATAAAGGCCCGACAATGGCAGCATATTACGCAATGAAACTAATTAAAGAATTAAATCTTCCGCTTTCAAAGCGGGTTCGAATGATTATTGGAACAGATGAAGAAAGTGATTGGCGTTGTGTTGACCATTATTTCAAACACGAGGAAATGCCGACAATGGGCTTTGCACCTGATGCAGATTTTCCGATCATTTATGCAGAAAAAGGAATTGCAGATTTTGATTTAGTTCAGAAATCAGACCATTCTTCTGAGGGTGAGCTCCACTTAGAGTCATTCAGTTCGGGACGTCGCTATAATATGGTTCCGGATTTTGCTGAGGCTAAACTGGAAGGTAAAGTTAATTTACGCGAGATGGTCAATGAGTTTCATGAGTTTTTAGACAAGAATTCCTTTGTGGGACGCGGGATTTGTGATGAGGATACCGTGATTTTTCAGTTAGAAGGCGTATCAGCACACGGAATGGAGCCAGACCATGGGAAAAATGCCGGTCTATACTTAGCATCCTTTTTACAAAGATATTCATTAGATGATAAAGCAATGCATTACCTACGTAACGTGAATGAGTATTTTGTAGGCGATTCAAGGGGAAGAAACTTAGGTGTAGCTTATAGCGACGACATCACGGGAGACTTAACCATTAATGTTGGAAAGCTGTCTTACACTGCTTCAGAAGGTGGAAGACTTGGTTTGAATCTTCGATACCCTGTAACTAATGATATGGATGATACGAAAAAGAAACTTGAAGAAGTATGTCAGAAAATTGGCTTCGGCCTTGAGAATTACAGCAATTCAGCACCACACCATGTAGATAAGAATCATCCATTAATTCAAACCCTGCAAAAAGTATATGAAGAACAAACAGGTGAAGAAGCGACTTTAGTTTCAATTGGTGGAGGTACCTATGCAAGATCTTTAGAAGCAGGTGTGGCCTTTGGACCGTTGTTCCCAGGCCGACCAGACGTTGCCCACCAAAAGGATGAATTTATTTTAGTAGACGACTTACTTAAAGCGACGGCAATCTACGCTCAGGCGATATATGAATTAGCTAAATAATTATATAAGTTAGCGGCCCGCCATAGATGGCGGGCTTTTGTAATGAAATTTGCTAACGACGATAGAACCGGATTATCGCCGATAGCATCCAATTTATTACCTCAACTAAACACAACCCTCCACCTCAAGTTTCCCTTTACTCTTAAGTTTGCTAAAATGATACAATAAATATTGTAAAAAAGGGGCTTTCAAATGGAGCATCAAACCCATTATTTTCTTGCATTGGCACTTCCGGCTGAGACAAAGGAGCTATTATACAAATGGCGAGGACTTCTTGAACAAAGGCTATCGTTCAAGTCGTGGGTCCATCCAGAGGATTTACATATTACGCTTGCTTTTTTAGGAGGGCAGGCTACCTTTAAACAGCTAACGGCAATCAAAAGGCAAATGCCTGATATTGCCAAGCAACACGAAAACTTTAATCTTCAATTAAATGGATTAGGAACTTTCGGTAAAAAAGATTCGCCGCGAATCTTATGGGCAGGTGTGGACGAGAGCGAGTCATTACGTAAGTTGCAAAGAGATGTTTATGTAGCTTGTACAGACTTGGGCTTTTCTCTTGATAAGCGGCCATTTGCTCCGCATATTACAATGGCCAGAAAATGGAGCTCGGAAAGTCCATTTTCGCCTACAGAGCTAAACGAAATCGTCCAACCTAAGGAAGAAAAATCGATTGTAAAAGCGGAGCATTTCGTATTATATCAAACCCATCTGAACCGAACGCCAAAGTATCAGCCGTTATCTATTTTTTCATTGAAATAAAAAGGGGAATTTCCAATGAAATATGTTAAGATTTGCATTCAAATCGCCTTTTTATATTTAATCTATTGGGTGGGGACCTTGATACAAGGGCTATTACACACATCCATACCGGGTAGTATTATTGGGATGATTTTTTTATTTATCTTGTTGCATACAAGATTAATTAAAGAAAAATGGCTGGGGGATGGGGCACAGTTTTTGCTCAACATTTTAGCACTTCTCTTTGTACCGGCAACCGTTGGGATTATGGATTACCTATCCTTTTTTAATGGGAAGGGTATTATTACGGTGGCCATTGTGTTGGTAAGTACATTTCTTGTTATGCTTATTTCAAGTGTAGTTGGTGAAAAAATAGCAACCAGGAAAGAGAAAAGCAAGAATATGGGGGAGGGCTTCGGAGCATGACTACTGTTTTTACAATTGCGTCGATTGTTTGTACGATTTTCATTTTCCTAGTAATGACGAGACTGTATAAACGAATTACTCACCCATTACTCGTGCCAATTGCGACGACGACATTTGTCATCCTTATCTTCTTGCTCATCTTCTCCATTCCATATGAAACCTATATGTTGGGGGGGAAATGGATTGATGAGCTACTTGGTCCTGCGGTTGTGGCATTGGCCTATCCTTTATATCAAAATCGCGAATCTCTAAAAGAATTTTTCATGCCAATTCTCATTGGTGTCTTTGTAGGCTCAACAACTGGAATTGCAACAGGACTTTATTTTTCGAAAATCTTCGCTATAGATCCTAAAATCATGCTTTCGATTGCTCCAAAGTCAGTTACGACACCGGTCGCGATGGATATTGCAAGTGTAACAGGAGGGATTCCTGCGCTTGCTGCCGTATACGTCATGATTGCGGGAATATCAGGTGCCATGTTCGGTCCATTGCTTTTAAAAATGGTGAAGGCTGACCACTTCGTTGGTGTTGGCTTAGGATTTGGGACAGCTTCACATGGAATAGGTACCGCAAGAGCGCTAGAAATTGGAACAAACGAAGGGGCGATAAGCTCAATTGCAATGATCTTAAGTGCCGTTTATACGGCAATCATTTTGCCTGTGTTAGTTTCTCTTTTACTATAGGATTATGTCTAGCTCCAGGAGCAATCAGCCCGAGGTCACAAGTCAATCGCTTCTTAAGGCCTGAAGCGCCTTCTGTCAGTGCTTGTCTTGTGGTTATCGCCAAAGGCTACGCTCCTTGGCTTTTATTAAGAGGTGTAATAAAGTTGGGACAATTAATAAAACTGCAGGATTATGTTTCACGATATGAGGTTGATATGTTTCGGTATCCCGGACAGTTTATCCGCATGAAAAAGCAACAATGGGCGAGAACGAAAGCAAAAAAGTCAGGGTCCGTTGATAATTTAAAGCATCAATTTCTTGACCATATTTTGGAGTTTCAGATGAAATGGGCAAGCTCAACAGTCCGTGAAAAATCGTATGTCGACAGGGAATTTTATAAGGATCCAGATTTAAAATATTTTCTACAACGATTTCCCGACACCTATCTTGTCCTCTATCGACCCATCTTCAAATTGAAAAAAGCACCTGTTGAAGTAGAAATCATTCTCATAAGCCCTACAACAACCTGGCTAATCACCATCCTTGAGGGTGAAGAAAACAGTGTGTTCTTAGGTTCAAATGAACGGTTTTGGACTGAGAAAAGGGGGCGACATGAGAAAAAAATATTATCACCTATGATTGAATTGGATCGTATGGATGGGATTGTCCGTACAATTTATTCTTTATATGGTATCGAATTACCAATCCGAAAGGTAATATTAAATCGAACAGGTTTCGTTGATTTTCCACTCGCCCCTTTTGATGTCGAATTAGTAGAAAAAAGGAATTATGAAGAGTGGTTTACTTCATTACGAAATATGAGTTCTCCATTAAAACATATGCAGTTAAAAGCGGGCAATGCTTTATTACAATATTGTCAGACGGTTTGTGTACGTAGAATGGATTAGGATGCAGGAGCATCCTTTTTTCATGTTGCCTTCTTTGATAATATAAAATACTATTAAAGCATGAATGTCGAATTTTCTAGAGGATAATCTATGAAACTATTAATTTTTATTGTGAATCAAAAGGCCGGAAATGGAAAGGGATTAAAAGTTTGGAACAAGCTTAAGCGAGAGCTTGAACGGAAGAGAGTCAATTACCGCTCATTCTTCACAAAATACCCAAATCACGCGCAGGAATTAGCACGACAAATAGGATCCATGTTTGAAGACAAAGTCGAGGCCGTGGTGGCGGTTGGCGGTGATGGAACGATTAATGAGGTTATCAATGGCATGGTATATTACCCTGAGATTAAAGTGGGCTTTATCCCTGCTGGATCTGGAAATGATTTTTCAAGAGGGTTTAACGTTCCAAAATCACCACTGGACGCCCTCTCCTTTATTCTTCACAACCAAACAAGGAAGGGTAAATGGTTTGACATTGGAAAATGTAAGCTCGGGGGAAAATCGAATAGCTCTTATTTTGTGAGTAGCTTAGGTACAGGGTTTGATGCAGCAGTTTCAAAACTAACAAATGAATCAAAAATGAAGAAATATTTAAATAAAGTTCATTTGGGGTCTTTGGCCTATGTCGTTGCACTAATTCGCCTTCTTTTTAGCTATCGTTTAACAAATGTTTCGATAAACATAGATGGAAAAGACTATCAATATGAGAATGTATGGTTTGTTACAGTTTCAAACCAACCCTTTTATGGTGGAGGGATGAAAATTTCCCCAAAAGCTAGCCCGTTGGATGGTTACTTCGATATAACTGTCGTACATAATCTTACGAGATTAAAACTCTTATTCATCTTTGTTACAGTGTTCTTTGGAGCCCATACTAAGTTTAGAGAGATTGCTCAACATAAGGGAGTCCGGATTAAAATTGATTCAGAACAGAAAATGCTGGTGCATGCAGATGGTGAATTAATTGGACAAATCCCTGTACAGGTGGAGGTCCAACACAGAAAACTTCCGTTTTTGGTAAAATAAGACTAAATGGTATCATTTTCTAGTGTCATTTTTCCTATAAATTATTACCGAAATGTTACTTTTTCTTGACTTTAATTGTAATTCAACGCTAAAATTTAGTAAGATAGCTATTGTTATATAGATCATCAATAGCTGTCATTTTTTTATGTCTAGCTCTAGCGCTTAGCCCATAGGTTACAAACGTGGCAATACTTAGTGATGATCACTCAGAGGCGCTTGTGCTTTTCTATTATTTTTCAGGAAATGTTGTGTTGAAATTGGAGATAAACTGGCTTACATACGTATTAGGCAACGAGTGGGAATTCTCCCCGGCGGGCGGTGCAACGGGAGACGCGTATTTTGCCCAATTAAATAATAAAAAAATATTTCTTAAAAGAAATTCCTCCCCATTTCTGGCCGTTCTTTCAGCAGAAGGGATTGTTCCAAAGCTAATTTGGACGAAACGTCTGGAAAATGGCGATGTTGTGACTGCACAACAATGGCTTAGTGGTAGAGAACTAAAGCCAGTTGATATGAATGGTGAAAATGTAGCAGGGTTACTTAAGAAGATTCACCAGTCAAATGAACTTTTAGATATGCTAAGACGTATAGGAAAGAAGCCTATAGAAGCAAAAGATGTTTTAGAAGATGTTATCCAGAAATTACATCCTGATTTACTAAAAATTGATATTGTGGACAAAGCAATTAAGTTCTTAGAGCAAGAACAGGATAATATTAAAACAAACCAGAATGTCGTTTGCCACTCAGATGTCAATCATAATAATTGGTTATTATCAGATGATAATGAGCTCTATTTAATTGATTGGGATGGAGCAATGATTGCAGACCCTGCTGTCGATATTGGGATGCTTTTACATTGGTATATAAAAAAAGAAGACTGGCCAAAATGGATCAGTCTTTACGGAATGGAATTAACGGATCATTTACTTCTCCGCATGAAGTGGTATGTGGTTGCACAATCACTAAATCTTTTAGCTTTGTATCAGCTGAAAAACAAGGATAAAGAAGTTCTTCATTGGCTGCAATATTTAGAGAAGTTGTTATGAGTATTGGTCAATATCAGAAATCCACTGGCCAATTTGATTTTGATGCGATTCAATATGGTTATCTAGATGTTGAGCATATTGCCCTTGTTGACTATATGAATAGACATCGTTTAACACTTGTTTTACACTTTGGTCAATATTCGGATTGGCAATAAGAGATTGAATTAATCTACCTAATTGCTCACATTCAGAAACGGTTCCACAACAATCCATTTGATGATTGGATAATATATCCTTTAAAATATCCATTTGGTGTGTATGATCTAGTGGCAATTAAAACACTTCCTTTTTGATGTTGTCTATATACTACATTTCCATGAAACGTTCTTTTTTATACGATGTAAAACTGGAAACTCACCTGCTGGTGGGTTTTCTTTAATTGAGGAATAATAATAGAAAGCATTGCACGAATAGGTGCGACATGTTATCCTTTTGTGCGATACAATTAAAATGAGGTGGCAATCATGCGTTTACGCAATAAACCGTGGGCAAAGGAAAAATTAGCGTCATACCCACAATACGTAATCGAAAATCCAGTTGAACAAAAAGGGAACTGGACTCAAATTTTTGGAAATGATAATCCGATTCATATAGAAGTTGGGACTGGAAAAGGAAGATTTGTTACGGAAATGGCAAAAGCTCATCCTGATATTAACTATATTGGGATTGAGTTATATGAAAGTGTGATCGTGTCGGCTTTAGACCGTGTGATTGAGGCAGAAATTCCTAACATCAAATTATTGAATCAAAATGCAGTAAACCTGAGGGACTTTTTTGAAAAAGGTGAAATTGACAGGGTTTATCTTAATTTTAGTGACCCATGGCCAAAGACCCGTCATGAAAAGCGTCGTTTAACCTACAAAACATTTTTAAAAATGTATGAAGACATTCTTGTTGAAGAGGGGGAAATCCATTTTAAAACCGATAATCGAGGGTTATTTGAATACTCGCTTAGAAGTTTTTCGGAATATGGGCTTCTTTTAACTTTTGTAAGTCTTGATTTGCATAATTCGGACTTTGAAGGAAATATCATGACGGAGTATGAAGAGAAGTTTTCTGAGATGGGGCATCCCATTTATCGCTCTGAGGTTTCATATCAACTTAAATAACTGCAACTAATCCCAACAACCATCAGGTTGATGGGTTTTTTTAATATAGTGACACAAAACTCGAAGAATAATGATAAAATGAAGGCATCAGAAAGAAGAGAGGTGGGGAAAATATGGAGCAGCTTTCAATTGGTGATATTACACTTACTTGGCTTAATGGAGGAGTAACAAATTTAGATGGAGGCGCCATGTTTGGTGTTGTCCCTAAACCATTATGGTCAAGAAAATATCCCCATAATGAAAAAAATCAAATCGAACTTCGGACGGATCCAATCCTTATCAAAGCGGGCACACAACATATTTTAATCGAATCAGGAATCGGGAATGGGAAGCTAACAGATAAACTAAAACGAAATTTTGGTGTTCTTGAGGAATCTTCCATTGAGCAATCATTGACAGAACTAGGACTTACAACACGAGATATTGATATTGTCCTAATGACTCATCTTCATTTTGATCATGCTTGTGGGCTTACAAGGTGGGAACAAGATAAATTGGTTCCAACTTTTGAGAACGCTGTCATTTATACTTCTGAAGTGGAATGGGAAGAAATGCGAAATCCAAATCTCCGTTCAAAAGCTACGTACTGGAAGGGTAATTGGCAAGCAATTGAGCATCAAGTAAAGACGTTTAGTGAAAAGCTTAATATTGCTGAAGGAATAACGATGGTACATACTGGTGGGCATAGTGCTGGACATTCCATTGTATTATTAGAAAGTCAAAATGAACGAGCGATCCATATGGCTGATATTATGCCAACACATGCACACCAAAATGTATTATGGGTGTTAGCATATGATGATTACCCAATGACATCAATCGAGCAAAAACAAAAATGGATGAGCGAGGGACTTAGTAAAGAAGCGTGGTATATTTTTTATCATGATGCTTATTATCGAGCAATCAAATGGAATCAAGCAGGAGAAATGCTTGATTCCTTAAAAAGAATTCGTGAATAGAAAAAGCTTATATGAATCACTTATAAGCTAAAGTACCTTTATAAAGGATTCACCTCTAAAATGGAACCTGTTTTTGCATCCATAACAAATTCGTATTGGTGGCTTTCTTGATTTACCTGACGGGAAATGCCACCTTTGTATACTTGATACTGAATTCCTGACTTCGAGTAGTCCTCGGTATTCATTTGAATCCAGGATCCATCAATGGTTCCATTTTTTTTAAACGCTTCTTTCGCCATTTTTAAGGCTTTATCACCGGGAATCGTTGAGTCACTGAGCGCTTCTTTTAAAAGAAGAGCACTTGCAAAACCGACACCAAAACCAAGAAAAAACTTATTCCAGCTCATATTTCCCCTCCTAAACGATCTTAATCCATACCACAAGTATACCTAGATTTTTAATAATTCGCTATGTTTGCTATGGTAACAAAAAAACAATTTCGCTATACTAAATAATGTACATAATTAGAAAAAAGGCCACGTTTTTAATTTGGAAGGAGAATTTCAATGAAACAAGATACATTAGAGCTATTTAAGACGTTAACCGAGCTACCTGGGACTTCAGGAAACGAACACCAGGTAAGAAAGTTTATGCGTTCTGAACTTGAAAAATACTCAGATGAGGTTGTACAAGATGGATTAGGTAGTATTTTTGGAGTACGTCGCAGTGATGTTAATGGACCAACAGTCATGGTCGCAGGGCATATGGATGAAGTTGGTTTCATGATCACTTCCATCACAGATAATGGAATGCTTCGATTCCAAACACTTGGCGGCTGGTGGAGCCAGGTGCTTCTAGCACAACGAGTTCAAATTATTACAGAAAATGGTCCTGTTATCGGGGTAATTGGTTCAATCCCGCCCCATCTTTTAGAAGAGAGCCAACGGAATAAACCAATGGATATTAAAAATATGTTAATCGATATTGGTGCTGATGACCGTGAAGATGCGATCCGCATTGGGATTAAGCCTGGCCAACAAGTGGTGCCGATTTGTCCATTTACACCGATGGCAAATGAAAAGAAAATTTTAGCAAAAGCATGGGATAACCGTTATGGCTGTGGTCTATCTATCGAGTTGCTTAAGGAATTGCATGGCACCCCATTACCGAATATCCTTTATTCTGGAGCAACTGTACAAGAAGAGGTAGGTTTAAGAGGGGCGCGAACTTCTGCAACAATGATAAAACCGGATATTTTCTATGCACTTGATGCAAGCCCGGCTAATGATATGTCTGGTGATAAAAATGCATTTGGTAAGCTTGGACACGGTGCATTACTTCGTATTTTTGACCGCACCATGGTAACACATCGTGGCATGCGTGAATTTATTTTAGATACAGCAGAATCAAATGATATTAAGTATCAATATTTTGTCTCTCAAGGTGGTACAGATGCTGGCCAAGTTCATCTTTCGAATGAAGGAGTGCCATCAGCAGTTATAGGTATTTGTTCTCGCTATATTCATACACATGCTTCCATTATTCATGTTGACGACTATGCAGCTGCGAAAGAATTACTTGTTAAGCTTGTAAAATCATCTGACCGCACAACAGTAAATTCCATTCGACAAAATGGGTAAAAATAATTAAACAAGAACGTGCTCGGCATTTGCCGAGCATTCATTTTGAAAAAGAGGTGTTTTTACATTGTTACAAGTTGCAATTGGTACAAAAAATCCTGCGAAAGTGGATGCAATCAAGAATGGATTTGATGGCATTGAAGCAAATTTTTTACTTTCATCTGTACCCTCAGGTGTATCTGCTCAGCCTTTTTCAGATGAGGAAACCATTCAAGGTGCGATTAATCGTGCAAAATCTGCTCTCATAAAAGAAGGTGCTGACCTTGGGATTGGTCTTGAGGGTGGCGTGGTTGAATCTGAATTTGGGTTGTTTTTATGTAATTGGGGGGCCATCATTGACAAGAACACTGAACCAATTATTGCAGGTGGTGCAAGAATCCTTCTACCTGATGAGATTGCTGACGAATTGAAAAAAGGCATTGAGCTAGGAGACGTCATGGAAGAATTCACAAAGAAAAAAGATATTCGCAAAGATGAAGGTGCAATCGGCATTTTCACTAATCACTATGTGAATCGAAAAGACATGTTTACTCATGTTGTAAAACTTCTAGTTGGTCAATTTACATATAAGAATAATGCTTAATCAATCATTTTTAAAAATGGTACTTATTTCATATTGATTAAAATTTAGAGATTAGTCTTGCAACATAGAAATTAATAGGTTTATTATAGAAAATAGAGATATATATGTATTAAAAGGGGTGAGAGAAAATGAAACTGGGGAAAGCCCTTTTTCTAACCTTACTTTTGATAGTAGGACTTTTGTCAGGTTGTGCTTCAATAGAAGATGAATCTAAGGAAACGGTTACATCTGTCAACACAGCATTTAACGCTCAACCTGAAAAAACAAATAGTGAAAATGGAGACGTATCCTTTTATTTGCCATCTACGATGAAAATAGAAAAGAAGGATGAAAATAACGTTATCCTCCAAAAGGGAGATCAAACCTTTATTTTATTTGTGAATCCAAATGAAAAACGGACTAGTGATGTCGAGTATAAGGCGATTAATGCCAAGGAATTTGCGGTTGACCAAACCTATACGGACAAAGAACGATACGGATACGTTAAAGCTTTTGAAATCGAGGACAAGCATTACCTTGTAACAGTTGGCATAGGTGGTATTAAGATGACAACAGAAGCAAAGGTAAGTGAGATGTCAGAAAGTGCCTCAGAAATGATGAAAATTGTTTCATCTGTTCAATACTAAATAAACGATGAAGCCCCGCTATGTGCTAGGGGCTTTTATTTGTTTTTGGATAGAGAATATATGATAATAGGTGCATACGAAATTTGGAGGTAATAAAAATGAAGAAACTTGAACATATAGATCAATATCAAGAGGTTATCCAAAACGGAAAGACAATCTTAATGTTTTCGGCTGATTGGTGCCCTGATTGCCGCTTTATTGACCCATTCTTGCCTGAAATTGAAAGCTCATATTCTGACTACACATTTTACTATGTAGACCGTGACGAATTTATCGATTTATGTGCGACTTTAAATGTTTTTGGTATCCCTAGCTTTGTGGCATACGAGAATGGAACAGAAACAGGTCGATTTGTAAGTAAAGACCGTAAAACGAAAGAAGAGATTGAGCAATTTATTAATGGTCTCTCTTAATCAAAAGAAGAGAGAGGAGATAGAATTTATGGACTCAACAAATAATAGAAAAATGGATTCTAAAAAATTAAAGAAAATCATTCAAGATAAACTTGCGAAGCATAACTGGCATTTTTCTTTTGATTCTAAAAAGGATACATTACGTATTGAGGACAAGGAAACGAAGATAGGTACAACAGTTACACTTCCAGGAATTGTTGCGAAATATCAAGAGGAAGGCCCAGCAAGTCTTGATGAAGTAATCTATTATATTGAAGAATCCTTAACGGTTATGAATCGTAAGCTTGAGCTTGAAGGAAAAGAAAAAAATATTTTTCCAGTTATTCGTTCAACCTCGTTCCCGACTCAATCAAATGAGGGGGTAGACTTACTATTTGATGATCATACCGCGGAAACAAGAATTTATTATGCACTCGATTTAGGTACAACATACCGTTTGATTGATCAAAGGTTACTTGAAAAAGAGAATTGGAAGTTTGAACGAATTCGAGAAATTGCAAGGTTCAATCTTCGTTCATTGGATGTTTCGTATAAAATAGATGAAGTTGCAGGAAATACCTTTTATTTTATCAATAAAAATGATGGCTATGATGCAAGCCGTATTTTGAATGAAGCTTTTTTACAAAAAATGAGCCAGCAAATAAAAGGAACGATGGCTGTGGCTGTGCCGCATCAGGATGTTCTGATTGTTGTTGATATACAAAATGAAACGGGATATGACATTCTTGCACAAATGACAATGAGCTTTTTCGCAAGTGGACGTGTTCCGATTACAGCACTATCGTTTCTATATGAAGACGGTGAGCTTGAGCCAATTTTTATCCTTGGGAAAAATCGGCCGAGAAAATAAAATGTACTATATCAAAAGTCGCTAGGAAAACCAGCGGCTTTTTTGTTACAATAAAGTGAAATGACTATGCCCGTAAATGCGGGATAAGGAATAGAATCAAAATGGAAGAGTGATAGTTGTGAATTGGATAAAAAGATTACTAGATTTTTTTAAGGCGGACGATGACGATCCAATTGAAATTAGAACGACTCAAATCCGACAAAACAAACATATAGAGACGAGAGTTACATATGAATACCCAAAGGGGAATTTTCGATTTCCAGTTATTCCTGATCAAGAACTCGGTAAAACAAAAAAGGTACAGACCAGGCAAACTCAGCAAACAAGAACACCGCAACCAAAAAGGAATAATAATCCCAAACCTGTTGTAAAGGTAAAAGTGAAACAAGAGAAACAGCCCTTTCGACCAACTGAAACGCCATCCCCAGTATATGGTCTAAGTAAGCCAAAACCTCATGAAACTATAGAATTTGAACTTCCTTCAACACCTATTACGGATACAGAATCAATTGCTAGGGCATGGAAAGAAGCGCAGGAAGAGGTAGCCTCTACAATTTTACGCACTGAGCAAGTGGAACCGGTACTACAGGTTGTACCCGACGAAGATGAACAACAAAAGGTTGCTAGCTTTGCAAATGAGTTAATTAGGGAAGAAGAATTAGTAAAGGAAGAACCAGTTAACAATGAGCCAGCTGCCCAAGTTTTTAATCGTGAGGAAACGCCAATACAAGCCTTACACACAGAAGAGGCTGCGGTTACCATTGAACCGAATGTGATAGAACAAGATTTGAGAGAAACTGACGGTGTGATAGTAGAACCGCTTCAACCTTCTGAAGAAATGAATAGTGTTGAACAAGTAGTGGAAGTAAATGTGGAATCTATTGCTGTAGATGAGAGTGAACCACAAGCAGATCAAATTCAGAAACAAGAACAGACAAATACGAAGCCAAGAAGGTCCCATATTCCATTTAATGTCTTAATGTTTAAAAAGGATAAACAGAAATTGTCCCAAAAAGAAACAGGACAAACAAATCAACCAGTTCAAATTGAGCCTGTCGAGCCTGAAACTACACAGGAACAGCCGAACCTGCAGGAAACACTAAAACAACAGGAACAACCAGAGCAGCAGGAAATAGAAACAAACCTAGCTGAAGAAGAGCTACTCCCAGGATATTCATTTCCGGGTTTATCTTTTCTAAATGCACCACCTGCCCAGCAACATGATGACAGTCAATGGCTTTTAGAACAGAGAAATATTCTAGATCAAACTCTACGAAATTTCAAAGTGGGTGCCAAAGTCGTAAATGTAACACAGGGGCCGGCTGTCACTAGATTTGAAGTACATCCTGAACCTGGAGTGAAAGTAAATAAAATTACAAATCTATCAGATGATATTAAATTAAGTTTGGCTGCTAAAGATATTCGGATTGAAGCACCAATCCCAGGGAAAAATACAATCGGAATTGAAGTGCCGAATAAAAAAAGCAAGCCTGTCCTTTTAAAGGAAATTATTCAAAGCCAAGAGTTTATCTCGAATCCATCACCGCTAACTGTGGCAATGGGTCTTGATATTTCGGGTAAACCGATTGTGACGGATTTGCAGAAAATGCCGCATGGCTTAATTGCCGGTGCGACTGGTTCCGGTAAAAGTGTATGTATTAATGCAATGCTTGTGAGTCTACTTTATAAGGCTTCTCCGGATGAAGTGAAGCTACTCTTAATAGATCCCAAAATGGTGGAACTTGCGCCATATAATCATATCCCGCATCTCGTAAGTCCTGTCATTACAGATGTGAAGGCTGCAACAGCTTCGCTTAAGTGGGCCGTAGAGGAAATGGAAAGACGATATGAATTATTTGCCCATACTGGTGTTCGTGATATTGGCAGATATAATCAAATGGTGAAGAAGCATGATGAAAAGAGTGGTAAGCTTCCATATCTCGTCATTATCATTGATGAGTTAGCGGATTTGATGATGGTTGCTCCAGGGGATGTTGAAGATTATATTTGCCGGATCGCCCAGAAAGCAAGAGCGTGCGGGATCCATTTAATTCTTGCTACCCAACGACCGTCGGTAGATGTTATCACAGGATTAATTAAAGCAAATATTCCAACCCGGATTGCATTTTCGGTGTCATCACAGGTTGATTCTAGAACTATTATTGATTCGAGTGGGGCAGAAAAGCTACTTGGTCGAGGGGATATGCTATTCCTTGAGAATGGTTCTTCCAAGCCTATTCGTGTCCAAGGAAATTTTGTTTCAGATGATGAAATCGAAGCAGTTGTTGATTTTGCAAAAGCGGAAATGAAACCAACCTATTTGTTTGAACAAGAGGAACTTTTAAAAAAGGCTTCCATCTCTAATGATGAGGATGAGTTATTTTTAGAAGCGTGTGAGTTTGTTTTAGAACATGGAGGAGCATCAACCTCAAGCGTGCAACGACGTTTTAGAATTGGCTATAATCGTGCAGCTCGACTTATTGATATGATGGAAGAACAAGGAATTATTTCAGAATCCCGTGGCAGCAAGCCACGTGAAGTATTAATAACCGAAGAGGAACTAGCTGATATCTATGAGGGCTGATAGCAATTATTATCAGCCCTTTGGTTTTAGTTAGGCTGTTTTCGCAAACTTTGTTGTTTGATATAGCTATTACTAAGTATTATTAGACACTTTGGTTTCCCCTTTAGTGATTGGAGCGTATGGCACGAGATCCTTGAAAATGCACGCATTTTCTTCGTGAGGTGTAGTTTCAAAGAAGCCAATTCAATGTCCTGCGGGAATAGCGAGCCAAGCGAAACCCCGCAGTGAGGCACGAGCGAGGAGGCTTGCGGATCGCCCGCGGGAAGCGAGTGCCAGAAGCGGAAATCACCCTATTTCCAACAAAAAACTTTAAGTTAATAACAACAATCATTTAGAAAAGAGTCTTTAGTTATAAAGTCCTAAAATACCTAAAAAATCAATGTAGCAAAAGGTTAATTCTATGGCCCAACGTTCATAATAAGGGTAACTTATCCCACACAGAATCTTGATTTGTGGACATACTCCAAATTTTGGACGGCTCTCTAGTCATTTTTTCGTAATGGTCTTCACTATTGATTAGTGCTATAATGAAAAAATGTGAGATGATTGTATATATACATAAAATTCATTAGCACCAATCTCAAAATCATGGGTACAATTATCAAAACTAGATGAATTTCATATACTGTCTTACAGATAGACATTGTTGGAGGTTCTTTATATGACAGTTTACCACTTCGTTGGAATCAAAGGTACTGGCATGAGTTCATTGGCACAGATACTTCATGATATGAATTATGAAGTTCAAGGGTCTGACCATGAAAAGTTTTATTTCACACAAAAGCCTTTAGAGGAACGTGGAATAAAGATTTTGCCTTTTAATAAGGACAATATTCATGAAGGTCTGACGGTTATTGCCGGGAATGCCTTTCCTGATACTCATGAAGAAATAGTAAAAGCGAATGAACTGGGGCTACCTGTTATTCGATATCACCGTTTCCTAGGTGAATTTATGAAACAATATACGAGCGTTGCTGTAACAGGCTCCCATGGAAAAACTTCGACGACCGGGTTACTTGCACATGTCTTGCAAGGAGCAGAACCTACTTCTTACTTAATTGGAGATGGAAGTGGGATGGGATCTGAGAATAATAAAAACTTTGTGTTTGAAGCATGTGAATACAGACGACATTTCCTAAGCTACCATCCTGATTATGCGATTATGACCAATATTGATTTTGATCATCCGGATTATTTCGCAAATATTGATGATGTATTCAATGCCTTTCAAGAAATGGCACTTCAGGTGAAAAAGGGAATTATTGCTTGTGGGGATGATGAGTACCTTCAAAGTATCCAGGCAAAGGTTCCTGTAGTTTTCTATGGATTTGGCGAAGAAAATGATTTCCAAGCACGTAATATTAAAAAAAGCACGGAAGGTACGACCTTCGATGTTTTTGTTCGTAATACTTTTTTTGCTACATTTTCAATCAATGGGTTCGGAAATCATAATGTCTTAAATGCTTTAGGTGTGATTACCCTTTGCCACTATGAGAATATTGATGTGTCCATCATTCAAGATCGATTATTAAGCTTCCAAGGTGTGAAGCGAAGATTCTCTGAAAAGCGGGCTGGACATCAAATTTTAATTGATGATTACGCTCATCATCCAACAGAAATCAATGCAACCATTGAGGCGGCACGACAAAAATATCCTGATCGTGAAATAGTGGCGATTTTTCAACCACATACATTTACAAGAACTCAGACATTTTTAGATGACTTTGCTGCAAGCTTGGAAAAGGCGGATCAGGTCTATCTCTGTGACATTTTTGGCTCAGCACGGGAGAACAAAGGAGAACTTTCCATCGTCGACCTACAAGGCAAAATCCCAGGGGCTGAATTAATCAAAGAGGACAATACATCGATTCTTAAAAAACATGAGAACAGTGTGCTGATTTTTATGGGAGCAGGAGATATTCAAAAATTTCAAGACGCATACGAGAAGGCAACTGTTTAAACGAAACAAAAAGGACCTTGCGAGGAATTCGCAAGGTCCTTTCTCATTTGTCCAGCTTCAGCGCATTTCTGTATTATTTCAGATTTTCCGGATTTAATGGTTCAAGCTCAGGGATGACGAAACGGCCATCTTTACGAATTAGCACATCATCAAAATAGATTTCTCCACCGCCATATTCGGGACGTTGGATATTTACCATATCCCAGTGGATATTGGAGTTGTTTCCATTGTAGGCATCCTCATATGCTTGACCAGGTGTGAAATGGAAGCTTCCATCGATTTTTTCATCAAATAATATGTCTTGCATTGGATGTTGGATATAGGGATTTACTCCGATGGCAAACTCGCCGATATAACGTGCTCCTTCATCCGTATCAAGAATCTTATTGATACGATCTGTGTCATTTGATGTCGCTTCAATAATTTTTCCATCCTTGAAAGTTAGTGAAACATTTTCAAACGTAAAGCCTTGATAAGGGGATGGTGTGTTATAGGTGAGGGTCCCATTGATTGAATCACGCACAGGTGCTGTATACACTTCACCATCTGGAATGTTCATCTCACCAGCACATTTAATTGCTTTAATTCCTTTAATGGAGAAAGTAAGATCAGTACCGGGACCAGTAAGGCGAACTTTATCAGTCTTGTCCATAAGTTCGACAAGGGCATCCATAGCCTTGCTCATTTTTCCGTAATCTAGATTACAAACATTAAAATAAAAGTCTTCAAAAGCCTCTGTGCTCATTTTTGCAAGTTGGGCCATTGAGGAATTTGGATAACGAAGAACGACCCATTTCGTCTTCGGAACACGAATTTCACGATGCACTTTTTTACCAACTGTATTTCCTTCAATCTTCATTTTATCATCTGGAACATCTGCAAATTCATTGATGTTATCTCCAGAGCGTAAGCCGATATAGGCATCCATCTTACTCATGACTTTTGCTTCAAAGTCTGCTTTCATTTCAAATTGCTTCTCCTGTGCTCCTAATAATAGGGCACGGTCAACTTGATGATCTTTTAAAGATACAAATGGATATCCGCCTGCTTTATATGCTTCATTTATTAACGCAATTACAAGTTCACGCTGCAATCCAAAGTTTTCAATAAGTACTTTTTCACCTTCTCCGAGGCGTACAGAATAATTAATTAAATTACGAGCGAGTGTTTCAATACGTGGATCTTTCATGTTTATTGCCTCCATATCCTATTTGCTTATGTACAATCTTATTGTAACCTAATCGAAGATTTTTGTTTACTAAATAAATAGGAGGTGAAATTCTGTGAAGGAATTTAAAAGAATATGTCGAAAGTAAAACTATAGGGATATATGATTAATAAAGGTATAATCGGGTAAGAAAGATATAAGGAGGTGCATCAATGATTCTTATCGTTTACATAAGTGTGGCAGTCATAGCGATTGCATTTTTAATTTTAGTTATTTATCTCTCAAGGACACTACGTTCTCTTCAAATAACATTAGACAATGTGGCTGGAACCTTATCTGGGTTAGAAAAACAGATGGAAGGTGTTACAAGTGAAACGACAGCATTATTGAATAAAACAAATAAGCTTGCAGAAGATATTCAGCAGAAATCTGAAAGCCTGAACACAGTTGTTGACGCTGTTAAAGATGTCGGAACCTCGTTGCAACGCTTTAATCAATCTGTAGGAAATGTTACAGAAGAGGTTGCTGTGCAACTGGAGAAAAACAAGGCCAAAATCTCACAGGTTGTTCAAGTAGGAAATGCTGTAATAGAGATTTGGGATAAATGGAAAGATAAGAAACAAAAGCACGACAAACATTATTCGAATTAAAGAAAGGGGATTACGATGGGAAAAAAGAATAGTGGTTCAAACTTTTTACTTGGAACAATAGTAGGTGCAGCAGTAGGTGCAGCAACGGCGCTATTTCTCGCACCGAAAACTGGCCAGGATTTACGCAGGCAGCTTAATGACCAAGCATCAGTTGTAAAAGAAAAAACCAATACATTAACTAAAACAATCTCAGAGCAGTCTAATCAAATTTTAACAAAAGTAAAAGACTTTAAACCTTCTCCAGGAGAAAACAATATAGAAGCAGGACAAAACAGCCAGGTAACAGAAGAGGCTGTGTCTATATCTAATGAAGATACAGTTGAGGATCACGCTGAAAATAAAGAATTATTTCAAGAAAAGCTAGCTGAAGCACAGCAAGCCTTAACAGAGGCAGAAAGAAACACACAAACAATAAATGAGTAGGAGAGATGGATAAATGGGGAAAACAAAGGTTGAAACAATCGAGGAATTTAACCAAGTTCTGGATAAAGAAAATCAATTTATTTTAATTAAACACAGTTTAACATGTCCAATAAGTAAAGCAGCTTTTGATGAGTATGAGCAATTTGTAACAGAACATGGAGATGTACCAACTTATTATCTTTATGTACAAGAAGCTAGAGAACTTTCTAATCATATTGCGGAACAATTTGACATTAAACATGAATCACCACAGGCTCTTCTTTTCGAGGGTGGCAAGGTTAAATGGAATGCCTCCCATCGAAATATTACAAAGGAATCATTAGCCGCAGCGGGAGAATAACGAAAAGTCCATGGGCTCGCGCCATGGACTTTTGCTTTTCTATGAAATTGACTTTTCCGGCCATATGATGTCTAAATAATCTCCAGGGGAGAGGATATCATAAAATGTACATTCTTCCCCATTTTTTATGATCATAAATCGACCGGCAGTGTTTGTAGGCAATTGGATATCGACGAAGCGAAACAGGTCCTGAAAAATGAATGGCTCGACTTCTTTTGTAGTCATTTGAAGTTTATCACCGTGTTTAAGAAGATCTTCTTCTTGAAGAATCTCCCCATTACGATAAAACTCATGTAATGGTTTATTCAGAGTAATCATTTTCTCCTGAAAGAATACCTGAATGGAGTAGTCCGTTTGAATCTTCTGTGCTTCGACAAAATGGCGTAAGCTTGGGATTGTCCCTTGCACGATTTCAAACGAATCCTGATCCTTAAAAGGTGAATGTATGGAAACTTGACTACCATTTTTAGTTAATTTACTAGAAAATTGCTCTAGCTTTATGTTTTGATCGTTTAAAGAAATGGTAAATCCATTGGTCCATTCTTCACGGAATGGAAAAGTGCTTGTGCGAATGATTTCTTCGATCGTCTCAGGAAAGTAAAATGAAATGACATCATGGTCCTGAACAAAGCTTTCTGGACTTGTTTGTTGATGATTCTGTTTAATAGTAGCTGTTATAACCAATTCTTTTCCATTCAGGTAAATCTTTTTTTGAGGGATATCGTCAATCAGTTCTTTAATCATTACCGATGCTTTTGTACCGTCATTTCCTTTGTTAACAATGATTTCGTCACCATTTCTAATCTCATCCTCAAATGAACATGGTTTTCCATTTTTTAAAAGTAGAGGAGATTCTCCATATCCACCAGGAATTGTGACAGGCTGATTGTTTACCGTTATGATCATGGCCATTCCAGGTTTTCCATAAAGCTTATGCAGCTTAATTCCAGCTGCTAAAAGGCTATCTCCAACAGTAAGACGTTTCATTTCAAAGAGTCTTACTGATTTTTGATTAACAGTTACATTGACATAATGGACAGGATTTTGACTTGAAGCAACAGCAATTCCAATTGGTGTTACGAGTTCAGGTCCTTTTTGAATATCCTCTGGAAAGTCAACTTGATTAATCGCATCAATACCTCGAATCGCAACACGATTTTCAGGTAAACTCAATGCGTTTGCAAGCCGTTTTGGAAGTTCAGGAGTTAAGCTACCTCCACCAACGAGCATAACAGCTTTAGGTGGTTTATTTTTATTTAGACTAACTATTTCGTCACGTATTGATTCTGCTAATCGATCGATGGAGCCAGAAATATTATTTATTACTTCTTGTCTACCAATTTCTGCTTCAAAGCCGAGAATGTCAACAACTTGAATCGTATCATTCGTTAATAAATCACGTTTTGCTTGCTCGGCTAAAGGGAAGTCGAGCAGGAGTTGGTCGCTGATTGCTTCCGTAATTTCATCTCCTGCTACTGGGACCATTCCATAGGCAACAACGGTCCCTTCATCTGTAATGGCGATATCTGATGTCCCTGCACCAATATCTACTAATGCCAAGTTTAATCTTCTCATCGATTGCGGAATGAGGACATTAATAGCAGCAATAGGCTCAAGGGTTAGTGCCTCCATATCAAGGTCAGCTCGATGCAAAGCGGATATCAAGGATTCAACGACAACCTTAGGTAGGAAGGTCGAGATAATCTCGACACGGGCTTCGTTCCCTTGCTGGTCAATTAAGTTGCCTATTTCTTGATTATCTAAGAAGTAATGGATAACTGAATATCCCACACAATAATAATCATTGCTTTTTTCCGATTGATATTGTTCAGCTAATGCATATTGGGCTTTTTGGACAGCACTTAATTCTAAATGCAAAATATCTTCTTTTTTAATCAAAGGTTTTGAAGAAATTTGAATGGTTTCACTAGAGCGTTCCGTTTTTAAGGCTCTGCCAGCAGCAGCAACAGCTGCTTTCGTTAATGTACCATGCTTTTTCTCAAGGATATCTTTGATTTCACATATTACATCAGAGACAGCAATCACATCGTGAATTTGTCCATCGACCATAGCCCTTTCCTTATGTTCACGGATTACAATATCGATCATTCTATAGGTAGAACCCGTTTTTTTAACAATAAGTCCGACTACAGAACGTGTTCCAATATCTAGTGCAAAAATTGTTGGATTGTTTTCCATTGTATATTCACCTATGCTTACAAGAATCATAAAACGCTTTATCACTTAAAAGCGTTTAAGTAATAAAAAAATTATAGTGACAGATTGAATGATTTCGTATATAATGAATTCTAATTACTTGAAATGTATCATATTTTCGGTTAGATTGCGACAACTTAAAGCTTATGGGAGAAAGGAAGAGTGAGATGAGTAAAGCTGTAGAATTAGATAACCTTCGTGAAAGAGTAGAAGAAATTAACCTTGAAATTCTTAAACTTATTAGTGAACGTGGTAAATTGGTTCAAGAAATTGGAAAAGTGAAAGAAACACAAGGGGTTAATCGCTACGATCCTGTACGCGAAAGAACGATGTTAAACACCATTTTGGAGAATAATGAAGGACCGTTTGAAACATCAACGATTCAACATATTTTCAAAGAAATCTTTAAGGCTAGTCTTGAGATACAAGAAGATGATCATCGAAAAGCTCTCCTTGTTTCACGTAAGAAAAAGCCTGAAGATACAATTGTCGTTGTAAAAGGTGTAAAAATTGGTAATGGGGCACAGCAATTTATTGTTGGACCTTGTGCAGTTGAGAGCTATGAGCAAACTGCTGCTGTAGCTGCAGAAGCTAAAAAGTATGGGTTGCGATTACTTCGCGGTGGAGCATTCAAACCAAGAACGTCACCTTATGATTTCCAAGGACTAGGCCTTGAAGGATTACAAATCTTAAAACGTGTTGCTGATGAGTTTGATATGGCTGTTATCAGTGAAATTGTTAACCCAGCAGACATTGAAGTTGCTTGCGATTACATCGATGTTATTCAAATTGGCGCACGTAACATGCAGAACTTCGAATTGTTAAAAGCAGCAGGATCAGTTAAAAAGCCTGTATTATTGAAACGTGGACTGGCTGCTACGATTGATGAGTTCGTAAATGCAGCAGAATATATCATATCCCAAGGAAATGATCAAATCATTCTTTGTGAGAGAGGAATTCGTACTTACGAAAAAGCTACTCGTAATACATTAGATATTTCTGCAGTTCCAATCTTAAAACAGGAAACACACTTACCAGTATTTGTTGACGTTACACACTCAACTGGACGTCGTGATTTATTATTGCCATGTGCAAAGGCAGCTCTTGCAATCGGAGCAGATGGTGTCATGGCGGAGGTTCATCCAGATCCAGCAGTTGCATTATCAGATTCAGCACAGCAAATGGATTTTGATCAATTTGAAAAATGGATTACAGAACTAAAGGCATCTCAAGCCGTTCGTGTATAACAACGTCCTTATGACCCATATCGTGTGGGCCTAAAATCTGGGCGCAAAGACCCCAAGGCGCATTTGATTTTTCACAAAAACCTCCTGCTACTATTAGTGGGAGGTTTTTTTGGAGTTTTTCCAACGAATTTGTTAAAATATGCACAAAGTAATTGCCCTAACAAATTAAGTAGCGTATGATAATCTACATAAAGTAAGCAAATATGACATTTGTTTGTATAAAAAAGTTCATACTACATATAAGTTGAACTTGAAATAAGGAGTGCTGTCAATGAATGTGACAATTTATGATGTAGCAAGGGAAGCCAATGTGTCTATGGCAACCGTATCACGTGTTGTTAATGGTAACCCAAATGTTAAACCAACGACTAGGAAAAAAGTACAAGAAGCAATTGATCGTTTAGGCTATCGCCCAAATGCAGTGGCTCGTGGACTAGCTAGTAAAAAAACGACAACAGTTGGAGTTATTATTCCAGATATTTCAAACATTTTTTATTCAGAGCTGGCTCGTGGAATTGAAGATATTGCCACAATGTATAAATACAATATTATCCTGAGCAACTCGGACCAAAACAAGGATAAAGAATTTCACCTTTTAAATACAATGCTTGGTAAGCAAGTTGACGGTATTGTGTTTATGAGTGGAAATATTACAGAAGACCATGTCGAGGAATTCGGAAAATCACCTGTACCAATCGTATTGGCCGCTTCAGTTGAAAACTCAAATTCAGTCCCAGCGGTTACAATTGATGTTGAGCAGGCTTCATATGATGCAGTTATTGAATTAACGAATAGAGGCCATAAGAAAATTGCCTTTATTAGTGGTCTATTAACCGAACCAATTAATGGTGAAAAGAAACTAGCTGGTTATAAACGTGCAATTGAGGAAGCAGGACTTTCCTTCAATGAAGAATATGTAATCGAAGGTGATTACACATATGATTCCGGTATTGAAGGTTTCGAGAAGATACATGAGCTTGCTGACAAGCCAACAGCTGTATTTGTTGGTTCAGATGAAATGGCATTAGGTGTGATCCATAGTGCGCAAGATTTAGGCTATTCGATTCCTGATGATTTAGAAGTGATTGGCTTTGATAATACACGTTTAGCTCTGATGGTGCGTCCACAGCTTACATCAGTTGTACAACCTATGTATGATATTGGTGCGGTTGCAATGAGATTGTTAACAAAGCTTATGAACAAAGAAAATGTAGATGAGCAAATCGTAGTATTACCACACCGAATTGAGTTTAGAAATTCAACAAAACAGTAAGGAAAGAAAAACACGGCACTTGCCGTGTTTTCTCTTTTGATGTCTAGCTCCAGGCGTCATCGGCTCTCTGGTCTAAGCTAATCGCTTCGGAAGGTAAAATGCACCTTCTGTCAGCGCTTGTCTTATGCTTGTCGCCGATATGCGGAAGCATTAAGCTTTTCTTATTTATTGCGAATCGGATAAAGAGTTTTTGTAACCGTTAGTGCATTTTTTTCCTCAATTTCCGATTTTCTAGGGATGGGAGGATAAATTGTAGGTTCATCATCCCAACATGTAGGAAGGTTTAATTTTGACTGTGGCTGCCATTTATTAATCCAATCAATTGGAAGAGGACCACTTATACTCGATTTTTCAATCATTTCAAGCCAAATTAAGGACCATGCCCTCGGTACGACCCTCCAAATATCATAACCTCCGCCACCAACTGCAATCCAGCGACCATCACAATATTGATGAGCAAGCTTATGAGCAAGCTTGGGAATCTCCCGATAGATTTTCATTGTAGTCGACAAATGGGTTAATGGATCATAATAGTGGGAGTCTACTCCATTTTGCGTAAAGATCACATCCGGTTTGAAAAATTCGGTTACCTCTGTAAAAGAGGTGGTATAGGCATGTAACCATGATTCATCCTCAGTGAATGCATCTAGCGGGACATTGAAGGAATAGCCATAGCCTTTCCCTGAACCTCTCTCAGTGACGTTTCCTGTTCCAGGAAAGAGATATCGTCCAGTCTCATGAATAGAGAGTGTACATACGTCAGGATCATCATAGAATGTCCATTGAACACCATCTCCATGGTGAGCATCAGTATCAACATAAAGTACTCTTACATTATATTTCTTTTGCATGTAGCGGATGGCGACAGCACTGTCATTATACACACAAAATCCGGAGGCTTTCCCGCGGAATCCATGATGTAATCCGCCACCTAGATTTAGAGCGTGTTTGGACTTACCAGACATAACATGGTCAACCGCAGAAAGGGTTGCACCAACCAATAATGCACTTGCTTCATGCATCCCTGGGAAAATGGGGGTATCCTCAGTACCGATTCCATAGCTATGACCTACTTCTTCGGAAAGTTTTCCTTCTCCAGCTAACTTTACTGCTTCGATAAAATTAGGGTCATGAACAAGCGTTAATTCTTCATCAGTTGCGATTCTAGGTGGTATAATATCCGAGTCATTTAACAAGTCCAGACTTTTAAGTAAATCATATGTAAGTTTTACTCTCGTTTGATTAAAGGGGTGGTCATGGCTAAAACGATATTTTAACAATTGATCTGAATAGACAAAAACTGATTCTTTCGTCATATCAGAGCCCCGGAAAGGATGGCCACATAACAGTGTATCCTTCATTTTTTAGATTTGTAATGATTTTATTGGGATTCATTGTCTGAACTCGTAACACAAGTATTTTATAATCGGTATCCTTGTCCGGATACACTAGAACACTGTGAATATTCACATTATGATTTTTAATGACATTGATCACCTCTGCAAGTGTGCCTGCCCGATTGGGAACCTTAATTTCTAGCTGGGAGCCTGGTTGATTGGCACCGGTTAATTGTGCAAAAGTATGAAGCAGATCCGTTTCCGTGATGATTCCAACTAATTTTCCGTTAGATTCTATGGGGAGACAGCCAATCCGATGCTGGGAAAAGACAGCAGTGATTTCTTCAACAAAATCGAGGGGATGGCCGGTTATAACATCTTTTACCATAATCTCTTTAATGGATGATTCAAGTGTTTTATCTTCATTAGTAAAGTCAAGGATGGAAGGCTTAGCATCACGAATATCGCGGTCACTTATAAGCCCAATTAAATGTTGATTTGCATCTACGATGGGAATATGGCGAATCTTTTTTTCATCCATCGTTCTTATTGCAGTTGAAATGGTATCATCAGCTGATAAAGTTGTGACATTTTTTTTCATGATTTCTTCAACAATCATGTATATCCCCCTTACTTAAACTTCTTAATACATGAATCGATTCATAAAGCGTAACCTATCAAACCTTTCAATCGTATCCTGATCAACATGTTTTCCAATTCGAGCCATTAAACAATTTGCAGGATGTGAACTAATTTCAGGGTCGTCAGTTGCAAACCATTCGAGTCCACCAGCACTCATCATTTTCTCCATTATCTTTCGATACTCCCAAACATTAAGGCCTGTACCTTTCAAATCCCAATGCCAATAGTACTCAGTTGTTATGATTAGGTAGTTCTCCATCCATTCATCCATCATTGAAACGATTAATAGATTTTTACCAACCCCACTGCCGCGAAACTTTGGGATCACTTCAATTGCACCTAACTCTATTAAATTTTCTATTTTACCCTCAGACCACCGTTCAAGCGGGTCTGGATAAAGATATGTAACATACCCAACAATCGTATGATGCTCTCTTGCGATAATAATTCTTCCTTCAGGTAGGTCGGCAATTTCAATCAATGCCTTATGTTGTTGGTTTGGAGTACGAAAAGCCACCAGGCCGTCGTGAAATTCATAGCTTGCAAGAGTCTCTCCGGTTATGGGACCTTCAATTATAAGCGTACCATGAGGGGTCTTTAGTTCCTTAGCATTATACGTTTTCCTATGCTCCACAATGTCACCACCATTCTAAAGTCATTATCATTATACATGAATCTGGGTATAATGAAGCGTTTTCAATCCCTTATACACTAATTATACAATTTTATCGAAAAATATTATATATATAAAATTTTAAAAATTGAGAAAAGAGAAGTTTTATTTTATAATAGAATAGTAAATCTTACATAAAGGGGAAATGCGAAGTGAAAGTGGAAGCGCTGCCAGCAACAAAAGGAGATTATAATTTAAAAGATTATGATGAAGCATATGCAAATTTTGATTGGGCGGAAGTAGAATCCAATTTTTCCTGGTTTGACACAGGTAAAGTAAACATTGCTTATGAAGCAATCGACCGCCATGCTGAGGGAGCAAGGAAGAATAAAGTTGCCCTTTATTATCGTGATCCATCTCGTAATGAAAAGTATACATTTAAAGAAATGAAGGAATATACAAACCGTGCGGCAAATGTGCTAAAACAGGCTGCAGATGTTGAAAAAGGAGACCGCGTCTTTGTATTTATGCCTCGTTCTCCTGAATTATATTTTACAGTATTAGGAGCTCTTAAACTTGGAGCAATCGTTGGCCCGTTATTTGAAGCATTCATGGAAGGAGCTGTACGTGATCGCCTAGAGGATAGTGAAGCAAAAGTGATTGTCACCACTCCAGATTTAGTAGATCGAATCCCTTTTAATGAGTTACCGGCATTAAAGCATATTGTGTTAGTTGGAGAAGATGTAACAGAAGATGGCCCATTTATAGATTTTCTTGGTCGCTTAAAAACAGCAAGTAAAGAATTAGAAATTGAATGGGTTGAAAGAACCGATGGCATGCTCTTACACTATACTTCTGGCTCCACTGGCAAGCCAAAGGGAGTCTTGCATGTTCATAATGCAATGATTCAACAATATCAAACAGCAAAATGGGTTCTTGATTTAAAAGAGGATGACATCTATTGGTGTACGGCTGACCCAGGTTGGGTTACTGGAACCTCATATGGTATTTTTGGTCCTTGGCTTAATGGAGCATCAAACGTTATCGTAGGGGGACGCTTTAGACCAGAAAATTGGTATCAAACCATTGAAGATTTTGGAGTCACCGTTTGGTATAGTGCACCAACTGCATTTAGAATGTTAATGGGTGCTGGAGATGAAATTGTAAAACAATTTGATTTACGTTCATTGCGCCATATTTTAAGTGTAGGTGAACCACTAAACCCGGAAGTTGTCCGTTGGGGAGTAAAGGTTTTCAATTTACGAATTCACGATAACTGGTGGATGACAGAAACTGGTGCTCAACTAATTAGTAACTACCCTTGTATGGAAATTAAGCCCGGCTCAATGGGAAAACCGTTCCCAGGAATAAAAGCAGCCATTGTCGATGACCAAGGCAATGAATTGCCACCAAATCGCATGGGGAACCTAGCCATTAAAAAAGGCTGGCCGTCCATGATGTATCAAATTTGGAACAACCCGTCCAAATATGAATCCTATTTTATGCCAGGTGATTGGTATGTCTCAGGGGATTCAGCCTATATGGATGAAGATGGCTATTTCTGGTTCCAAGGTCGGGTAGATGATGTCATTATGACATCTGGTGAGCGAGTAGGCCCATTTGAAGTGGAAAGCAAGCTCGTTGAACATCCTGCAATTGCCGAAGCAGGTGTAATCGGGAAGCCCGATCCCGTACGAGGAGAAATCATTAAGGCCTTCGTCGCATTAATCGACGGCTATGAGCCGACAGATGAATTAAAAGAAGAAATTAGGGATTTTGTCAAAAAGGGATTGGCTGCACATGCTGCACCTCGTGAAATTGAGTTTAAGGATAAACTTCCAAAAACGCGCAGCGGTAAAATCATGAGACGTGTTCTAAAAGCTTGGGAACTTGATTTGCCAACTGGCGACCTGTCTACTATGGAAAATTAAATCAATAAGAAAGAGGTGATCCATTGGATCACCTCTTTTTCTATCCTTTAATTTCCACCATTATCTTTGCCCTTACCATTCCCATTGCCGTTATTGCCATTATTGCCATTTTCATTATTTCCTCCCTCAGCATTACCACCTTCTGATGGAGGGGGTGGAGGAGGAGTAACAACTTCTGGCTCTGGTTTGTAATCACCATTCTTAATTAAGACAGAATTTGCAAGTGGTGTTTCTTTACCAGTGACATCAACAGCTGTGACGTAGTATGCGCCAACGGCGTTTCCAACCTTAAATTGTAAATCCTTTGTCGCTGGTATACTTCCAATTTTCTTGAAATCTGTTGTGAAATTAGCAGCTCCATAAATACGATATCCAATCACGTCATTATGTGCATGCTTTGCCCATCTCAATATACCGGAAGAAATAGAAGCACCTTGTACTTGAGAAGGAACAGAGCCATTGTCTTTCAGCTCACTTGTCTCAGTAATGACTAGGTTCTTCCAACGACTGTTTTTAGGAAGCAACTGTTCAATTGCTTTTGAATCCTTTAGGCCATGTTCATCTAAAAATTCTTTCTTAATCATAATTCCTTCTTGGACAAATTCCTGTGGAGCACTTGCTGGTACACGATATGCTTTGCCATTTACCTCTATATACTTACCTTTGGTAAGATTGTCATCAACCTTCGTTGGCACATATTTTGCGTTAAAGATATCAGATTGAACAAGACCAGCTTCTCGACATAAATCAGAAGGAAGTAGACCTGAAATTCCACAGTATGAACGTGATACGATACCACCAGGCATTTTAAAGTTCTCTTTTGGCTGAACAAGTTCTGGCTTAATATCATAAACGGCGTTCATTTGTTGAGCCCAAAGCAGAATACTTCTTCTTGAATAGGAGAGTCCCTTATAAGACGAAGGTATTGTCTTTGGTGTATCATAGCCCATCCAAATACCAAATGTTACATTAGGGTTTGCCGCAACAAACCATACGTCATGTATGAAGTTGGTTGTACCTGTTTTACCTGCCCAGTCCGCATTAAATTTTAAATATCCATTAAGGGATGCAGCAGTACCACCATTGATAACATCACGCATCATATCGATCGTTAAATACGCAGTTTGAGGTGAAAATACTTCAACAGGCTTCGATTCATGCTCATACACAACTTCACCATCATTCGTCACAATCTTTTCAATCATATAAGCATCGATAAATTTACCCTCGTTCGCAAATGTAGCAAACGCATTAACGTTCTCTTCGACAGAAACACCATTCGTCATCCCACCAATTGGTAGTGAAGCTGCATGATAATCTGCTTCAGCTAGAGAAGTGAATCCCATTTTCTCTAAAAACGTGATTGGACGTTGATTAAAAGCTTTTAAATACGTTTTGATAGCTGGTATATTCTTTGAAATGGTTAAAGCGTGTCTAGCAGACATTAACCCATCAAAGTCGTAAGGACCACCAACGTTTTGTGGTGTGTAATTTCCATAAGTGAATTTCACGTCAGCTATTACACTTCCAGGTTGTACTAATCCTAATTCCATAGCTGGTGCATAGGCTAAGAGTGGCTTCATTGTCGAACCATTAGGACGTACTGCAGGAGCAAAGGCATGGTTCGTTTGCTCACGTTCGAAGTCACGGCCGCCCACAAAACTAATAATTTTTCCTGTCTTGTTTTCAATGAGTACAGAACCAAGCTCTTCCGGTTCCATCACTTTTACATCTTCATTCGTTTCTAAATTTTTCTTCGTTGCTTCTTTATCTGGGCCAAAATATTGATAGTTTTTTACTACCTCTTGCATTGAGTCAAAGATTTCCTTGTCAATCGTAGTGTAAACTTTATATCCATTTTGACGAAGGCTTTTATCAGCAATCCCGCGGTAGTGAATACGCAGATCCTCATTTTCTTCAAGATCTTTTTCCTCGTACCCATCATCCTGAGCCAATTTTTTCATTAAAATATCAGTGGCCCGTTTTTCAACTTCAGCTGTTAACCAAGGATATTTTTCTGCAGGCTCTGATTTTGGTGGTGCAAGGTTTGCGCGAATATCATACGCAAGTGCTTCTTCATATTGCTGTTGGGTAATGAAGCCACCTGTATGCATGCGCTCCAAGACTGTCTTCATTCGGTTAAGACCGGGTTCTAAGTTTTCTTTTACCTGTCCACCCTTATTTGAGAAAGGAGTATATACATATGGGTTTTGCGGTAGACCAGCGATAAAAGCTGCTTGTGGCAGATTTAAATCCTTTGCATCTACTCCGAAAATCCCTTGAGCTGCTGTTTGTACCCCGGCAATATTTCGACCTGATGAATTACGACCATAAGGAATAATGTTTAAATAAGCTTCTAGAATTTCATCCTTATCAAAAAACTTTTCAAGTCGAAGTGCAATTAAGATTTCTTTTGCCTTTCTATCGAATGATACTTCATTTGATAAAATTTGGTTCTTAATCAATTGCTGTGTTAGTGTACTTCCCCCCGTTTGGACAGGGGAACTTGTTACATCCTGGACGATAGCTCGTAAAATTGATTTAGGAACAACGCCATCATGCTTATAGAAGTACTGGTCTTCAGTTGCAATTACAGCATCCTTCACATATTGAGAAATTTCATTAAGTGATACTTCTTCGCGCTGGAGGTCTGCCCGTAGCTGACCAAGATAGACTTCGTTTGCAAAGTATACCTCTGTATTTTCTTCGTAATTATAAATATCTTTCTTTAAGCTATCATAGCTTCGAACAGGTTCGTCCTTTACTAGGGATGCAAAGTATCCAGCGCCTGCTCCTCCGGCAAAGCCAAGACCAAGTATTCCGATGATAAAGAAAAGCAAAAATAAATTCCATACAACCCCGTATGTAACTCTTATCCCTTTACGAGTCTTCTTGCCAGCAATAGCTCTAACTGCTTTATTCGATGTGACTCTTTGCCAAAAAGAGTTAATTTTTTCAAATATCTGTGATTTATTAAAATTCATAATCATCCCCCTAAAAATCCAAGTTTATTATAGCATATACCATAGGGACTTTAGTATTTTTTTATGAATTTCCAGTATTTAATTTGACAATATTAGACATAGTGTGATAGAAAAACCTTATTATAAGGTTAAAAGGAGAATTGAAAAATAGAATGGATGTTATTCAGGATTTGGCCTATAGGGGTCTTATAAATCAAGTAACCGATCAAGAAGGTTTACAGAATATATTAGCGAACGAAAAGATTAAATTATATTGTGGATTTGATCCAACAGCTGATAGCTTACATATTGGGCATTTAGTAGGGATTTTGACGTTAAGAAGATTCCAGTTGGCCGGACACCAACCGATTGCTCTAGTTGGGGGAGCTACGGGTCTAATTGGTGATCCGAGCGGTAAAAAAGCGGAGAGAACGCTAAATCCAAAAGAAGTTGTTGTTCAATATAGCAATAGCATTAAAGAGCAGCTTTCTCGCTTCTTAGATTTCGAAGCAGAGAGAAATCCAGCTCAAATTGCGAATAACTATGATTGGATCGGAAGCTTAGACTTAATTACATTCTTGCGTGATATTGGAAAGAGTTTTGGACTTAATTACATGCTAGCGAAAGACTCAGTCCAATCACGTTTAGATGCAGGTATATCCTTCACAGAGTTTAGTTATATGATTTTACAATCCTATGACTTTTTAAAGCTTTATGAAAATGAAGGTTGCAGGCTTCAAATCGGTGGAAGCGACCAATGGGGAAATATCACCGCTGGACTAGAATTAATCCGTAAGACAGTCGAAGATGCGAAAGCATATGGTTTGACCATTCCACTTGTAACAAAGGCGGATGGAACGAAGTTTGGTAAAACAGAAGGCGGAACGATTTGGTTAGATAAAGAAAAAACGTCACCATATGAGTTTTATCAATTTTGGATCAACACGGATGACCGTGATGTTGTACGTTATTTGAAATATTTTACATTCCTTTCAAAAGAGGAAATTGAAAGTCTTGAAGCTGAAATTCAACATGCACCTGAAAAACGTTTAGCACAAAAGACATTGGCAGAAGAGGTAACAAAATTAGTTCATGGAGAGGCTGCGCTTGAGCAAGCGATGAAGATTTCTGCAGCATTATTCAATGGTTCGATTCAAGAATTAAGTGCAGAGGAGATTAAGCAAGGGTTTAAGGATGTTCCTTCTTATGAATTTGATGGGGAAGCAGAGGTTAGTTTAGTTGATTTATTAGTCATGAGTAAAATATCTCCATCGAAGCGTCAGGCACGTGAGGATATTGGAAATGGCGCCATTTATGTAAATGGTGACAGAATCCAAGAGGTAGATGCGGTACTTACTGCGCACCATCGAATTGAAGGGCAATTCACAGTCATTCGTCGCGGCAAGAAAAAATATTTCTTAATAAAATATTAAGTAAGATAGGGTGTTCCATAAGGGGCACCTTATTTTGTATAAAAAAAAGAGGAAAGGGATGTCCCTTTCCTCTTTCGGAAGATTAACGTGAGTAGAACTCAACGATGAATGCTTCGTTAATTTCAGCTGGTAATTCAGAACGCTCAGGTAAACGAGTGAATGTTCCTTCTAATTTAT
Source organism: Bacillus sp. JJ1533 (assembly GCF_036965045.1). Classification (NCBI taxonomy): domain Bacteria; kingdom Bacillati; phylum Bacillota; class Bacilli; order Caryophanales; family Bacillaceae; genus Bacillus; species Bacillus sp. JJ1533. The sequence continues at coordinate 31,921 of NZ_JBALOV010000006.1, read as the reverse complement.
CAGCATCAAAAGTTAAATATTCTGGTACAAATGTAGTAGCTTCGATCGCTTCCTTGATTGTAACAAGGTTACGAGACTTTTCACGAACTGCAATTGCTTGACCAGGTTTTACACGGTAAGATGGAATATCAACACGTTTTCCGTCAACAAGAATATGACCATGGTTAACTAATTGACGAGCTGCACGACGAGTACGTGCAAGTCCAAGACGGTAAACTAGGTTATCTAAACGTGATTCAAGAAGAATCATGAAGTTTTCACCAAGTACCCCATGCATTTTACTTGCATTAACAAATGTGTTGTGGAATTGACGCTCATTCACACCGTACATGTGACGAAGCTTTTGCTTTTCTTGTAATTGTAAACCATATTCAGAAAGCTTCTTGCGTTGGTTTGGACCATGTTGTCCAGGAGCGTAAGGACGCTTTTCTAATTCTTTACCAGTACCACTTAATGAGATTCCAAGACGACGGGATAATTTCCAGCTTGGACCAGTATAACGAGCCATGAATGACTCCTCCTTCAATGTTTTTATTTTGTTGTAAAATAAAAACAGATGTGCTAGATGCTTTTGACTATTTTGTTTTCATGTACCTTCGCCCTAGCAGCCAAGAGTTACCCGATACACCATCTATGGGCTTAAACACCCAGTAGAGGAACAAAATAGAACAAAAACCTACTCACATTTGCTGCAATATTTTACACAACGACCATTATATGATTTTTAGATTAGGAAGTCAAGTTTTCATGAAATTATACAAAAGGTAGGTGGAAACTTGTGCTTATTTGGAGATTTTTCAATTTTAAACATCATTATTGTAATAAATTTGGATTTTTTAAGAGAATATGAGACATTTTTCGTGCATTTTCTATTATAATGAATGTAGAAAGTATAAACGTCAGATGGGTGATTAATCATGAAGTTTCCAAATGAAGAATTAAGATATGAGCAGCTATTCAGAGTAACCTCAAAGTTTCATTCAACGATGGATATTGATGCTGTGCTTGAAGAGGTTATAAATACATTACAAGATGTATACCCATCATTCACTTTTACCTTATTTCTCGCACATGATAACACGAGGCATAAAGTTATTCCAATTAAGGAAATAAAGGAATATGAACTTGGCGAAAACTCGCCTGTTATGCAAGCGTTTGTAACTGGGAAATTGCAGCTTGAAAATGTGGTTGCTGAAAAAATGTCCATTATTTATGCTCCTCTAAAAGGACGTCAGGGCGTTTATGGAGTGTTGAAAATCAATGCTCATGATGTGTTGGATTTTCCTACTTCGGAAATTCAGTTTATTGGATTATTAGCGAATACAGCTGGACATGCATTCGAAAATGCTCAGCTTTACCAACAATCAAAGCAATTAATTGCGGATCTTCAGCTAATTAATGAAACTTCCCATAAATTAAACTCAAATTTGAGATTAACAGATACATTGACATTTATGTCATCCCAAATCAAAAATTCTTTTGGTGCCAATGAGGTTGGTTTCTTTTTACAATCGAATGAGCAAATAGAGGTACTTCCTGGAAGTACTACTTTTTTTGAAGAAGGGAATGGGGAGACCTATGTTTTATATAGCCTTGAGAGGATCTTAACGGATAAAGAGCCTCTTTTCATTGGGGATTTACAGGTCAACCCAGCATTTAGCGTGATCTCCTATCGTTCCATGATGGCTGTACCCATGGTGCAACGCAATGAAATCTTAGGGGTTGCAATTGTCCTCCATGAATTACCTTATTTCTTTTCTTTCGATAAATTTAAGCTTCTCCAATCGTTAATTCATCATTCATCCTTGGCTTTTACAAATTCAATTCTTCGGGAGGAACTTGAAAAGTTGGTGATTACTGATTATTTAACAAAGCTCTATTCACGTAATCACTTAGAAGATTGTGTCCAGGAATCACTGGAAACAGATGCTTTTGGAACGTTTATTTTAATTGATATTGATGATTTCAAAGTAATCAATGATACATACGGACACCAAGTAGGGGATGAAGCACTCCTTCAAATTGCGAATTTAATTAAGGAAAATATCCGTGATAACGATATAGGAGCCAGATGGGGTGGAGAAGAGTTGGCAATTTATTTGCCTAGAGTGGGTCTAACTGCAGGGATGGCTGTTGCTGAGCGGCTTGGAAAAAGAGTCGAACAGCAATCAAATCCAAAAGTAACGATATCCTGTGGTGTTGCCACATGGCACAAGGAATGCAAAGAAACATTCCATAGTCTATTCCACCGTGCAGATAATGCCCTCTACGTAGCTAAGCAATCTGGGAAAAATAAAGTCATTGCAAGTGAAAATAAACTGATTGAAAGACATTCATAATTGGATGTCTTTTCTTGTTGTGAGAAAAGCTCAGGTTCAAAGAAAAAGGATTTCAACGCATTAATCCAACTAAACCTCTAAGAGATTAGAAAACGCTTTCAAAACAAGCATACTTGTCATATGCTAATGATAGAAGCAAATGTTTTAAAGGGGGATTAAGGAGCATGTTCCATGAAAGTAAATATTTTGATACATTGGCGATTCACGGTGGTGGTGGATCAACTTCCTCTAATGGGAGCTTAACACCACCACTTTATCAAACGTCAACCTTTACTTTTGAATCGGCTGAACAAGGAGAAGCGCGTTTTGCCGGTAACGAAGAGGGATATATCTATTCCCGTTTGGGTAATCCGACGGTTAAGCTATTGGAAGAAAGGATTGCCTTATTGGAAGGTGGGGAAGCTGGACTTTCATTTGGGTCAGGAATGGCTGCGGTATCTGCTGTATTGCTTGCCTTAACCAAATCGGGTGATCATATCCTTTGTTCACAAGGACTATATGGATGTACGTTTGGCCTTCTTCAAATGATGAAGGAGAAATACAATATTGATCATGATTTGAGTGATATGGATGATGATGATGAAATTCTTTCTAAAATAACTCCACAAACAAAAGTAATCTACATTGAGACTCCGATTAATCCAACCATGAAACTCATTGATTTACAGAAGGTTGTAAAAATCGCTAAACGGCATAAAATCCCAGTTGTTGTTGATAATACCTTTTGTTCACCTTATTTGCAACAACCAATTAAAATAGGCTGTGATATTGTCGTTCATAGTGCAACAAAGTATATCGGAGGACATGGTGATGTAATCGCTGGCCTTGTCGTCGGAAAAAAGGATTTTATCCAACAAGTGGCGATGACAACGAAAAAGGATATAGGTGGGATCATGTCTCCATTCGATGCCTGGCTTTTACTACGTGGGTTAAAAACACTTCCAGTACGCATGGACCGCCATTGTGACAATACGGAGAAAATTGCCTCATTGCTAAAAGAACATAAAAATGTGGAGCAAATTTTTTACCCTGGAGATGCAGAAAGCCCTGCACATGAGATAATGAAAAAACAAATGCGTAAGCCTGGTGGATTAATATCCTTTACAATTAAAGGGTCAAAGAAGGATGCACAAACTATGTTAAATCGGGTAAAGTTAGCTAAAATTGCAGTGAGTCTTGGTGATACAGAAACTCTTATCCAACACCCAGCCACCATGACACATGCGGTTGTACCAGAGGAAGCTCGATTAAAAATGGGAATTACCGATAATTTAATTCGCCTATCGGTAGGTTTAGAAGCATGGGAGGATATTTGGGAAGATTTAAACCAAGCATTAAACGTATAACTTTATTTACACTAAGGCGAATTTAGTTGAAAAAAGCCAGTTGGGAACCGATCCCGACTGGCTTCAAACAATTTTATAGATGCTTTTCTAAAACTTTTACAAATTCTTCTAGGCATTGTTGATCCACTTCATCGAAGCGTTCCTTGACTGGACTATCGATATCTAGTACACCAAATACTTCGCCATTCTTCATTATTGGAATAACAATTTCTGATTGAGAAGCACTGTCACAAGCAATATGGCCTGGGAAAAGATGGACATCTGCCACTCTTTCAGTCTTTTGATTTTGTGCCGCAGTACCACAAACCCCACGTCCCATAGGAATTCTTACACATGCAGGTAGCCCCTGGAAAGGACCAAGAATGAGTTCATCTCCTTTTTTTACATAGAACCCAACCCAATTGACATTGTTCAAGAATTGATTAAGCAATGCTGATGCATTTGCTAAGTTAGCGATTTGGTCTTGCTCATCTTCTAGTAAAGCTTGTAGTTGTTTAGTTACAAGTTGATAGTCTTCTACTTTATTCCCTTTATATTGTTCGACATTAAACATGAATGTTCCCCTCCATTTGAGTAATTCCTACATAAATTATATCAAATATAGCTTAAAGCGCGTGACTTGTCGATAAGATCTTAAAGGAATCGGCCAAAGCGTATCGAAATCTATACATTAATAAGGGTAAGGTGGGTTGGTTATGAAAAATAATAGCATGAAACAAAAAATTATCGATTCTTCCGTTTTTTTATTTAATACAAAGGGCTTTGATGGCACAACAGTTCGTGAGATTGCAAAAAAAGCAAATTGTAATGTAGCCAATATCTCCTATTATTTTGGGAATAAAGAAGGGTTACTTGAGTATCTGGTTTCCTCTTACCTAGAGGGATATTTGACAATCGTTGAACATGCCTATATTGAATTGGATAATAGAACTGCTAGGGAATGTTTAGTGCTAGCGATCAGAGGCATTATGGAATACCAAAAGGAAAATCGTTTGCTATCACGATTTGTCCAAAGGGAAATAACTTTCGATACCACATTGATTCGTGAAATCATGACCACCTATATGGCAAAGGAAAAATATTATTTTCAAACCATTTTTGAAACAGGGATGAAACAACAGGAGTTTGCCCTTATTCCGATTCCTTATGCCATCATGCAATTAAAGGGCATGCTATCGATGCCATATTTACATCCTCAATATATGTCAGAGGTTCTACATTTAATGCCATATGAACTGTATGTAACAGAACAATATTGCCATGAAATTGAAAAATGGGTTAACACGACAATCTGTAGACAGCCACAAGCGGTGAAAAATAATGTAACACCTTTTCCTGTTAATTTGTAGTCGGCGAAACTAACACCGCATTTTTATATAAATTTTCAAACCCTTGATTTAAATCCTTCCTGCTGTGGGCATCGGAACCATAGACAAGAGGGATTTTTCGTTTTATTGCCTCTCTTATAATTTGTTCAGGGGGATATACTTCCCTGCAGAGAGGCTTATTAATACCCGCCCCATTATAGTCCAAAGATAGCCCGTAGTCTGCAATCTTGTCTAGAATCTTATTGATTCTATCATCGAAACTTGTTGATGTAGGGAATTTTTTTTGAAATTTATGAACAAGTGTTATATGACCTATTCTTTTTGGTTTAAACGGTCCAAGGTCTGATGTGACTGAACACAGCAATGTATCATAATAAGCTTCATACACAGCGTCTACTGATGAATAATCCTGTATCATCTTTGCGAACGTATCAGGACTATAGTCGAGACAATCGTACTGATTGCCGTTTTTTAGGAAATGAACAGATAGAATACTGTCATTTAAAAAGCGACCATACTCATTTAAAAAGGCCTTTGTATCCTCTTCATAGCCCTCAATAAAGTCGACCTCTAATCCGATATTAATTTTAATCTCAGAAGCAAATTTTTTTTGAAGCTCTGATAAAACTTTAAAATAGTGTTCTAAATCATCTGCATCCATTCCACTATCCTTTTGAGGTGTGGGATCAGCAAAACGTGCTGGGAGTGGAGCATGCTCAGTGAATGAAATTTCATCAAATCCTAATTGAAGAGCACGTGCAATATATTCCTCAAATGCATCCTTCGTACCGTGTGGACAGAAGGGGGTGTGGACATGACCATCTGCTTTCATCGACAAATCCCTCGTTTTCTATAAAATTTGTAAAAAATTTTAAAAGTTTTAGTCAAAAATTGTCGTTTACATGGTATCATAAATACATTATAAAAACATTTGAAAAGAATTTATATAGATAAATACATAAATGTCTAGAACGAGATTGATTGTGGGAGCAAGGAGGCCAAATTATGGAAATCATAATCGGCATAATCGTAGTAGTTGGTGCAGTTGCTATTTTTGGATTTTATTCGAGAAAAAAGATATATAAAGATGTTGATCGGCTGGAAGCATGGAAAATAGATATGATGAATCGACCAGTTACCGATGAAATAGCAAAGGTAAAAGATCTCAACATGACAGGTCAAACGGAAGAATTGTTTGAACGCTGGCGAAAACAGTGGGATGAAATTGTCACTGTCGCACTTCCAGATGTCGAGGAATTATTATTTGATGCTGAAGACTTAGCAGATAAATATCGTTTTGGAAAAGCGAAAAGGGTTCTTGCCCAAATCGAAGCCATTTTAAATGATGCTGAAAGTAATATTGCGGTCATTTTGGAGGAACTTAAAGAGCTAGTTGGTAGCGAAGAAAAAAATCGCATCGAGGTAGATGAATTAAATCAATTATATCGTGAGTTAAAGAAGAATTTACTTGCACACCGTCATACTTTCGGTGGTGCAGAAAAACAGCTTGAAACGAATCTAGAAGGTATTTATGTAAAATTTAAGGAATTTGAAGAAGCTACAACAAATGGGAATTATTTCGAAGCAAGGGAAATAGTGCTCCTCATTAAAGAAGCTCTTACTGTGACGAGGCAGCAGATGGACGAAATTCCTCATTTACTGCATGAATGCCAGAGTGCAATTCCAAACCAATTAAATGAAGTTTCAGACGGATATAGTCAAATGGAACAGGAAGGCTATTCACTCGAACATCATCAAATTGAAAAAGAAATAGAACGAATGAAGGAACAATTAGCTCAGTATGTTACTTTAGTTGAAGAGCTCAAACTGGAAGAAGCGAAAAAGGGCTTGGATGAGACTCAAGAATCCCTCGATACAATCTATGATTTACTTGAAGCTGAAGTAAAGGCAAATCAGTTTGTTAATAATGAGGTCGAAAAAATAGAACAGGATCTTGAAGAGCTGATTGAGGGGAGTAAGAGTACTGAAGAAGAGACAGCATTTGTGCAGCAAAGCTATCATTTAAATGACCATGATTTGGAGCGTCACCGGACTATCGTAAAGCGAATCAAGCAACTTGTGAAACAGTACGTTTCAATTCAAGCAAGGCTTGAGGATGACAAGATTGCCTATTCATTAATTAGAAAAGAGCTTGAAGAAGTTTACGGCATGATCCAAGATGTGAAGGAAGAGCACTTACAATACTCAGAGATGCTGAAAACTCTTCGCAAGGATGAGCTTCATGCAAGAGAACAAATTTTAGAAATGAAGAAACAACTTGCAGATGCAAAACGCCTTATTTCAAAAAGCAATATACCAGGCCTGCCGATTAAATATTCTGAACTATTGTCCGAAGCGAAATTATCTCTAACGCAAGTTATGTCTACGCTTGAGGAAAAACCACTAAATATGAATACGGTGAATCAAGCTCTACAAAATGCACTTGATTTAATTTCACAAACTCATAAAAATACAGAAGAAATGATAGAGCAAGTATATCTTGCAGAAAAAGTCATTCAGTATGGAAATCGATATCGCAGCAGAAATCCAAAAATAGCGGTGAGTTTACTAGAGGCAGAAAATTCTTTTAGGAATTTTGAATATGCTCTTGCACTTGAGCAAGCTGCCACTGCAATTGAGGATGTAGATCCGGGAGCACTTAAAAAAATTGAAGTATTGTTAGATGACGATAGTGAAAAGTAAGGACCTCAAATTGGGGTCCTTTCCTTTTTTAATTCTATGAATTTATGGTATGATTTTGATGCAAATAATGCTTATTAGGGGAAATTATATGATTTATTTAGATAACAGTGCAACAACTAAACCATTTGATGATGTTATTGATTCGTATATAAAAGTTGCAACAAATTATTTTGGTAATCCCTCTTCCTTACATGGAATTGGAGGACAAGCTGAAAAGCTTTTAGAACAATCACGTTCACAGATTGCATCCCTTTTACACGTAAAGCCACAGGAGATTATTTTTACATCAGGCGGGTCAGAGGGGAATAATTTTGCAATTAAGGGGATTGCTCTACAATATCAAAAACGAGGCAAACATATTATTACAACCTCAATTGAGCACCCATCTGTCAGTGAAGCCTGCAAACAATTGACAGACCTCGGATTTGAAATAACATATCTTCCAGTTGACGAAGGTGGAGTAGTATCGATTGAAGATTTAAAGCAAGCTATCCGTAATGATACGATATTAGTTTCGGTTATTCATGTAAATAATGAAGTAGGCTCAATCCAACCGGTTGAAGAAATTGGCAAGCTTTTAGAAAAGTATCCGAAGATTATTTATCATGTTGACCATGTGCAGGGAATAGGTAAAACCCATTTAAATTTTAATAAGGCGAAACTTGATTTATGTACGATTTCAGGGCATAAGTTTAATGGACTTAAAGGAACTGGAGTGGTTTTTGTCCGCCAAGGTGTACGAATTAAATCCTTAATCGCTGGCGGGGACCAAGAAATGCAAAAAAGGTCAGGTACAGAAAATGTAGCAGGCTTTGTTGCCTTAGCAAAAGCATTACGAATGACGATGGAGAATAGAGATGCAAATATCCAACATCTCACAGTTTTAAAAAAGGCGATTATCGACAAATTATCAATTATGAATGGAGTTACAATTCATACACCTGTGAAACACAGTGCTCCACATATTATTAATTTTTCAATCGATGGGCTAAAACCTGAGGTGTTTGTACATTTATTAGAGGAAAAGGGAATTTTCGTGTCAACTACCTCAGCATGCTCATCGAAGAATAATGAACCGAGTAAAACATTGATTGCCATGGGAGTACCTGTCGCCCAAGCGAATAGCTCGATTCGAATCAGTCTTTCTCATCAAAATCAATTAGAAGAGGTTCCGCAGATAATAACTGCAATTGAAAATTCAATACAGAAATTACAAAATGTAATGGGGGAAAGAAATGGAATATGATCACATTTTAATACGATTTGGCGAAATTACTACAAAAGGTCGAAATCGTAATTTATTCATTAATAAACTAGTACATCATATAGTAAGAAAACTTACAGATTACAAAGGACTTACGTTTGAAAAAACAAGAGACCGAATTTATATAAAGCTAAATGGTGAACCCCATGAGGGAATAGTAGAGATTCTTAAAAATATCATAGGAATTCAGTCCTTTAGTTTAGCCTTAAAAGTTGAAAGTGAAATGGAGCAGATTAAAGAAGGCGTACTTGCCGCCATCCAACAGCTAGAACATGAGGGGAAATCATTTAAAATCTCGGCTCGACGTTCTGATAAAGCCTTTCCGCTTGACTCGAATCAGTTAAATTATGAGCTAGGCGCACATATTTTAAAGAATGTTAAGGGAATCAATGTCAATGTGCATACCCCTGATATTAATATGCGTGTCGAGGTTCGTAAGGAAGCGACATACATTACCTTTAAGGATGAGAGGGGTTTAGGCGGACTTCCAGTTGGCTCAAGTGGGAAAGCCATGCTTATGCTTTCAGGCGGACTAGATAGCCCTGTTGCCGGGTTCCTAGCTATGAAAAGGGGATTAACAGTAGAGGCAGTACATTTTCACAGTCCACCTTATACAAGCGAACGTGCACGCCAAAAGGTGATTGACCTTGCACAGCAGCTTACTGATTTTTCTGGAACGATTAAGCTTCATATTGTGCCATTCACTGAAATTCAGACCACAATACAAAGGCAAATTCCGGAAAACTATACGTTGATTTCAACTCGTCGGATGATGCTGCGAATCACGGACGAGATCAGAAGAAGACGTAATGCGCTAGCGATCGTAACTGGTGAAAGTTTAGGACAAGTAGCTAGTCAGACATTGGAAAGTATGCATGTTATAAACAATGTCACAAACACACCGATTATTCGTCCTCTTGTAACAATAGATAAGTTTCATATTATTGATATGGCAAAGAAAATCAATACACATGATATTTCAATTCGTCCGTTTGAGGACTGCTGTACCATCTTTACACCAGCGGCACCAAAAACAAGACCAAGACTGGAGAAAGTAGCTCATTATGAAAGCTACACAGATTTTGAAAGCTTAATTGAAAAAGCAGTCCAAGAAACAGAAGTTCTTACACTAGATGGCTCAAAAAAACAAGAAATAGAGGACTTATTCTAGTAGAAAATCATTCTTTTGTTGTGAACATTTACCAGCGGTTTACATGCATTATGCCATGTGATTTTACACATTATATACTCACAAGGAGGTGAAGTCACATGGCAAACAACAACAATAGTAACCAACTTCTAGTAGCTGGTGCTCAACAAGCTATCGATCAAATGAAATATGAAATTGCATCAGAATTCGGTGTAAACCTTGGTGCTGATACAACTTCTCGTGCTAACGGATCTGTTGGTGGAGAAATCACTAAGCGTTTAGTATCTTTCGCTCAATCACATATGAGCGGAGGTAACTTCTAAAAAATATAAATAAAATGGCTACAAGGACGGGCTAATACCCGTCCTTTTTTAATGCTTATGACTTATTGGAAGCTGATATTATAACCTGGTCATAAAATTTTCACATAACCCCTTCCAATTTGATTCTATTATTTTATATAATTAGACTATAAAAGCGGAGGAGGAATAATCGTGAAAAGAGAAGATTTAATTGCGCCTGCAATGTATAACCTTGTTCAGGAAATTGAAAAGTATGCAAATGACCCAAAAAAGATTGCAATAAAATGGGAAGATGAGCAGGGGACCAAAAAGGAAATCACATACGTAGACCTCTTCAAAAAAGTAAATCGAATTGGAAATACTTTAATTAGCAACGGCCTTAGGAAAGGTGACAAAGTGTTAGTTATCGTTCCTCGTCTAGTAGAAGCATATATGGTTTATTTAGGTGCATTGAAAGCGGGATTAGTAGTCATCCCAAGCTCTGAAATGCTCCGTACGAAAGATCTTCAATACCGAATCATACATGGAGATGTTAAAGCGATCATTAGCTACCACCCTTATTGTGATCAATTTTTATCAATTGAAAATATTGATCTTATTCATAAGTTTGTAGTTGGAGATAAAGTTGATGGTTGGGTATCGTTAGAAGAGTGTATGAAAAACCAATCTGATGAACTAAATGTAGTAGAAACAAGCAAGGACGACATGGCATTTTTATCCTATACTTCTGGAACAACTGGGAATCCAAAAGGTGTTGTTCATACACATGGCTGGGCATATGCACATCTAAAAACAGCAGCACCCTATTGGTTAAGCATTAATGAAACAGATACCGTTTGGGCTACAGCAGGTCCCGGTTGGCAAAAATGGATTTGGAGTCCATTCCTTTCAACATTAGGAAGTGGTGCGACAGGATTTGTGTACTTCGGCAAATTTGATCCTAATAAATACTTAGAATTACTAAGTACCTATAAAATTAATGTCTTATGCTGTACACCAACCGAGTATCGTCTAATGGCAAAGGTAGAGAATTTGGCCGAGTACTCACTGCCTGATTTACATAGTGCTGTTTCAGCGGGTGAACCTTTAAATCGGGAAGTAATCGATACATTCAAAAGAGAATTTGATGTAGAAGTTCGTGATGGATATGGGCAAACAGAAAATACATTATTAGTTGGTGTTTTAAAAGGAATGACTATTAAACCAGGCTCAATGGGCAAGCCAACACCAGGCAATCATGTAGAAATTGTCGATGAGTTTGGAAAACCTTGTGCTATAGGTGAAGTAGGAGATATCGGAGTTCATGTAGAAACACCAGCCCTTTTCAAGGAATATTACAAAGACCCTGAACGAACAGCCATGCAATATCGAGGGGATTACTATATTACAGGGGACAAAGCCAAAAAAGATGAAGATGGCTATTTCTGGTTTGAAGGACGAGCAGATGATATTATTATAAGTTCAGGCTATACGATTGGACCATTCGAGGTTGAAGATGCACTTGTTAAACATCCTGCTGTAAAAGAATGTGCAGTTGTGGCAAGTCCTGATGAAGTTCGAGGCAATATTGTAAAGGCATTTGTTGTCTTACGTGAGGGGATAGCTGCTAATGAGGATCTTATCAAAGACCTTCAGGAACATGTAAAACAAATGACGGCACCATATAAATATCCAAGGAAAATAGAATTTGTGAGTGACCTACCAAAGACAACTTCAGGAAAAATTAGAAGAATTGAGCTTAGACAGGCCGAAATTGCAAAAGCTTAACATAAAATATAAAAGAAGGAAAGCCAATCTCTGTGGATTGGCTTTTCTTCTTTCTACTATGCCCGAATTTCTTGTCTCATAAATAAGATATATGCAATAGCAAAGCATACTAATGATGCAGCAATTAAACCAGTTAGTTGAGGCCAAATTAGTAAAAGACTCTGCGTTAATGGCAATGGACTAGCAACAGCCCCTATCGTTTGCTCCATGGTTAGTGGACCAAGACTTCTTACAGTAGGTGAAAGAAGTGTTGCTGTCGATTCATTAAATAAATAGCTTGGTGATAATCGGAGCATATTTAAAACCATGCCCTGCTTACTTAGGATTTCCTCAGTGCTCGGATTCTCAGCAGGATTTAAAAAGGATTTTGAAATTAGCCCTACAATCATGGAATAAAACAAACTGAAAAATAACCAGACAGCGATACTGGACAAAGCAGAAGTAGCAGCCTGCCTAAAATAGATTGAAAACAAAATACCAAGATTTAACCAGAAAGCAATATATACAATGCATAAAAGTAGGAAAAAGAATATTCTACTAAACTCTTCCAACGTTGGTGGAATCCCTAAAATCAAAATACCAAGGGCCATCACAAGAAAACCCAATGAAAAAAATAATACAATGTTAATTAACAGGGCTGCAACAAATTTTCCATTGATTACAAAATCTCTAGGGATTGGCTGTGCCATCAGCCGGCTTAACGTTCCTTTATTTCGTTCTGAATTTATCGCATCAAAGCCTAATGCAATTCCAAGAAGGGGGCCAAGAAAACCTACAAACGTGATAAAGGATGGCAGTGTTCCGTCTGATACTGTAAATAACTTTAAAAACAAGTATGAATCTCTAGCTATTACTTGGGCATCTTCAGTCGACTCAAGTGAATCTTGAATAGTCAAAACTGCAGTATAAAGTGAACCAATGCAGGTAAGTGTAATAATTCCAAGAAGAATGATGATACGCCAGCTCGTAATATTATCCGTAAATTCTTTACGAACTATGGCTAAAAATACATCGGGATTCTTGATTATCTTATTTACATTTAAACTGCTTCGATTGTGAAAGACTTTTTTCTGTAAATTAGCGAGATTCATGAACTTCACGCCCTTCAAAATAACGGTGGTAAATTTCATCTAGTCCAAAATCCTTTTTGCTAATATGGTGCAAAGAGGCCCCTGAATGAATAATGGTACGACTAATAGAGGCAGTCATATCCTTCTTACAGTAAATCTCAAGCGAGTTTTCGTTTAATACTTCAACTTTATTCACATCTTCAAGCATTTTTAATTCATTTAATACTCGTTCATGAATTGAACTAGCAATGACTTTAATCACAATGGTATCCTCTAATAAAAGCTGCTGGATAAGTTCTTCCAAATTACCATGAGCCAGCAACTTGCCATCAACAAATATTCCAACACGGTCACAGATTTGTTGAACCTGGTGCAGATGGTGTGAAGAAAGTAAAATGGTCTTCTGATCTTTTTCTTTTAATTCCTTAATAAGATGTAAAAAGTCTCTCACACCTTCGGGGTCAATGCCAAGTGTTGGTTCGTCTAGAATAATAACTTCAGGGTCTTTCATAAGCACATCTGCTAAACCAAGTCTTTGCCGCATCCCTCTCGAGTATTTACCTGTCTTTTTATGTGCCGCATCCATAAGATTTACCCTTTTTAACAGCATCTCTGCTCTAGCAATTGCTTGTTTCCGATTAATATTATTTAGACTTGCCGTATAGAGAAGATTTTCTAGGCCTGTCATATGATGATAAAAGCCTACATCATCTGGTAAATACCCTACCTTTTGCTTAATTTTAATTGGATTACGCGTAGAATCAATGCCACAAACTTGAACTACTCCTGAGCTTGGGCTACTTAGCCCTAGCATCATTAAAATAGTTGTAGTTTTACCGGCACCATTTGGTCCAAGTAAACCAAATATTTCACCTTTCGATATGGAAAGAGACAGATTTTGCACGGCAAATTGATGTTCATAACGCTTTGTTAGCTGTTCTAGTTTAATAATAGGATCAGTTTCCAGCAACTTTATCTCCTCCCATATTTTCGAAAGATGTAATATAATCCGCCAAGTACTCCAAGTATTATAAGGATTGCAACTACACCCCATAACGTGGACGTTTCAACAGAAACACGGAACGCCGCTTTTGCGGAAGTTTCAGCTGCTGATGCAGTAAATTCAGTAACATAGTCTCCTGCAATTGCTTCATCAGGAGCAATAATGGTAGCCTTAATGGTCTTAGAATCTCCAGGCTTAAGCTCTGCTATAGAACTAGAATCGAATTCAGTTTCCCAATTTGGAGGTGTGTTGGACGTAATATTTACATCAACTAAAGGAGCTGTTCCAGTATTTGTGATTACAAGATCAATGACTCGGTCATTACCTGCTGTTATATCTGTACTTAGATTTCCAGTTGGTGTACTGATTTCTATTCCATAAGAACCTGTTATAACTGCTTCTAATAGTAAATCTGCCGAGGTAGTACCTGTTGAGGCACTTATTGGAATCTTATAAGTTCCCGCTTTTACATCTTCAGGAGGAGTAACCTCAACGGTAACATCTTTTGTCTCATTGGGTTCAATTGTAATGGAAGAAATGGCGTCCGACCCTGTTTTAAATCGAACCCCCCATCCTTTCTCTACTGTTGAATTTAGCGCATAATTTTGTTGCTCTGCAGTACGATTTCGTAACTTTACCGTATAGGTGAAATTTGAATCGGCATGACCTTGTAAATTTTTTTGATCAGATGTTAGCTCGGATTCAAAGGAACCTTGTTCAGTTAGCGTTATAAGCAATGGTAATCTACTTTTGTTACCCTCATCAGAAGCAACTAAGGAAAAACGATAATCAGCCTTTTTTGCATCTAATGGGACAATAATATCAACATTCACTGTTTCCTCACTATTTCCTTTAACGGAAAATTCACGGATATCTCTTCCACCTGATGAAATGGTGTAGTCCCATCCTTCCGGCATGTTTTCAAATTCAAAAGACATGTTTTGAATAGTTGAACCAGTATTGATTACATCAATGGAATAAGAAATCGTTTCACCGGGAGTTGCCGAAATTCCCGTGAAAGGAGTAAATAAGGAAATATTTTCGGCAGCATGAACCTTTTCAACACTTAAGATTGACAAAGTAACTACAAAAATTGAAATAATCCGAATAAAAATTGGCTTCATTTTCTTACCTCCTACATTTTTTCATCCTTGATACGAGAAAAATAGATAAATGGATTTATATTTTTGAAAAAAATTTGTAAAATTTATTTAAAAGATAATCAGAGGCGATTTTTATGGACCAAAATCAGGAAAGCATTGAATTATTGCAAAAAATTCTAAATGGTTCTCGCGAAGCTTTTGACCTTTTTTATGAAAAGCATTATTCGTTTGTGTACAATATTGCATTACACATAATAGGGGACCATAGAGAGGCAGAGGATGTAAGTCATGATGTGTTTCTAGAGGTTTTTCAAAAAATAAGACAATACAATTCTTCTAAAGGGAGTGTAAGAGCATGGCTAGCTATAAAAACAAAAAGTCGTTCACTGGACCGATTGCGAAAAAATAAGCCTATCCTAATCAACCGATTAGAAGACATTTTAACGAAAAAAGAAAAAGGGGCCGATCTTCAATTTCTTTCAGAGTTACAAAAAAGCATTATTATTGAAGCATTAAATCATCTTCCAGATGAACAAAGGGAAGCCCTTATTAGGTCCTATTTTCAGGGAGAAACTCATAAAGAGATTGCGGACTCAATGGAAAAACCATTAGGGTCAATTAAATCATTAATTCGCTATGGGATTAACAATCTTAGAAAGCAGAAGCCGCTAATAAGGTGGATGGAATCTAGTGGTGGTGATAATAATAATGGTTAAACATGTTACAGAGCAAAAATTAATAGATTTTACATTAGGTCAACTAAATGAATTGGAATCCAATGTAGTTAAACTACATATGGAACAATGTCCCCGTTGTCATGAAAGAATGAATCATTGGGCTAAAATAGTATCAGTTGAACCAAATTTAGCTACATTTACTCTAGATAAAAAAGAAGATGTTTGGAAAAAAATTCAACAAAATATAGAGGTGAAGAAGAAACGACAATCACACATGTTGCTTAAATTCGGTAGTGTGGCAGCGAGTGCCGTTCTATTAACAGGCTTGGCAAACCTATATTCTATTAATAATAATAAGCTTACAATGAAAGATTTACAGGAACAACACGCTACAACTTTCTTAGAAAATCCAGATACGAGGCAGTTTAATATTGTACCTCTCTCTCAAAGAAATAACATAAATGGCGGAATTTGGATTAATAACGTTACGAAAGAGTTGCTTATTGAAATCAATGGGCTGGCAAATTTGGAAAGTCAAGATCACCAATTGTGGATTATTTATAAAAATGAAGATATGCAAGGTGCCATAATACCAACTAAAAATGGTTCGTCGAAAATGTATATGCAAGGGATGGATATCAATAAATTTAAAATGATTAAAGCAAGTGTTGAGCCCAAAGGAGGAAGCCTCTATCCAACTGGACCAGAAACCTTTTTAGTAGAAATAAAAGACTAAAATGCAAAAAAAAGATAGGTGAGATGAAATATGGGAACTTTATGGACGGGTGGACGAATATACACAATGGAACGAGAACAAAATGTGGTTGAAGCTGTATTTGTAGAAGATGGGACCGTCATTGCCACAGGATTTAAGGATGAATTAGAGAATAACTATAATTCTCAAATTACAAAAAGAATGGACCTAAAAGGAAATACGATGTTTCCGGGGTTTGTAGATAGCCATATGCACCTCATAGGCCATGGCGAAAAGCTGTTAAAGCTCGATTTTTCTAACATGACATCTTCCACGCAAATTTCGAACGCAATTCAAGAATATATAAAAGATAAGCCAGCAGGCCAATGGATTATTGGAGAAGGTTGGAATGAAAACCAACTTCCTGATCGAAAGATTTTCCATAGAAATGAACTCGATGAACTAGCACCTAATTATCCGCTCATGTTAAAAAGGATTTGCAGACATGCTGTTGTTGTAAATACAAAGGCATTAGAATTGGCAGGCATTACGGACGAAACGCCAAATCCTGAAGGTGGAGTAATTGTAAGGGATCTTAATGGAAATGCTACAGGCTACTTGTTAGATCAAGCACAGGAGCTTGTTAAAAAAGTAATTCCAGCCGTAACCGAAGAATACATTCAAAATGCGCTTCATTCGTCAATTAAAGATTGTCTTCGAGTAGGTCTTGTTGGTGGACATACGGAGGATTTGAATTATTATGGCGGATTTTTACGTACCTATAAAGCATTTCAAAAAATAATTAATGAAGACAATTGTAAATTTCGTGCAAATCTTTTAGTACATCATGAGGTAGTTGAAGATATGCACCATTTAGGGTATAAATTTGGTGAGAAGGAAGATTTACTAGAGTTAGGTGCAATGAAAATTTTTGCTGATGGCTCTCTCGGAGGCAGAACCGCATTGCTCAGTCATCCGTATAATGATTCACCTGATACTTCTGGAGTAGCCATCCACCCACTTGATGAACTTAAAGCACTTGTTCAAAAGGCAAGACGCTTTAAGATGCCGGTTGCAGTTCATGCGATAGGAGACCTTGCATTTGAATATGTGCTAGATGCTATAGAAGAATTTCCGCCATTAGAAAATCAACGAGACCGTCTGATACATGCTCAAATATTACGAAAAGAGTTAATCGAGCGAGCAAAACAATTACCACTCATTCTCGATATTCAGCCAAGATTTGTTGTTTCAGATTTTCCATGGGTAGTTGAAAGAATTGGTGAAACGAATATGGAAAATTGTTATGCATGGAAGACTTTGTTGCGGGAAGGACTTCATTGTGCAGGAGGATCTGATGCACCGATTGAACCGATTGATCCCCTTTTAGGTATTCATGCAGCCGTTACAAGAAAGAAACCTGGCGAAGAAGAGGTTTACATGCCTGAACAAAGAATCTCCGTCTACGAGGCTGTTCAGTTGTTTACAACGGGAAGTGCGTATGCTATCGGAAAAGAGGACAGTCTGGGAAAAATTGCTCCAGGGTTTAAAGCGGATTTTACGATTCTAGATAAAGATCTTTTTCAAATTTATGAAGATGAAATTCTGAATGCAAAAGTAATGATGACAGTCGTTGATGATACCGTAATGTATGAACGATAAACAAAAGACCAAGTGGTAATCTTGGTCTTTTTAGATTACTTTCTTGTCTAGTTCCAGGCGCGCCTTGCACATTCTTTACAAAAAAGTTCGTTTTACTTTTTCCCAGAAAGAATTATCTTTTAATTTTACTGTTTTAATTCTTTTCTCACTTAACTTAATATCAATTTGCTTTACATTACGGATGCTGAGGGCTTCATTGTCCATCCCAATGGTTGGAAAGTCGTTACCATCCTGTACATCGCGCAATGTTAATTTACGTGTTCCACTTAAAATGAACGGAGAATCTAAAGTGCGATATTGGTTCGTATTTAATGACGCAAGTTCAGTGACTTGCATACAAGGAAGCAATGGGTCTACGACAGCGCCTCTAACCGATTTATTATAAGCTGTGCTTCCGGTTGGAGTTGAAATGATAATGCCATCGCCACGGAATGTTTCAAAATGCAAATCATCAATATAGACGTCTAAAACCAAGGTTTTGATGATTGCGGATCGAATGGAGCATTCATTCAAACAATAAAATGAGGGGTTATTATCTACCTTGACCTCAATGATTGGGTAACGGCGAACCTCAATTTTTTCATTTAACATTGCTTCAGCCATTTTATCCGTTTCATCAGCATGGAAATCACAATAAAGGTTTAAAGCACCAGTTGTTGAGATCCCGACATATAGACAGTCCTGGCGAAAATTTGTTTGACGTACTGCCTGTAGGAAAGCACCGTCTCCCCCAATACTGACAATGATATTTGCTTTAGCTGCATTATCGACAACTGTAAATTGCTGCTCTTTTGCCAACTTATTTAGCTTTTCAACATATTCAATTAGTTTTTTTTCTTTTCTATAAAAGAAAAAGAGATTGCGGCGTTCCATATAAATACCCTCCTAGTGATTAATCAGTGAATGAATAGGTTAAACAATTAAAGCTAGTATGAACCCTTACAATTAGTTTAACAATTAAATGAAACTATTTTGGATTTGAATCGTATTTATTTTTGAACAATTTTTGAATAGTATCCATCAAGGTAGGAGGAAAACAGAAATGAATGGAAAACGGTGGGCAGCTTTAGGAATTGCTGCAGTTATATTTGTATTTTCGGTCTTTTTTAATTTCGCAACAAATTTAGCCTCAAAAAACTTCAGTAGTTTTTCTGATGAATTTTTAGCGTCATCAAATGAACAATTTCTCGAAAATGTTGTAATTGAAGGCAAAGGAATGGATAAAATTCTCGTCTTGTCTGTTAATGGCGTGATTCAGGATACGGGCGAGGACGTGACTTCCTTCTTCCAAACAGCCGGATATCAACATCAAACATTCTTAAAAATGATTGAAAAAGCGGAAAAAGATAAAACGGTAAAGGGTATTATCCTCAAAGTGAATTCACCGGGTGGTGGTGTTGTCGAAAGTGCGGAAATACATAAGAAACTAGTGGATTTTAAAAAAGCAACAGATAAACCAATTTATGTGTCAATGGGAGCTATGGCGGCTTCTGGCGGATACTATATTTCTGCCCCAGCAGACAAAATATTTGCGACACCTGACACTATGACAGGTTCACTTGGGGTGATTATGCAGGGGATCAATTATAGTGGATTAGCTGAAAAATATGGTGTGAAATTTGAAACCATTAAAAGTGGCCCGTATAAGGATATCATGTCTCCAAACAGGGAAATGACAGAAGAAGAAAGAACCATTATTCAAACAATGGTCAATAATGCTTATCAAGGATTTGTCGATGTAATAGCAGAGGGCCGTAATATGTCTGAATCAGAGGTTCGTCGTATTGCAGACGGAAGAATTTATGATGGAAGACAGGCGAAAGAAAATCATCTAATTGACGAACTTGGTTATTTTGAAGATACGGTTGCAGCCATGAAACAGGATTACGATCTTGGAAATATCAAAGTTGTTGAATATGAAACTAATTTTGGTTTCGGATCTTTATTTTCTATGAGTGCGAAAAAAATATTTAGTGAAGACATCGAGATGGCAACTTTGGTTCATCTATTATCGCAGCCAAATTCACCTAGAATGATGTATTTGTACGCAGAATAGGGGGGACTAACTTGAATATGGATCTTACACATGAAGGAGTCCAGGGCAATAATCATGTTCATGATCATACATCTCGACCAGTTGTTCAAGACATGCCACATTATGCAGGATTTTGGATGCGGTTTTGGGCATATATATTAGACTTAGTTGTAATCGGGAGTTTAAATCGTATCTTAATCTATCCAGCCTTTCGAGCGCTAGACATACCATTATCTGAAAATAATATGTTTAGTGCAGCATCAATTGCAACTGCTGTTGTCTTTTATTTATACTTTGTGTTGATGACAAAATTCTTTAACCAAACATTAGGGAAAATGGTGTTTGGAATTAAGGTTGTATCACTTGATGGGCGGACTCTTTCTTGGATAACAGTTCTCTTCAGAGAATTCATCGGAAGATACATTTCAAAGCTCTTTTTCATCGGCTATTTAATTGTTGCTTTTCTTCCAAAAAAACAAGGAATACACGACCTTTTGTCAGAAACCACTGTTATACATGTTAAAAAATAAGGGTGTCCTCATGGCACTCTTTTTATATTGTTTATATTACCAAAGATACCCTTTTTGTGTATTTTTTACTTGATGGTAGGTGATAATGAAACATTGAAAGGGTGTGAGTGTGGTGAAGTGGCTATTCATTATTTTATTATTCCTAGTCCTTCTTATCCTTTTAATCATGATAACAAGGCTAACAATTTTTATTGAAGCAAATCACTCACAGGATGATGACCATATTAAAATTAAATTCAGTATTTGGTTCGGATTAATAAGATATACCATTAATGTCCCGATGGTTGCAATTGATAAAGAAACACCAAGCATTGTGCTCAAGAAGGAAAAAAAAGCAAACATGGCCGCAGCTGATAAAAAGAATAAAGAGAAATTTTCCGTGAAACATTTTATCGATAATCTCCACGATACAAATGTAATTTTTCAGCGGGTGATTGATTTGGTCCCAATTCTTAAACGTTTTTTAAAGAAAATTTCCGTTTCAAAATTCGAATGGCATTCACATATTGGAGTAGGGGATGCTGCTCATACAGGAATTATTACTGGGCTTGGCTGGGCGATTAAAGGGACGATTGTCAGTGTGATCAGCCATTATCTCAACCTAAAAACTAATCCTGATTATTCAATTACCCCCTCCTTTCAGGTAGCTGTATCCGAAACGAGGATAAAATGCATGATTCATTTTCGAATCGGGTATGCTATGGTAGCAGGAATAAAAGCGATTAAAAGGTGGCGAGGGGGCTTACCAAAATTTAAATCCCAAACCCTTTCAAAGCTTAATGATGCCGATTCGGATAAAAAATCAGTTTAGTTTGTCAGGAGGAATGTGTGATGTCTGATCATCCAATACAGGGTTTAATGAAGACCGCAATGGAAAACTTAAAACAAATGATTGATGTGAATACAATCATTGGGGACCCTGTTGAAACACCTGATGGGAGCGTAATTTTAACGGTCTCAAAAGTTGGCTTTGGATTTGCTGCAGGGGGCAGTGAGTTCAAGGGACAAGGTGAGGGTGGAAAAGATAGCGGTGGTGAAGGTGGAGACCAACAGCAACAAGGATCCAAACTGCCATTCGGTGGCGGAAGTGGTGGTGGTGTTTCAATTACACCAATCGCATTTTTAATTGTAAGCGCAAATGGTGTCAAAATGCTCCATCTTGATGAAAGTACTCATTTATTTGAAAAACTGCTTGAACTTGCACCACAAGCTGTTGATAAAATCCAACAAATGTTAAAAAAGAATAATCAAGATCACCAAAATCAACAGAAACAACAGGATTTCGATATTTAAGAAATGATAGAGTTAGCTGTTCAGCAGTTGACTCTTTTTTGATTCGTTTTTCATTCTAATTCGTTGCAATCCTTTTGAATTAAAGATATCATTTACACTGTACATATAATTTTAAGGAGGATTTTGGAAAAATGGCAAATATCACTTTTAAAAACAATCCAGTCACTCTATTGGGGAACGAAGTAAAGGTTGGAGATAAGGCTCCTGATTTTACTGTTTTAGCAAATGATTTATCGCAAGTTTCACTTGCAGATTCAAAGGGTTCTGTTCGTTTGATTAGTGTTGTTCCTTCGCTTGACACAGGTGTATGTGATGCACAAACTCGTCGTTTTAATGAAGAAGCAGCTGGTTTAGATAATGTTAAAATCTTAACAGTTAGTGTTGATTTGCCATTTGCACAAGCTCGTTGGTGTGGTGCAAACGGTATTGAAAATGTTCAAACACTTTCCGACCATCGTGATCTTTCTTTCGGAGAAGCATATGGTGTAGCTATTAAAGAACTACGCTTATTAGCTCGTGCTGTATTTGTTGTAGACAGCAAGGACACTGTTACATATGTTGAATATGTAAGTGAAGCAACCAACCATCCAAACTATGAAGCAGCAATAGAGGCAGCAAAAGCAGCAAAATAAAAAACCTTTTAAAAATTCAAGGTAACAACCGAATCCCAATCTAATTGGGGTTCTTTTTTTGACTTTGTTGCACTGCCTCATCTTTTCTTTTAAAATAATAGGATATGTTACGTGTACGAAAAGGAGAAAACAATGACACAAATATCTGCAGTTGAAAAACTATTTACCATAATTGACAACACAGCAACAATTCTAAAAGAAGAATTATCGTGTACATACTTAGAAGCTGTTGCAGAAACAGGTGAAAACCTCTTCCAAAAGACTGTCTTACAGGAAGAATTAAGTGAACTATCAAAAAAACGCATCGAAAAAGAATACACACAAATTAACTTAAAGCAATGTTCAGTTGAAGAAATACGCAAGGCCTACCAACTTGCGGCGTTAAAAGGGATGAAAGATGCCACTCAGGCAAATCATGAAATGACACCAGACGCTGTTTCTATTTTTATGGGATACCTTGTCTCAAAATTTACTGAAGGCTGGAAAAAATTCACCATTTTTGATCCGGCTGTTGGGACTGCAAATCTCTTAACAACGGTTCTTAATCAAAATCAATCGAAAGAAATTGAAGCATATGGAATTGATGTAGATGACCTGTTAATCAAAGTGGCATATGTGAGTGCAAATCTCCAGCAGCATTCTATTCAATTTTATAACCAAGATAGTTTAGAGCCCCTATACATAGACCCAATGGACGTAGTGGTCTGTGATTTACCTGTCGGGTATTATCCAAATGACCTCGGTGCTGCAAGCTTTGAACTTCATGCAAAAAAAGGTCATTCCTACGCTCACCATCTTTTTATTGAACAAAGTCTTAAATATACAAAAGAAGGCGGCTATTTATTATTCCTTGTGCCCAATCACTTATTTACAAGTGAATATGCCAATGAATTAAATACGTTTCTTAAAGAGAAATCCGTTATCCAAGGGATGATTCAGCTACCATTATCCTTGTTTAAAAATGAAAAATCTGCAAAAAGCATTTTTATGATTCAGAAAAAAGGACCTGAGGTGAAAGCGCCAAAGCAAGCGCTACTTGCCAACCTGCCTAAGTTTTCAAATCAAACAGCCATGGCAGGAATAATAAAGCAAATTGATGATTGGTTTACGCAAGAAAAACATGGAATTAGACAATAAGTAATGGACTAGAGGCCCAACTGGGTCTCTTTTTTATTACTAAACTTAAGAAATATCAGTTCTAGGACAAGAGCAGGTAATGCAGAACTTCCTCTTTTTTCAATTAAGAGCGCTTTCCATTATCTGAATATAGGAACTTTATGACGAAAACGGTACCAAATTGGCATACTCCTTGAAAAGTTTTTGCACCGATGTTTAAATGAATAGGGCATCTATGAAACCGTGTCGTTTTGCATAGAATAATGTAGAAACGAAATTTTACATATAATAGTGATTTAAATAAAGGAGCGGACAAAATGTCAAAAATTATTGCGATAAATGCAGGTAGTTCTTCGCTAAAATTTCAACTATTTGAAATGCCGAGTGAAGAAGTGATTACAAAAGGGATCTTTGAACGAATTGGACTTGATAAAGGTATTTTTACAATCACAGTTAACGATGAAAAACAAACAACTGAAACAGCGCTTCCAGACCATGCAGTTGCTGTAAAAATATTACTAGATAAATTAACTGAATTAGGAATTATTAAATCCTTAGATGAAATCGACGGAATTGGGCATAGAGTTGTGCACGGTGGAGAGTCATTTGCTGATTCAGTTGTCATTACTGATGAGGTTTTAGCAGAAATTGACAGGTTATCCGAATTGGCTCCACTGCATAATCCAGCCAATATTACGGGAATTAGAGCATTTCATGAAGTACTGCCAAATGTTCCAGCAGTAGCCGTATTCGACACAGCCTTTCACCAAACTATGCCAGAGAAGTCATTCTTATATAGTCTACCTTATGACTATTATAAAAACTTTGGAATTAGAAAATACGGATTCCACGGAACTTCACATAAATATGTATCACAACGTGCAGCTGAACTTTTAGGCAGACCTTTAGAAGAGCTTCGCCTATTGTCTTGTCACCTTGGAAATGGTGCGAGTATCGCTGCAATTGAAGGCGGAAAATCCATAGATACATCCATGGGCTTTACCCCGCTTGCTGGTGTAACTATGGGAACACGTTCAGGTAATATTGACCCTGCATTAATTCCATTTATCATGGAGAAAACAGGGAAAACAGCTGATGAAGTATTAGATGTACTAAACAAAGAAAGTGGAATGCTGGGTGTTTCTGGATTCTCGAGTGACTTGCGTGATCTTCAGGAGCAAGCAGATCAAGGAAACAGCCGTGCTAAATTAGCTCTTGAAGTTTTTGCTAGCAGAATTCATAAATACATTGGTTCTTACGCAGCGCGTATGCATGGTATCGATGCGATCATTTTCACTGCAGGAATTGGTGAAAACAGTGAAACCGTTCGTGCAAGAGTATTAACTGGTCTAGAGTTCATGGGTGTATATTGGGATCCAATTTTAAATAAGGTAAGAGGTAAGGAAGCATTTATTAGCTACCCACACTCACCGGTAAAGGTTATCATCATTCCTACCGACGAGGAAGTCATGATTGCTCGAGATGTAATGCGATTAACAAAATAAAGGTTAATGGACAAACTCTTAAGGGTTTGTCTTTTTTATTGCCAATAAATGCTTTATGATATAATACTCTTAGTGAAAGTTGGAAACGGAGGATGAACATGGGTTTTACAGAACGGGAACTTAAAGTATTAGCTGATATTGAAAAGTGGTCAGATCAAATGCACTATGAACATACAGATTTTGAAATGACCTATGACAAATGGCTAGAAAATTCGCTAAGTCTGATTCCAGAGAATGTGCGGACTGAGTTTTTTTCAAAACTGGATAATTGGCTATTCCACTTACATGCAATACTTCAAGGCTCACAATTCCAAGTGGATGCGAGGGAAAGATTGATCAATTCGGCTCGTATTTTCAACCAGGACATCGAAGATATCTGTGACTTGAAAGATCTCACAATTGACGAGCTTTCCTACTTAACTGAAAACCAGATAGCCAAGCATCGCCTTTATTCTTTAGCACAGGGAGGTTTGACCGGTACTGGTGGAATCCTGCTGCTTGGGACAGACATACCTGCAATTACGCTTCTCAATCTTCGGATTGTCCAATTAATTGCGATGACATATGGATATGAAGTAAACACACCCTATGAAATGATGACATCGTTAAAGGTATTTCATGCTGCTACACTTCCTAAACGCATGCGCTATCAGGGATGGAATGCTCTTATCCAGGATGCGGACGGGGCTGATCAGAATCTCTATTTTTACAATGGGTCAGAAGAGTTAACCGATGAAACTTGGCTAGAGTTGCCTTTGAAGCATATAGTAAAGGCAGTCGCAATTTCAGTACTACGTAAGCGTATGGTTCAAGGGATTCCTTTAATCAGTATGGCAATCGGTGCTGGTATGAATTATCAATTAACAAGACAGGTCAGTGATTTTGCTCATAATTATTATCGTTTTCGTTTTTTGCAGGAAAAGGGGTTGTAGGGTATGAGTGTCCACGAACATAGAAAAGCAACACCATCTTCTGTTACATGTAAAGTGATTACCATAAGTGATACAAGAACAAAAGAAACAGATAAAAGTGGGCAGCTAATGGTTTCACTACTTGAGGAAAGTGGTTATGAAGTCTTAGAATATGAAATTGTAAAGGACGAAGAAGCTTCTATTGAGAAGGCGATACAAGAAGGCTGTGATCACGAAAAGATTGATGTTGTTCTAACAAATGGTGGAACTGGCATAGCAAAACGTGATGTGACAATTGAGACAGTTTCAAAATTATTAGATAAAGAAATCGTTGGATTTGGGGAACTTTTTCGAATGCTTAGCTATACAGAGGATATCGGTTCAGCAGCTATTCTTTCAAGAGCAATAGCAGGTGTTTGTAACAATACAGCGATTTTTTCAACACCTGGCTCATCTGGAGCTGTAAAACTCGCAATGAAAAAATTAATTCTACCGGAACTTGGCCACGTGGTCAGTGAAATAAAGAAAGATTTAAAAAGGGTCTAATCATTCCGTGAAAATTAGACCCTTTTCTATTGATGTATTTTATTTGATATCCCTTGATTCATCCTGTACCAGATCCATAAATCATTGATCTTAGATGCGCATTCTGAGATTTCACTGTTTAATTCACAGGAACGTTCGAAATTAGGCTCTTTGCCAAGCTGTTCTTGTTTCTTATTAATAACGGCTTCAATTTCTGAGATTCGATCCGGGATATGTCCTCTAATTTTTTCCCATTGGAATAGAATATATTGCTGTGTTTCCTCATTATACTCCTCCCATTCCTTTTCTAAATAGGGAAGAAGGATACCAAGGCGTTCATCAAAATGAAAATAATTACCCACTATTACCACTCCTAGTAGCTCTTGCTCCTATTCTACAATAATCAGAGTTTTATAGCTATGAAAAAAGATTTTTGATTTTTCTTCATTTTACTATTGAAAAAAGTAGAAAGAGTTGCTAAAGTTATACATTATAAATGTATAAATATAAAACTATATGAATTATTATTCGAAAGGGAGATACAACATGAGCAAAAAGAAAGTTGTTTTAGCATATTCAGGCGGTCTTGATACAAGTGTTGCGGTTAAGTGGTTACAAGAACAAGGGTATGATGTGGTTGCTTGCTGCTTAGACGTTGGTGAAGGAAAAGACTTAGGATTTATTAAAGAAAAGGCTATTACTGTGGGAGCTGTATCTTCATACGTCATTGATGCGAAGGAAGAATTTGCAAATGAATATGCACTTGCAGCCTTACAGGCACATACACTTTACGAAGGAAAATATCCATTAGTATCAGCATTATCTCGTCCGCTAATCGCGAAAAAACTCGTGGAAGTAGCTGAACAGGAAAATGCGGTAGCCGTTGCACACGGTTGTACTGGAAAAGGGAATGACCAAGTTCGATTTGAAGTTTCAATTAAGGCATTAAATCCTAATCTTGAAGTATTAGCACCGGTTCGTGAGTGGAGCTGGTCACGTGAAGAGGAAATCGAATATGCAAAACAACATAATATTCCAATTCCAATTAACTTGGATAGCCCATTCTCAATCGACCAAAACCTTTGGGGAAGAAGTAATGAATGTGGAATTTTAGAAGATCCGTGGGCTGCTCCTCCAGAAGAGGCATATGAGTTAACGGCATCTCTTGAAGAAACACCAAATACACCAGACATTATTGAAATTGGTTTTGAACAAGGTGTACCAAAAACAATAAATGGTCAGCCATATACATTATCAGAATTAATTCTTGAATTAAACCAAATTGCTGGAAAACATGGGGTTGGTCGTATCGATCACGTGGAAAACCGCCTTGTAGGTATTAAATCTCGTGAAGTTTATGAGTGTCCAGGTGCGATGACTTTAATTACTGCACATAAGGAACTTGAAGACCTTACACTCGTGAAAGAAGTGGCGCATTTCAAGCCAGTTATCGAGCAAAAGCTTACTGAATTAATCTACAATGGACTATGGTTTTCACCTCTAAAAGATGCATTACTTGGTTTCTTAAAAGAAACACAAAAAAATGTAAATGGAACTGTTCGTGTAAAACTATTCAAAGGTCATGCAATTGTTGAAGGACGTAAATCAGATAATTCATTGTACGATGAGAAACTTGCAACTTATACTTCCGACGATGAGTTTGATCATAATGCAGCAGTTGGATTCATTTCATTATGGGGCCTACCAACAAAGGTGAACAGTATCGTAAATAAAGGTAAGAAGGTAGAAGTATGAAAAAGCTTTGGGGAGGAAGATTCACCAAAAGTGCTGATCAATGGGTAGATGAGTTTGGTGCATCTATCTCCTTTGATCAGGAATTGGTGAAGGAAGACATTGAAGGAAGTATTGCCCACGTAACAATGCTAGGTAAATGCGGAATCGTTTCTATTGAAGAAGCAAATACCATTAAGTCAGGGCTACTTACGTTATTAGAAAAAGCCAAAGATAATGAATTGGAATACTCAGTAGCTAATGAAGATATTCATTTAAACATCGAAAAAATGCTGATTGATGAGATTGGGCAAGTCGGTGGGAAGCTTCATACAGGGCGCAGCAGAAATGATCAGGTTGCAACTGATATGCATTTATATTTACGACAACAGGTAGAAGACATTATAGAACTTATTGAGGAACTACAAGGTGCAATCGTGGAACAAGCAGAGCAGCATGTTGAAACGATTGCTCCTGGTTATACCCATTTACAAAGAGCACAGCCTATTTCGTTTGCCCATCATCTGTTGGCTTATTATTGGATGCTTGAACGTGATAAGGAGCGGTTAACAGACTCGTTACAAAGGATCAATATATCTCCATTAGGAGCAGGTGCCTTAGCGGGGACAACATTCCCAATTGACCGTTATTACAGTGCGGAACTTCTCGGCTTTGAAAAAATCTACGAAAATAGTATTGATGCCGTGAGTGACCGAGACTTTATCGTTGAGTTTTTGAGTAATAGCTCTATGATAATGATGCATCTTTCGCGTTTCTGCGAAGAGTTAATTCTTTGGTCCTCTCAGGAATTTAATTTTATTGAAATGGATGATACGTTTGCAACGGGAAGCAGTATTATGCCACAAAAGAAAAACCCAGATATGGCTGAACTCATTCGTGGTAAAACAGGAAGGGTTTATGGAAATCTATTCGGGTTATTAACCGTCCTTAAAGGGACACCACTCGCTTATAATAAAGATATGCAAGAAGACAAAGAAGGCATGTTTGATACAGTAAAGACGGTCAAAGGATCTTTGAAGATTTTTGCTGGAATGGTGTCAACGATGAAGGTGAAAAAAGAAGTAATGGAAACAGCTGTTAAAAGGGACTTTTCCAATGCAACAGAGCTTGCGGATTATTTAGCTTCAAAGGGACTTCCGTTTAGAGAGGCCCATGAAGTGGTAGGAAAACTAGTGTTAACCTGTATTGAACGCGGCGTGTTTTTAAGTGATTTACCACTTGAAGTCTTTAAAGAGTCATCCTTACTTTTTGAAGAAGATATTTATGAGGTTTTATTACCTCAAACTGCTGTAGCACGACGTAAGAGTGCTGGAGGAACAGGATTTGAGGAAGTATACAAGGTCCTGCAAAAAATAAAACAAACAAAAAAATCGTGATTTTTCACGATTTTTTTGTTTTTATTTTAAAGGTCCTTCTCAGTTCTTACAACCATGACATCACATTTTGCATAGCGTGTGATGTTTTCGGATACGCTTCCTAGAAGGAAACGTTCAACAGCGTTAAGACCAGTTGCACCACAAATGATTAAATCAACATGATGTTTTGGAGCAATTTCTTTGGCAATTTTTATTTTAGGAGATCCGTATTCTAGTATTGTTTCAATCTCTTCAATACCTGCTTCTTCAGCTATTTGCTCATACCGATTAAGTAATTCTTTTCCAAATTTCTCAGATTGCTCCGATAGGTTGAGCTGGTACGCACCAATTGTGGCAAATTGTTTTAAGTCAATTACGTGAGTAATAATGAGTTCGGAATGATAACGCTTACAAACGTCGATTGCTTTTTTAAAAGCCCATTCAGCTTCCTTAGACCCATCCACTGCAACAAGGACTTTCTTATAGGTTACTAGCATTTTAATGCCCCCTAAATATAGAAATGGTCTTTCTACTATTAGTATAGCACTGAAAATGTGTTAAAAAAGAATAAAAACTGAACAAAAATTGAACTTTTCTTAGATTATTTACTATTGTGAAAGTGTTTTCATTATTGCTATAATAGGATTTGTAATTTTAAGGGAAAAATATCGTTGATCATAATTAGGGGAGTGTTTTTACATGCGTATTGGTGTACCTCGGGAGTTAAAAAATAACGAAAACCGCGTTGCAATGACGCCAGCTGGTGTTGTGAATCTTGTAAGTTTTGGACATGAAGTGTATATCGAAACGAACGCTGGGGTGGGATCTGGTTTTACGGATCAACAGTATGCTGATGCAGGGGCAATTATTGTGCATACACCAAATAAAGCATGGCAGATGGAAATGGTCATGAAGGTTAAAGAACCTTTACAAGAGGAGTATCAATATTTCCGTAAAGACTTATTCTTATTTACGTATTTACATTTAGCGGCGGAGCCAGAGCTAACAAAGGCACTTATTGAAAATAAAGTAATTGGGCTTGCCTATGAAACCGTTCAGTTACCTAACCGCTCTTTACCATTGTTAACTCCGATGAGTGAGGTTGCTGGAAGGATGGCAACGCAAATCGGTGCTCAGTTTTTAGAAAAACCACATGGTGGAAAAGGTATTTTGCTGGCTGGAGTACCTGGGGTACATCGTGGAAAAGTGACGATTATCGGTGGAGGAGTTGCTGGTACGAATGCCGCTAAGATGGCAGTGGGGCTTGGAGCACAGGTGACTGTCATTGATTTAAATCCAGACCGACTTCGCCAGCTTGATGATATTTTTGGGGCGGATGTAACGACACTTATATCAAACCCACTTAATATCGCAGAAGCTGTAAAAGAATCAGATCTTGTAATTGGTGCAGTACTTATCCCTGGAGCAAAGGCGCCAAAGCTTGTAACGGAAGAAATGATCAAATCTATGGCACCTGGATCAGTAATCGTCGATATTGCAATTGACCAAGGTGGAATTTTTGAAACAACTGACAGGATAACTACACATGATAACCCAACATATACGAAACATGATGTTGTACATTATGCCGTTGCAAATATGCCTGGAGCCGTGCCGCGTACCTCTACATTTGCATTAACAAATGTAACGGTCCCATATGCGTTGATGATAGCCAATAAAGGCTTCAAGAAAGCCTGTTTGGAGAATGAAGCATTATACAAAGGAATCAATACATTAGATGGCTATGTAACCTACAAAGCAGTTGCAGAAGCACATGGAACTTCCTATTCAGATGCAAAAACACTCCTAGACAATCGATAAAATCAAGGGATACCTTTTAGTAAAGTGTACCCTTTGTA
>NZ_JBALOV010000005.1:169179-183703 GCF_036965045.1 Bacillus sp. JJ1533 | reverse complement strand
TCTATAGGGTACATTTTAAGTGTAGGAGGAACGCTTTTTTCGTTACGCTACGTTTGCTGCTGTTTTTGTACCTTTTTTCTCATTGATTCGTTTTGTAAGGTAAGGAACTGCGAATCTGTCTACACCGTAGTAGTAAGTTGCAGCGCCTGCGAATAAGAGAATGATGGCTACTGTGTAAAGTGTTGGGTTAGTGCTTGTTGTACCAGCAAGTAAGAAGTTAAGGTTCATGAATGCACCTGCAAGTAATGCCGGGATTGTTGCAAACCCTACAATTAATCCAAGTCCTACTAGGAATTCACCCCAAGGAATGAGTACATTGAATAACTCAATGTTTGGTACAGCAAATCCTTCAAGGAATGCTGCATACCAGCCTTGTACTGCTGGGTGATCTCCACCTGCATTTGCGATAGCACCTTGGATAAAGCCACCTGCATCAAATCCACCTGCTGTTATTTTATGAAAACCAGCTTCTAGCCATTGAATACCTAACCATACACGTAATACTGTCCAAATAACTGCCATTTTAGGTCCTTTTAAGAATGTTCTCATTCTAATCTCCCCTTATAATTAATTTGTGAAACTCTTCACAATCTATTGTAAAAAAATATGAGTGCTTTAGCTGCCAGCTTTTGTAGTTTTGTTTGTGAAGTTTTTCACTAACTTTCTACACTCTTAATATACAATGGAATTTGATTAAAAGCAATAGGCTTCACAAATCAGACACAAATAATTTTACGACTATTTTTTTGATCTAAAAACATAGTATAGGGGAATCATTGGACTCAAATAAAAGATTCCAATAACGTAAAATATTTAGAAAAGTATTTGACTTTAAATTATTCACATACTATAATCCTTTTATAAAGAAAAACAGGAACGTATTAATTTAATAAAGAACTCTTATCCAGAGCGGTGGAGGGACATGGCCCTACGAAACCCGGCAACCTTCAAGTTAATTCTTGAAAAGGTGCTAAATCCATCAGGTATATTACCTGAAAGATAAGAGGAGGATAAAAGCCCTCTTCTTACTGAAGAGGGCTTTTTCTATTGCTTGGATGATAAAAGTTTGTTTTGTATTAGTGTTATTCCTTGTTTTCCTATAAAAATATTGGAGGTATATAGAAATATGAAAAAGATAGGTTCGATTGTTATTGCTGCACTCATTTTAATTGGAATTGTAGGTTGTTCGAATAGCATGGGTAAAGCTAGTCAAGGGAACGAAAAGCCAGAGAAAATCACATTGGATTATGCCTTTTACTCCCCAACAAGTCTTGTGTTAAAAGAGTTTGGTTGGGCAGAGGAAGCATTCGAGGAAGAAGGAATTAAGGTTGAGTTTGTTCTTAGCCAAGGAAGTAATAAAGCGCTTGAATTTTTAAATAGTGGCAGTGCAGACTTCGCTTCATCAGCGGGTGCGGCAGCCTTAATGGCTAAAGCGAATGGTGCTCCGATTGAATCGGTTTATATTTATTCAAAGCCAGAGTGGACTGCACTTGTGGCGAATGAGGATTCAGAGATTCAAAGTGTTAGTGACTTAAAAGGAAAGAAGATTGCTGCAACTATTGGGACTGACCCTTATATCTTCTTGTTACGTGCCTTAAATGAGGAAGGATTAAGCCCATCAGATGTTGAGATTGTGAATTTGCAGCACGGAGATGGAGCGGCTGCACTATCATCAGGTCAGGTAGATGCGTGGTCAGGACTAGATCCACACATGGCAAGAGTTGAATTAGAAACAGATGGAAAGCTATTTTATCGAAACGCTGACTTTAATACATATGGGACTTTAAATGTTCGTTCTGAATTTGCGGAAAAATACCCCGAGTACGTTGAAAAGGTCATAGAAGTTTACGAAAAGGCCAGAACATGGGTTTTAGAGAATCCGGAAGAAGCGGTAGAAATCTTAGCAAAAGAAGCAAATATTGATCTCGAAGTAGCGAAAAAGCAATTTACTGAACGTAATGATTTTTCTAATCCAGTGCCGGGAGAAACTCAAATCGAGGCATTAACAGAAGCGGGCAAGGTTCTCCAAGCGCAGGATATCATCAAAAAGGAAGTTGAATTGGATCAGTTAGTTCAAGATTTGATTAATCCAATATTTGCTGAAAAGGTAATAAAACCATAATATCGGGAACTGCCATTTATAAGAATGGCACTCCCTCATTTTAGGAGGAGGCAAAATGAATACAAAAGGCGAAGCATTATCGAGACAAATAAAGGTGAAATCTAAACGTGAGTTTGTTTTATCGGGAAATGTAAAAGTCGTCCTACTAGGAAGTATCATACCTGCCGTTTTGCTTGTCGTTTGGCAGTATTTAAGTCATATCGGTGTCCTTGAAGCACATCTTATGCCGGCACCTACCGTCATCCTAGCAAAGATAATCGAATTTGCTGGAGATGGTAGTCTTTGGGGTCACATCGGAATTACCTTATATCGAATCTTTTTTGGTTTTCTAATCGGTGTTGTTGCAGCTGTGATATTTGGTTCATTGGTCGGCTATTTTAGAATCGCGGAACAACTATTGGACCCAATGCTCCAGGCTTTCCGTTCAATCCCGTCGCTTGCATGGGTGCCCCTTTTTATCCTTTGGATGGGAATTGCGGAACCTTCAAAAATTACACTAATCGCTGTCGGTGTGTTCTTTCCGGTGTATTTAAACATTGTATCCGGAATCCAAGGGGTGGACCGGAAACTAATCGAAGTTGGGAAAATCTATAATTTTTCAACGTTCGAGTTAATCAGAAGGGTCATTTTGCCAGCTTCCCTTCCTTCATTTTTAGTTGGAATCAGAAGCGGGTTGGGGTTAGGCTGGATGTTTGTCGTTGCTGCTGAATTAATGGGAGCGAGCCAGGGAATTGGGTATTTACTGGTCGTTGGCCAAAACTCATATTCACCTGAAACAGTGATTGCAAGCATTGTGCTGTTTGCAATTTTAGGTAAACTAACAGACTCCATTTTAAAGAAAACGGAGGAAAAAACACTTCACTGGCAGGACAGTTTTGTGAAGTAGGCATGAAAGGATGACAAAGGATGCTGGCAGTTCAAAACGTAACTCGAACATTTTCGAACGGTACGACGGGGTTTAAAAATATTAGTCTTGAAACAAAAGATGGTGAAATCATTGGTGTTTTGGGTACGAGCGGATGTGGGAAAAGTACCTTATTGCGTGTCTTATCTGGGTTAGACCCGAATTATTCAGGCACGGTGAAAATCAGCGGTGACACGATCAAGTCTGTTCACGAAAAGGTAGGGGTCATTTTTCAAGAGTCACGTTTAATGCCATGGCTAACAGTGATAGAAAATATCTCATTTGGTTTAAAGAATAATCGTGAGAAAAATGACAAGGCAATCGAATTTATCAAATTAGTTGGATTGCAAGGCTTTGAAAACCACTATCCAAAGGATATTTCCGGTGGGATGGCACAAAGGGTATCAATCGCTCGGGCACTTATTACAGCACCGGAAGTATTGCTCTTAGATGAGCCGTTTAGTGCACTTGATGCTTTTACAAAAATGCAGCTGCAGGATTTGCTGCTAACCATTTGGGAGACATACAAATCCACGATGATTTTAGTAACCCATGATATCGATGAGGCCCTTTATTTATGCGACCGGATTATCGTGTTGAAAGGGCAACCTGGAGAAATCTATCAATCCATTCACATTGATGAACCAAGGCCAAGGTCCCGTGGGGATGTAAAGTTAGCACAAATGAAGGCAGAGATATTAGCGCTGTTAAGTTAGTAAAAGGGAAAGGGGAGCTTAGAAATGACAGTCACAGAATTAAATGTTATAAATCCTGTTGACGGAGATTATAATCTTCACAATTATGAGAAGGTCCGCCAGAATTTTTCCTGGGAAGAAGTCAACAAGGAATTTAGCTGGTATCAAACAGGAAAAGTGAATATGGCTCACGAATGTATAGATCGACATGTAGCAGAAGGGTATGGAGAAAAAGTTGCCCTACATTATATAAATGAAGATGAAGAACAAATTTTTACATTTAACGATATAAAGGATAAGTCTGACCATCTAGCCACCGTGTTAAGAGAACACGGAGTGAAAAAGGGAGATATTGTATTTATCTTTTTACCGAAAAATCCAGAAATGTATATTGCGATGATTGCAGCAGTTAAGTTAGGAGCTGTTGCGGGTCCGTTGTTTGAAGCGTTCATGGAGGATGCAGTAAGGGATCGAATTTCGGACTGTGAAGGTCGTTATTTAATCACAGATTCAGAGCTTGTAAAAAGAGTTCCAAAGCAACAATTGCCTTCACTAGAAACAGTGTTCATTACAGAGGGACCGGAAAAATGTGAGGAAAATGAAATCTCGCTTGTAGAAGCGTTAGCAGAAACGCCAAGTGAGGACAATATAACTGAATGGGTAGATCTTGAAGCTCGTCTTAACATTCATTATACGAGTGGCTCAACTGGAAAACCAAAAGGGATTGTGCATGCACATCGAGCAATGATTCAGCAGTACCAAACAGGAAAATGGGTTCTTGATTTAAAAGAAGATGATGTATATTGGTGCACGGCACACCCCGGCTGGGTCACGGGAACGGTGTACGGACTCTTTGCTCCTTGGCTAAATCGAGCAACAATTGTCATTAACGGGGGAAGATTTAATGCAGATTCTTGGTATTCCACCATTGAAAAAACAGGGGTGACGGTTTGGTATAGTGCTCCGACAGCATTTAGAATGCTGAAGGCAGAAGGGAATGAAGTTCTGGAAAAGTACAATCTTCGTTCACTGCGCCATATTTTAAGTGTGGGTGAACCGTTAAATCCTGAGGTCATCGTTTGGGGAAAGGAAGCACTAGGGAAAAGAATTCACGATACGTGGTGGATGACGGAGACTGGCGCACAATTGATTGTCAATCTTCCATCAGAAGTCATTAAACCAGGCTCGATGGGTAGACCAATTCCTGGAATTGAAATAGCGGTATTAGATGATGAAGGAAATCCAGTTCCAAATGGACAGGTTGGACATCTAGGCATCAAAGCCTCATGGCCTTCGATTATGAGAGAAGTATGGAAAAATGAAGAAAAATATGACTCTTATTTTTTAAATGGATGGTATGTATCTGGTGATTTAGCAGTGCTGGACGAGGACGGATATGTATTTTTCCAAGGGAGAAGTGACGATATGATTAATTCTTCTGGTGAACGAATTGGTCCATTTGAGGTCGAAAGTAAGCTAATTGAACATGAAGCGGTAGCTGAGGCAGGTGTGATTGGTAAGCCTGACACTTTAAGAGGTGAAATTGTAAAGGCCTTTATTGTGTTAAAGAAAGGCTATCATCCATCAGAACATTTATTAGAGGAAATTCGTGTTTTTGTAAAACAAAATCTTGCTGCCCATGCTGCACCAAGAGAAATTGAAGTTCTGGATGAGCTTCCAAAAACAAAAATTAGCGGAAAAATATTAAGAAGAGAACTAAAGGCACGTGAACTTCAAAAGACGCAATAACTTGATTGTGGGTATTCGTTGAAAAAGAGTGTAACCTTAAATGAAATAGTTTCGTCATATTAGCAGGGGTGAAGGCTCTTGCTTTTTTTTATGCCTATGCCTAGGTTTTTACGGAAAGTGCAAACAAATGTTATAATTTGTTAAAAAGGGCGGTGAGTACAATGTGTTTAATTTTGTTCGCCTATCAATCACATCCTGTCTATAAATTAATTGTTGCGGCAAATCGGGATGAGTTTCTTCAACGGCCAACTGCGCCAGCTCACTTCTGGGAGGATGAGCCTAGTTTGTTGGCGGGAAGAGATCTTGAAAAAATGGGAACCTGGATGGGCGTCACAAAAGTAGGTCGTTTTGCGGCTATCACAAACTATCGGGACCCTAATGAGACTTCAGACGGAAAACAATCGAGAGGAAAACTAGTTAAAGATGCGCTTACCTATCATGGGAAGATTGCTGATTATATGAAGAAACTAGAAAAGACATACTCCCGGTACCCAGGCTATAATCTATTAGTTGGTGATTTGAATCAACTCTATTATTATTCAAATGTTGGAAAAAGCCTCGAAAAAGTAAAGCCGGGTATTCACGGGCTAAGCAACGATTTGCTTAATACGAGCTGGCCGAAAGTTGAAAAGGGAAAAGAGGGTCTTGCTCAAATGATTAAGGGAGATAATCTAGCCCAAAACCTATTAGAGTTACTTCAAAATACGGATCGTCCAAATGATCATCTACTGCCTAAAACAGGCGTGTCACTCGAATGGGAACGAATTCTATCTTCCTTATTTATTCAAACAAAAGGGTATGGAACAAGAAGCTCAACCATATTATTAATGTCAGACACAGACATTCAATATGTAGAGCGAACCTTTTCTGGCTCAGAAATAAGCGATCAAACCTTCCGCTTTCCGATTGAGCCTTAAAAGAGTAGAAATATGGAATAGTATATAATAAGAAGAAAAATGATAAAAGAATGGGGTAATAAGTCGAAAAAGAGGATTAGAGTACGAAAGCATATATACTGTACTCTATTTTTTGTTTCATTTTTTTCAAATGTTACAGCTTGATAACATGCGGGATAAAGCTGTATTTCATCTTGAAACACCCCTTATTCTGTGTCAATATTGTAATATTAGACAAGAGTTAAAATAGGAAGTTAATCAAGGAGTCTGGTACGAATGAAAAATAAAGCTGTTATTTTAGGTAACAATTACTATATAGGTTTAAGCACAATGCGATGTTTAGGTGCAGAAGGGGTACATACGGTAGCCGTTGACTATTCTTATGAAAATACGTACGGTGCGGAATCCAAATATTGTTCGGAACGAGTCATTGCACCCCATTATAAAAAAGAGAAAGAACAATTTATCGCCTTTTTAAAGGAATATGCAAGAAAGCAAACGGCAAAACCGGTATTAATTCCATGTCATGACTCCTATGTAGAAGTGATAGATGAATATTTAGATGAACTAAAAGAGTTCTATCTCATTCCTCAAACGGAGCAAGGACTTTATACAAAAACGATGGATAAGGATGAATTACATAAGCTGGCTGTGGAACACGGAGTCGCGGTACCTGAAACCGTCCATCTTGGAGAAGAAAACTTCTATGAAAAAATTGAAGAAAATATTAAATTTCCATGTTTAGTTAAACCTACTGATTCTCCAACATTTGTGTCTATTTTTCGTAAGAAGTTATTCAAGGTACACAATCGTCAGGAATTGGATGAGGCATTACAGAAAGCAAAAGATGCGGATCAAGAAGTCATTGTCCAACGAATCATACCTGGGTTTGATGACCACATGTATACATTTGATGCGTACTTAAATCAAGATGCAAAGGTAACACACTGGACGACATGTCAGAAATACCGCCAATATCCTATTAATTTTGGTGCATCTGTGTATACAGGACAGAAGTATGTACCTGAGCTTTATGAGATTGGTTCTAAGTTTCTAGAAGCTATTGGTTTTAAAGGCTTTGTCGAAATTGAGTTTAAAAAAGATGAGGAAACGGGTCAGTATTACTTAATTGAATTGAATGTCCGGATCACGAACTTAAACAGTTTGTTATACAAGGTAGGGCTAAACTTCCCATACATCACATATCGAGAACTTACGGGTGATCCATTGCCGCCTAAAGCGATTAAACATGACACGAACCTGGTCTTTTGGTATGCCTATGAAGACTTCTACGCAATCAAGGGTTATTTAAAAACAGGTCAATTGTCGATGGGGCAGGTAATAAAATCCTTCTTTAAACCAAAAGCATATGCGATATGGGATTGGAAGGATCCGAAGCCTGCATTCTCATATGCCAGTATCATTTCAAAGAAACTACTAAAGAAAATAAAAAAATAATGCAGGGTAAGTTAAGGTCATTAATTGGAGTGGATAACAATGCATTTAAAATCAGTTTTACGTAATCTTGATTATACCGAAATAAAGGGAAGTCTAGAGGTTGACGTGACCTCAATTGCTTTTGATTCTAGAGAGGTAACCGAAAATGGTGTATTTGTTGCCATCTCTGGTTTCACAGTTGATGGTCATAACTATATAGAAACTGCAATTAAAAAAGGCGCATCTGTCATTATTGTTGAAAAAGATATATGGTTTGAGGATTATGTGACCATCCTCAAGGTTCCAGATACAAGATTAGCATTGGCAAGAATGTCTGCTAACTTTTATGAGAATCCTACTGAAAAATTAAATCTAATAGGGATTACAGGAACGAATGGTAAAACATCTACAACCTATTTTGTTAAATCGATATTCGAACAGGCAGAAAAAACCATTGGTCTGATTGGAACAATGGGTACTATAATAAACAATAGGCATTTTGAAAATAAAAATACGACTCCTGAGTCATTACATTTACAGGGTATTTTTTCGAAGATGGTAGATGAGGGAATTGAAGATTGCATTATGGAAGTTTCCTCACATGCATTAGACTTAAACCGTGTAGCCTATAGTCATTTTAATACGGCTATTTTTACGAATTTAACGCCTGATCACTTAGAACTTCATAAAAATATGGAAGAGTATTTTAATGCGAAGGCTAAGCTTTTCGATTTAGCCCAGGAACATTTAATTATAAATGTAGACGATCCATACGGAAGAAAGTTAATTGAAAAGGTAAAAGACTCGAATAAACCGATTACGACGTATGGAATAAATGAAAAAGCAGATATATACCCAACCGATCTCCATTTTTATGCAGATTACAGTACATTTCAATTAAATACACCAACTGGTTCAGTGGAGATAAAAGTAAATATACCAGGTGTTATTTTTGTGTATAATAGTCTAGCAGCTATAGCGTGCGCGTACACCAATCATGTTTCTTTAGAGGTTATCAAAGAAGGAATAGATGCTGTAAAAGGAATTAGAGGAAGACTTGAGGTCATCTACCAAGATAAAGGTAGAAAGGTAGTTGTTGATTTCGCTCACACAGAAGATGGGTTAGAAAAAGCACTCTCCACTCTAAGACCTTTCACAAAAGGGCGCTTGATTGTGGTCTTTGGTGTATATGCAGCACCAGGCAAAGATGGAAGTGAGAAAAGAAAAGCAATGGGAAAAGTCGCGGCTACATATGCAGACTTATCGATTGTAACCTCTGATAATCCGAAGGAGCAGGATCCTACCTTAATTGCGAATGAAATAGTAGAATCCATGAATGAGGTTGATGGGAAATATCACGTTGAAATTGATCGTCGAGAAGCGATTAAATATGCACTTGAAAATAGTCAAGATGGAGATGTAATCCTTCTTGCGGGAAAAGGCCATGAAACTGCACAAGTAATTGGCAATACAGAAATTCCTTTTAATGAAAGAGAGATTGTACAAGAACTTCTAGATAATGAACGAAAAAACAGACTTAAATTACAGACATCTAGAAAATTTATAAAAATAAAAAGGTGATTAAACTATGTGTGGCTTCGTTGGTTTTGCTGATTCAAAACTTGAAATAGATAAAGTACAAGTAATAAATGATATGATGGACACAATTATTCATAGAGGTCCTGATAGTGGTAACCATTATTCAGATGATCATGCAACATTAGGCTTTCGCCGCCTAAGCATTATCGATTTATCTGAAGAAGGAAACCAGCCTATGCTCAATGAAGATGGTAGCTGTGTTCTAGTCTTTAATGGTGAAATCTACAACTATCAAGAGCTCCGCGAGGACCTTATTGAGAAAGGCCATATTTTTAAATGTGATTCTGACAGTGAAGTTGTCGTTCATGCATACGAGGAATATGGAGTTGACCTTCTGCAAAAGGTTCGTGGGATGTTTGCATTTGCAATCTGGGATAAAAACAATGAATCCATGTTTTTTGCACGTGATTTCTTTGGGATTAAGCCTTTATACTATACGCAAAATACAACAGATAACTCCCTTATTTTCGGATCTGAAATCAAGTCGTTTTTAAAGCAGCCTGCTTTTAAGAAAGAGTTAAATAAAGACGCGATTAAGCCTTATTTAACTTTCCAATATTCTGTGCTTGATGAAACATTCTTTAAGGGTGTTTATAAATTACAGCCTGGTCATTACATGCTCTACAAAAAAGGTCAGATCGAAATTAAGCCTTATTGGGATATTGACTTTGCTGCCGATAATAAGGGGCTTGACCACTATATCGAAGAAATTAACAATACCTTAAAGGAATCTGTGAATTACCATAAAATTAGTGATGTAAAGGTAGGTTCATTCCTTTCAGGTGGGGTTGACTCAAGTTATATCACGGCTTTGTTAATGCCAAATAAAACATTTTCTGTTGGATTCCAGGATTATGAAGGAATCTTCAATGAAACAAACCTAGCTAAGGACTTATCCGATATTCTTGAAATTGAGAACTACAAAGAACTGATGACGGCAGATCAAGCTTTTGACATGTTGCCTACAATCCAATATCACATGGATGAGCCACAATCAAACCTATCATCTGTTCCCTTGTACTTTCTATCGAAGTTAGCAAGTGAACATGTTACAGTTGTTCTTTCTGGTGAAGGAGCCGATGAAATCTTTGGTGGCTATGTCTGGTACCAAAAGTCTGGAAAGCTAGAAAAATACGAAAAGATTCCTTATGGGATCCGCCGTGTGATTTCTGGGATCAGTGCAGCTCTACCTAAAAATAAAATCACAAACTTCCTTGTGAAGGGTGGTCAACCGGTAGAGGAAAAGTTCATTGGTCAAGCGAGGATATTTGAGGAAGAAGATGCTCGCAAAGTCCTAAAAGATGAATACCGAACAGGCCCTTCAGTGCAAACTATTACGAAAAAAGTGTATGATAAGGTTAAAGGAAAAGATGATGTTACAAAAATGCAGTATCTTGACCTTAAACTTTGGTTGCCAGGAGATATCCTTTTAAAGGCAGACAAAATGAGTATGGCTCATTCGATTGAATTGCGGGTACCGTTTTTAGATAAAGAAGTCATGTCAATGGCTTCAAACATCCCAAGCAATTTACGAGTGAACGATATCGATACAAAATATGCGCTTCGTGCTGCATCTAAAAAGGTGCTTCCAGAGGAATGGGCAAAACGTGAAAAAGTTGGATTCCCAGTTCCAATGAGACATTGGCTTCGCGAAGAAAAATACTACAACATCGTAAAAGAAATGTTCGAATCTAATATCGCAAAAGAATTTTTCCAAACGGAAGAATTGATGAAGTACCTCGATGACCATTATCATGGAAGGCATAACTATGCAAGAAACATCTATACAGTCTATGTATTCCTTGTGTGGTATAAGATATTCTTCATTGAGTTATAAAATTTGTTTTTTTCACATATACATGATTTCTAGTGATTGTCTAAAAAGGGGCAGATAGAAGTGAAAAAAATAGTAACAGGTCTATTATTTTTGAATCTCATATGTGTCGTTTATTTATTAATAAATGTCGAAACCGTTAAGGGAATTGCTAGAAGCATGATATCTGGAAATGGAGGTTTTTCTGGGCTCACAACTGTGTACGCCCAGGAAGATAATCCATATCGAGAAGTATCGAATGGCAAAATTGAGGTATTTATTCCAGTCGAAAAGGTACTCCAACTACCGGAGTTACCAAACGGCTGTGAGATTACATCGTTAACCTCGATATTAAATTTTCATGGTTATCATGTGTCCAAATTAGACATGGCTGACAATTATTTACCGAAAGAGCCATTTAAAACAATCAACAATGTCCTATACGGCCCAGACCCACATAAAGCATATGCTGGAAACCCGCGGCAATGGAGTGGATTCTTTACGTATGCCCCTCCAATTGTACAAGCAGCTCAAAGCTACCTAGATGAGGTAGGAACTGAATTAGAACCTGTCGACTTAAGCGGGAGTTCTCGCGAAGAGATCATGATGGAACTTGAAGAGGGGAATCCGATTGTAGTTTGGGTAACCTTAGATTTAAGTAAGAAGAAAGTGAATTATTCTTGGAATATTCACGACACGAATACAAAGTTCAATGCGCCGACGAATTTGCATTCAGTTGTCTTAAATGGCTATGTAGGGGATAAGGTACATGTAATGGATCCATTACAGGGACAAATCATTTATGATGCAGATGCATTTTTTGCAAGCTATGAGGACTTAGGTAGTCACGCAATGACAGTAAAGTAAAAATGATGTGAAACTAGGTGTAAACATGGAACAAAAGACATTAGGAGTAATTGGCGGTATGGGACCGAAGGCAACCTCTGTTTTCTTTGATAAAGTTGTCAACCGAACAGATGCTCATCAGGACCAAGACCATTTAAATATGGTCATTCTTAATCATGCAACCCTTCCAGACCGAACCCATGCAATCCTAACAAATACAGGTGAGACGTTTTTAGATGCCGTAAAAAATGATATCAAGTTGCTTGAAGCAGCAGGGGTTGCCAACATTGCCATTCCTTGTAACACATCTCATTACTTTTACGACGATATGCGAAAGATGACGAATATCCCAATCATCAACATGGTCGAAGAAACGATTAAAGATATCCATAACTTGTTTGGGGAAGGCACAAGGATTGGCATTCTAGCCACAAACGGGACAAACCGCAGTGGAATCTATACGGATGTTTGTAAGAAGTATAAGCTAGAACTTTATACCCCGGTTGATAGCTTACAAGAAAAGGTCATGGATATTATTTATAATAACGTTAAAAGTGACCTCGATATAGATTCTAGTGAGCTTGAAGAGTTGATCATGCATCTTGTTGAAATAGAGCAATGTAAAACGGTCATTCTTGCCTGCACGGAATTATCCTGTATTAAATTAAGTGAAGAAGTCGAAAAGTATACGATTGACGCGATGAATGTATTAGTGGAAAGATCTATATTACGCTCAGGAAAACGTCTAAAATAAAGTTGAGAAAACTCGCCCAAAAAGAGCGAGTTTTTTATTGCGTCAGATTGTCGAAAAATCTTTACAAATCTA
The DNA here is from genome assembly GCF_036965045.1 of Bacillus sp. JJ1533. Lineage (NCBI taxonomy): Bacteria > Bacillati > Bacillota > Bacilli > Caryophanales > Bacillaceae > Bacillus > Bacillus sp. JJ1533. The sequence continues at coordinate 170,816 of NZ_JBALOV010000005.1, read as the reverse complement.
GTGTTTTCAACAGATTATGAAATATAATTGTAATATTACTTTGACGTTTTGAGACAAATTTTTATGTTATAATACAAAACATGAGAATATGTAGCAAAATATGATAATTGTGGTGGGGGATGAATGTTTTCCCGTCATTTAAAATGATAGATTGCTAGGTTGGTAGAAGGGAGATGCTTTTACGGTGAAGCGAAAACTTCTAATGATTGGAATGGGTATATCAATTGGACTCGGAAGTTTATTGACAGCAATGCCCAATACTGCATTAGCGATTCAAAAAAATGAAGAGCTAGAAAACGAAAAGAAGGAAGTTCAAGAAAAAAAATCAGAGTTAGAATCTGAAATCACTCAAAAAGAAGATGCAATTGGTGAAATCAAACAACAAAAAGTCGGTGTTGAGCAGGAAATTAAACGACTCGATCTTGCCGTAAGTGATACACGCAGCAAAATTGACAACATAAAAGCTCAAATCCAAGAAACGAAGGACGAAATTGAGCGCCTTGAAGCGGAAATGAAGGTGCTAGAGGAACGGATTCAAAAACGGGACAAGCTTATCAAAGAGCGGATGCGCAGCCTCCAGCAAAGCGGTGGCGTAGTTAGTTATGTAGATGTGCTGCTTGGAGCAAAAAGCTTTAATGATTTCATTAACCGGGTTAGCGCAGTTTCGACATTTGTACAAGCTGACCGTGAAATTATGAATGAGCATGAAGCAGACATTAAACAACTTGAGGAAAATAAGGCTGAGGTTAAAACATTACTGGCACAGCAGGAAGATCAACTGAAGGAACTTGATCGATTAGAAGTCCAGCTACAAGCCCAAATTAAAGAACAAAACAAAGTCATGGCTCAGTTAGAGGTTCAAGAACAAAAGATGCATGAGGAGCTCCATGCACTAGAGGACGTCGGAGAATTATTAGCCGCTCAAGAAAAGGCGATTCAGATGGAAATCAATGCGTGGAACCAAAGGCAAAAAGAGCTAGAGGAACAACGAAGAAAAGCTGAAGAAGAACGGAAGAGAGTCGAAGAGGAACGTAAAAAGGCTGAAGCCGAAGGAAGAACCCCGCCGCCTCTACCTGAAGCACCAGTACCAGTTGTGAACAATGGAGGGTTTATTAAACCAACTACAGGACGGGTCACATCCGAATTTGGAATGCGTTGGGGAAGCATGCATTTCGGGATTGATATTGGAAAAAACGGTCGTGTAGGAAACATTCCAATTTATGCGGCAGCAGGCGGTACGGTTACGCGCTCACGCCTTGAAAGCAGCTACGGAAATGTGATCATGATTACCCACTATATTAATGGGCGTCAAATGACAACTGTTTATGCACATTTAGATCAACGCTTTGTTGGTCAGTATGATCAAGTGAAGCAAGGTCAATTAATCGGCTACATGGGGAATACAGGCCACTCAACAGGTCCACATCTTCATTTTGAAATCTATGACGGACCATATAGTCCAACTCAATACAGTGGTGGACACTCAAACGCAGTGAATCCACGCCAATATATTGCATTTTAAAGATTAATGCGCCCGATCGAAGATGATCGGGCGTTTTTTGGCGGGATTCGCCAGGATGATATACGTCTGATTCCGAAGATATGCGTGGCTTGGGCAAGAATATGCGTCTGATTCC
>NZ_JBALOV010000005.1:65879-169029 GCF_036965045.1 Bacillus sp. JJ1533 | reverse complement strand
CGAAAATATGCGTGGCATGGGCAAGAATATGCGTCTGATTCCGAAAATATGCGTCGTTTGAGCAGGATATGCGTGCATTTCCGAAAATATGCGTCAAATCCCGAAGATATGCGCCACTTCACATGCAGCCTCAATCGAAATCCTTCATCTCCCCATAATAAACAAAGCCCCACAATCAAATGTGGGGCTTTACCTTTACACTGTTTTGGCTTTCTTTTTTAAGGCTTCAAGATCAAGGATATGAATATCCCTTTGACCATTTACCTCAATTAGATTTTCTGAAATGAACTTAACAAACTTACGGCTAATGGTTTCCGGTGTTGTGCCGATAAGAGATGCTAACACCTTTTTGTTAATCGGGAGCTTAAAGCGACCATCCTTGGAGCGTACTCGGTCGTTGAATAAAAGGAGTACACTTGCCAAGCGCTGCTCGACCTCCATTAAGCTTAGCAAACTCATCCACTCGTCTGCTTGATAAATTCTTTCGTTTAATGCCCGCATGAAGCGTAGCGCCATTTTGTGATTGCGCTCTAATGTATTAAAAAAGTCCTGTTTCTGAATGGTATAGATAACAGTATCGTTAATCGCAACCGCATTTGCATAATGATTTTCTGATTGAAGCATAGCAGATTGACCAAAAAAATCATCTGGGAATAGGAGGCGAACAATTTGTTCCTTTCCGTCTTCTGCTACTTTTGTGATTTTAATAAGACCCTCACCGATGATATACAGCGTATCAGAAGGATCACCCTCTCTAAAAATCACATCTCCTTTGCGGTAGTCACGAATTTGAATGACCTTTTGTAAAAGCTTCATTTCCTTCTCATTTAAACCTTCAAAAATAGGTACCTGACAAATATTGCTTGGATCATGTGGACTGCTAATCATACAGAACACTTTTTCTCCTTTCAAAATGCCCATAAAATGTGGACTCTTGTTGTACTTAAGTTTACCTACCCTGCCGAAGTCTAAACGGACTTTTAGTTGTAAAAGTGTAAGTGGATCAACGACTTTTCAAACGGTTCCTTTACTTCTAGTGGAATGTTGTACTACAATAGAGACTTCACTTTATGTTACTTAAAATCTTATTATTTTCTTTAGCAAAATTCCTTTGAAAACTTGATTTATATCAAGGAAACTTTCTGCTTTCAACTATAAGATAAGAATAACATATTTAATCAGAATTATGACTATATAATGACTCTTATTTTGCCTATTTTTCAGGGTTTTTTCTGGAAAATTCCAATGTAAGCATTTTACTAGAAATTAACTGGAAATGGGGTATAGTATGGGTAGACGTCATAGTTCTATGAAACACAATTGTCTATGTGAATATTACAATAGGTAATATGGAGGCTAATAACAAAATGGATAACCAACTAAGGAAAAATGTGTGGGAGTCATTCTATGGCCCGAACATGGGTTATGTCTTTGACATGTATGAAAAATACAAGAATGATCCGAGTTCAGTAGACCCTTCTGTGAAAGCGCTTTTCGAAGAACTTGGGCCGCCACCGGCAGATGAGCAAGCAGCAACAGCAGAGTTAGTAAGTGGGGGCATCTCACCGAAGACAATCAAGACAATCACATCTGGAAGTAAATTAATTAAAAACATTCGTGCATACGGGCATTTGGCGGCTGATATCTATCCGCTTCGTACAAGACCGAAGCCAGATACAAGCTTTTTAGAGCCTGATTATTATAATCTCACGAAAGAAGATTTAATGGACATTCCAGCAACATATATCTGGGAGGAAGCACCTCCAACCGTTCAAACTGGATGGGATGCTTATGAGCATTTAAAGGCAGCTTATACACAAACCATTGCTTATGAATTTGCACATGTTGATGAGGAAGACGAAAGACAATGGTTAAGACAGCAGGTTGAAATCAATGGAGTAGGCTTAAAGCTTACGGCTGATGAAAAGAAACAGCTGGCAGAGCGCCTGATGAATGTTGATGGCTTTGAAAAATTCTTACACAAAACATTTGTTGGTCAAAAGCGTTTCTCAATCGAAGGATTGGATATGCTCGTGCCAATGCTTGAAAAATTAATTGAAGAAGGCAGTAGTGATGGTACCGACAATATTATGATCGGTATGGCTCACCGCGGCCGATTAAATGTGTTGGCTCACGTACTCCATAAGCCATATGAATTGATTTTCTCTGAGTTCCACCATTCACCAAATAAGGATTTAATTCCATCTGAAGGCTCAAGAGGAATTAATTATGGTTGGTCAGGAGATGTGAAGTATCACTTAGGAGCTGACCATCGCTTCAAAGGCCCTAAGGAGCATGTGACTCATATTAATCTTGCTAACAACCCAAGTCACTTGGAGTTTGTAAACCCTGTTGTATTAGGTATTACGCGTGCAGCACAGGATAACACAAGCAAAGCAGGATACCCTGTTCAAGATAAGCAAAGTGCGATTAGTGTTCTTATCCATGGTGATGCGGCATTCCCTGGCGAGGGTGTTGTTGCTGAAACACTGAACTTAAGCAGATTAAAAGGCTATGAAACTGGCGGATCGGTTCATATCATTGCCAATAACATGGTTGGTTTTACTACAAATAATACAGATTCTCGTTCAACTCGTTTTGCGAGTGACCTTGCGAAAGGCTATGAAATTCCAATTGTACGTGTCAACGCAGATGATCCTGAAGCTTGTCTTTCAGCAATTCACTTTGCGTATGAATACCGCAAGCGTTTTGAAAAAGATATCTTAATTGACTTAGTTGGTTACAGACGTTTTGGCCATAACGAAATGGATGACCCAAGTGTTACACAACCATTATTGTATAAGAAGATTACAAATCACCCTGTTATAGCCGATAAATACGGTCAAAAGTTAGTTGCTGAAAACGTGATAACAGCGGAAGAACTTACCGCTAAACGTGAAGAGTTCATGCAAAGTCTTCAATCCATCTATGATGATTTTGTAGAAAATGAAGAGCGTGTAAAACCTAAGAAGCCGAAAGCACTTTCTGCTATTCCAGATTTTGATACGACGGTACCGGCTGATCTTTTACGCAGCATGAATCGGGGATTATTACAATGGCCACAGTCCTTAACTGTTTATCCGAAGTTAGAACGTATTTTAAAACGTCGTGAAACGGCACTTGATGAAGAGAATAAAGTAGACTGGGCATTGGCTGAAACCTTAGCATTCGGATCTGTTCTTGCAGAAGGAAAAACCGTTCGCTTAACAGGTCAGGATAGTGAAAGAGGTACATTTGCTCACCGTCATGTAGCATTAAATGACTATGAAACTAATGAAAAGTATGTCCCATTACACAATATCCCAGAAGCCAAAGCTTCCTTCTCCATCTATAACAGCCCGTTATCTGAAACTGCTGTTCTAGGATTTGAATACGGTTATAGTGTTCAGGATGAAAATGCACTTGTCCTTTGGGAAGCACAGTTTGGTGACTTTGTGAACGTTGCACAGCCAATTATTGACCAATTCATCTCTTCTGGCCATGCAAAATGGGGGCAAAAGTCAGGTCTTGTGATGCTTTTACCACATGGATATGAAGGACAAGGTCCAGAACATTCAAGTGGTAGAGTAGAACGTTTCTTAAATGCAGCTGGGGAAAATAACTGGATTGTGGCGAACGTAACAAGCGCTTCACAATACTTCCATTTATTAAGAAGACAATCAATGCTTACTTCAACAGATGAAGCAAGACCATTGATCGTCATGACGCCGAAAAGTTTACTTCGTCATCCACAAACAGCTTCATCACTAGCAGATTTAACAGATGGAAGCTTTAAGCCATTACTTGAACAGCCAGGAATGGGAACGGAGAAAGAGAAAGTAACGCGCTTGCTGCTTTGTACTGGTAAAGTAGCGATTGACCTTGCAACAGAAGCTGCTAACTTACCTGCTGAACATACAAATAGCTTGCATATTGCAAGAGTGGAACAAATGTATCCATTCCCTAAGCAGGAGCTAGAAGAACTAGTCAGCCAGTATCCAAATCTTAAAGAGGTTGTTTGGGTACAAGAAGAGCCTAAGAACATGGGGGCATGGCCAGCTCTACAACCAGTTTTAATGGACATTTTATCAGAGGAAATTACATTAGATTATGTTGGTAGACCGAAGCGTTCAAGTCCAGCTACGGGAGACCCGGATATTCATAAACAAGAACAAGCTTGGATTATGCAAGATGCATTGCTAACAGACAAAGGAGGGAATCAGCAATGATCGAAGTGAAAGTACCGGAATTAGCTGAGTCCATTACAGAAGGAACAATTGTTGAATGGTTAAAAAAAGAAGGCGAATTCGTTAACAAAGGTGAATCCATCGCTGAACTTGAAACAGATAAAGTTAACGTCGAAATTAACAGTGAATATACAGGGGTTATTAAAGAATTCTTGTTCCAACCTGGTGATAATGTTGAGGTAGGCCAAGTGATTGCAAAGCTTGATGAAACTGGTTCAGAATCAAGCACTGCAGCTCCAGCTCCTGAAGCTGCACCTTCTGAAGAGCCAAAAGCAGCTGCACCGGCTCCTGAAGCAAAACAAGAGCCAGTGGCAACGGATGCTGCTGGAGAAAAAGGCAAGCAAGCCATTGCTTCACCTGCAGCTAGAAAACGGGCAAGAGAACTAGGCATTGATTTAAACGAGGTTCCATACAAAGATCCACTTGGACGTGTTCGTGTTGAAGGAGTAGAAGCATTTAAACAAGCACAATCTGTACCAGCTCCTGCAGCCAAACAACCTGCAGCAGCGCCAGTGGTAAACGATGACCCACGCGTAGAACGAATTAAAATGTCTAGACGTCGTCAAACAATCGCAAAACGTCTTGTTGAAGCACAGCACACAGCGGCAATGCTGACAACATTTAACGAAGTAGATATGACGGCTGTGATGGATGTTAGAGCTCGTCGTAAAGATGCTTTCTTTAAAAAACACGGGGTCAAACTTGGTTTCATGTCCTTCTTTACGAAAGCAGTTATCGGTGCATTGAAGGCATATCCATTTGTTAATGCAGAAATTCAAGGAAATGAAATCCTGCTTAAAAAATTCTATGACATCGGGATTGCCGTTTCTGCAGAAGAAGGATTAGTTGTTCCAGTTGTACGTAATGCTGACACATTAAGCTTTGCAGGTATTGAAGCTGAAATTGGACGTCTGGCTGAAAAAGCGAGAAACAATCAATTAGGCTTAAGTGACCTTCAAGGCGGCACATTCACAATTACGAATGGCGGTACATTTGGTTCCCTAAATTCAACACCTATTATTAACGCACCACAGGTTGGTATTTTAGGAATGCATAAGATACAAAGACGTCCTGTTGTTGTAGACAATAATGACACTGTTGAGGTACGCCCAATGATGTATGTAGCATTATCTTATGACCACAGAATCATTGATGGGAAAGATGCTGTAGGATTCCTTGTGAAAGTAAAAGAATTATTAGAAGATCCAGAAGACCTTTTATTAGAAGGTTGATTATAAAACGGTACATGCTCTATGGGCATGTACCGTTTTTTCCTTTTTAGGACATGAAAAAACGCTGCTTTCCGTAGAGGGAAAACAGCATTTAGCATGTTTAGATTAAATAACACCTTGAGCGATCATCGCGTCTGCCACTTTTATGAATCCAGCGATATTAGCTCCATATACGAGATTTCCGGGATGGCCGTATTCTTCAGCTGCATCCATGCTGTTGCGGTAAATGGATGCCATGATATCCTGCAGTTTGCTGTCGACTTCTTCAAATGACCATGAAAGTCTCATGCTATTTTGGGACATCTCCAGAGCGGAAACAGCAACACCACCTGCATTAACAGCTTTCCCAGGCCCGAAAAGAACATCGCTTTCTACGAATAAGTCAACTGCTTCTAGTGTGGATGGCATGTTTGCACCTTCACCAACTGCTTTTACTCCGTTTGAAATAAGAGTTTGTGCAGATTCAATATCGATTTCGTTTTGAGTTGCACATGGTAATGCGATGTCACAAGGAATGGACCAAATACCTGAGCAGCCTTCAACATATTCTGCTTCTGGGTGTTCTACCACATATTCCTTGATACGTTTGCGCTCCACTTCCTTAATGCGCTTGATTGTCTCTAAATCTAAGCCATTTTCATCGTAGATATAACCGTTAGAATCGCTACAAGCAACTACTTTCGCACCAAGCTGTTGTGCCTTTTCAATTGCATAAATTGAAACATTACCAGAACCTGAAATGATCACTGTACTTCCTTCGAAAGAAAGACCCTGTTCCTTCAGCATTTCTTCAACGAAATAAACAGTACCATAACCTGTTGCTTCTGTACGGACTAAGCTTCCGCCGTATCCAAGACCTTTTCCGGTAAAGACACCTGCTTCAAAGCTGCCGCGCAGTCTTTTGTATTGGCCGAACATGTAGCCAACTTCTCTTGCGCCAACACCGATATCGCCAGCTGGAACATCGACGTCTGGACCAATATGTCTAGTTAGTTCTGTCATAAAGCTTTGCGTAAAACGCATAATTTCATTATCAGATTTTCCTTTTGGATCAAAATCTGATCCGCCTTTACCTCCGCCAATTGGAAGACCTGTTAAGGAGTTCTTAAGAATTTGCTCAAAGCCGAGGAATTTAATGATGCTTGCATTAACAGAAGGATGAAAACGTAATCCGCCTTTATATGGGCCAAGTGCACTGTTAAACTGAACACGATAGCCACGATTCACATGAATTTGGCCTTGGTCATCCACCCATGGTACACGGAATGTAATCATTCTTTCCGGTTCAACAATTCTTTCTAAAATAGCATGCTTCATATACTTTGGATTCTTAGCAAATACAGGTACAAGCGAAAGGAAGATTTCTTTCACCGCCTGGTGAAACTCAGGTTCATGAGGATTTCTCTTCTTAACCTCCTCATATACTTTGTTCATATAATCGGTTGCTTGTTTTAACTCTGGTACAGGAATAGACTGTTCGATCATAGCCATCGTGTACATTCACCCTTTCTTTGCTATATATTTTTGAAGATGTTCAATAAGGTCCGGAGAAAAAGATTCAGCTTCTTTTTGAACAAAACTTTTGTCAAAATCAAAGGAAAATAATTTTTGTCTGTAAATTCTTGATATTAATCATTTTATATTGAATAATTAATCTAAGCAATATTAATAAAAGATATAAATGATGCCGAAATTAGATGAATCGAGGAGAAAGCCCTGTGGAACTTAGACAACTGACCTATTTTATTGAAGTTGCAAAGCGAGAACATGTTACGGAAGCAGCAAATTCAATGCATATTGCACAGTCCGCGGTTAGCCGGCAACTATTCAATCTAGAAGCGGAATTAGGGGTAGATTTATTTATACGTGACGGACGTAATGTAAAGTTAACGCCAATCGGTAGAGTTTTTTTAGATCATGTTGAGCAGGCATTAAATGTATTGGATAATGCCAAACGTGAGATTGAAGAATATTTGGACCCGGAACGAGGAACGATTCGGATAGGGTTTCCAAGTAGTCTGGCTGCACATACACTGCCAAACGTTGTATCTGCATTTCGAGACCAGCATCCAGAAGTAAAATTTTCGCTGTCACAAGGAAATTACTATTCCTTAGTCGAGCGAGTGAAAACGGGCGAAATTGATATGGCATTGCTTGGTCCTGTACCAAATCAGGAAAAGAAACTCATTGGTACCACTTTATTTACTGATAAAATGGTAGCCCTTTTACACAGCTCACATCCACTGTCATCCAATAAGTCGTTGAGTCTAAGTCAGTTAAAAGAGGAGCAATTTGTATTATTTCCAAATGGCTTTGTGTTACGTGATATTATTGTGAAAGCTTGTAATCAACTTGGTTTTCAGCCGACTGTTTCCTTTGAAGGGGAAGATATTGATGCAATCAAGGGCCTTGTGTCAGCGGGACTTGGGATTACAATCATCCCTGAAATCACCTTGATTGAAAATATTCCACGTTCAACTGTAAAGCTCCCGGTTGTGCACCCTGAGGTAACTCGTTCAGTAGGTGTTATTATTCCTAAAGAGCGAAAGTTACTCCCAACTGAACAACTGTTTTATGACTTTTTAAAGGATTATTTTTCGTTTTTAGACAAATTTCAATATTGACTGCCGTTGTATTTCCTCGGAAATAGGGGAACAATGTCGATTAATGGGGAGCCTAGTGTGGAGGCTCCCTATTTTAGTTTGTCCTATTATTTTTTATTATTATAATTGGTTCTAAATGATAAGCCAAAGAAATAAGAAAAAGGTAAATAAGGATGAATGACCCCGTGCTTAGTGAAGCACGGGGTTACTTTTTATGAAAGTGGAATGGGGTCATAGGTGATTTCATTATTGTTTTGCAGCAATTCGTTTTTAACGTGGGCTGGGGTAAGGATGAGATGTCCGATGTTATTGCCGGTTTCAATGAGAGGGCCTTGGTTTGTGGAAAGATATCGAATCTTTTCTTTCCATGTAAAATTGGATGGACAAGGGACATTGTTTGTTTGCTTTACAATACCATTGGTTTCATTACAGTATCTGTTTATTTCCTTGTTTTGGCGTTTGGCAGCATTAATTGTCACAATAGCCTTCATTAATCCTCCTTGAATTCCGGAAAAACTCATATTGTTCATTGGACTACTGGTAAATTGATAGACGTGTATGTTTTCGTTATTGTTGAATTCAACATTGGTTTTGACAGCAGAAGCGTAATGGACATCACCTGATAAAATAAAGCAATGACTAGGGTTCCACTCCTTTATCTGGTTTAGGAATTCGTTAAAACCCTCTCCGTTAGATTTCCACGACTCAAAATCAAATGCTGTTGTAACAGGGACTCCAATTGTTTTTAACGGAAAGATATATTGATTAAGAAAGGACTCGATTAAGCCGATTCCATAAACAGGAGTTGGGGATACAACAAGGAGCGCTTCTCCGTTCTTCCAACCACTTTTGTATAGACAATCTGTGATTGTCTCCCAGCCGTGTTCGTTGATGAGCTGAGGAGGTCGATCCTTTTCTTCTATGTTTCGACCAAGGGAAACAGGAAGTGGAGTGTGATCATATTTTCGCTGTGTCCGTGTATCAAGAAAGATCGCCTTTGGATTAGTGGGTGCTACAAAGTTCCACTCGGAATACTTCCAGAGTAATTCCTCCCACACTTGATGAGAATTTGAACGAGTATTGAAGGTCTTACTATATTTCCGCAACTTTCGCAAAAATCCATGATCAAATTGTTTAGGGTTATTGCCCCAGCCTTGGAACAACAAGTAAGCCATAAGGCCATTTGCAATCACATGACGTCCGAGACTTGACTGGTAGACGTTTTTCTTCCAATCGTGGCTGATATTCCAATCATCTGTTATATCATGATCATCGAAAATCATATAAGTTGGAATATTGGCAAGTAATCTTCTCACTTTTGAGAGAGTTCGATATGTTTCCTCCACGTCAGCTACATGGTCGTTATATTCTTTTTTGTACATCTTTTTTTCCTTTTTCCGTTTATTTTTCTGTTCTTTTCCATAAATGAAATAGATTTGTCTTTTCTTGATGGATTCTTCAAATGCAGGAAAATGACCTTTACTTAAAAATGCATCCCAAAGTTCTGGCGACCACGACAGTAAATATAATGCGGCATATTCACCAAATGTGATTGCATGGTTACTAGCATGCGAAGAAGTGAACTTGCAAAACCTCTCCATGATAAATTTTCTTCCGCGGGTTTGGAAAATTGATCTTTTAAAAGGTTTTTCTTTCAGTCGCGGTTCAATATTTTCAAGCTTTTCATGTTTGCCAATTAGTTTATTGCCGACCTCTGTCATGATAGGAAAAACTGGGTCTGGCACATCATCTGCATATATTTGATCGCCCATTAAAAACAGGGTGCTAGGGCGTTTTTCAAGATCGAGAAAATACTTTTCAATTGTGTCGTCTCCTTGGCTTAGGGCATCTTCCCCTTTCCCATGGAGCTTACGACATGACCCATACAGGAGATTCGTATGTTTTTCGTGGGGGTCTGGGATATAAAAGCTTGGAAATGAAAGCTCTCCATATGTGATGGAGTTTGGTTGATCTTTCCCTATTAGCCCGAAATCGCCTAGGGTAAGAATCTCACCATTTTTTTGAAAATAGAGGTCATAACCCAAAAGTTTTTTTATAGGGAATTGTGTTCCATTTGGCGTTAGTTTAATAAGGCTGATATAAAGTTGATTCCCTGCACGAAATGTGGTCGTTTCGGATTTACAGCGAATTTCATGGTATGAAAAACCCGTACCCTCATTATTTTGAATTTGGTACAGCTTTGCACCAAGCTTATAACGTTTTCTTAATGCTATCCAAATATAGATGTGAGAAGGCTCAACACGACGCAGGATTGGCCCCGATAAAATCGTTGGTAGATCCATTTGGTTCACCATCCCATATTGTTATTTCTATATAACTATTCAATAACGATCGGGACGGTGCCTAGTTCACTGAAGGCCAGGGATAGGGGTTCCTGTATTTTAATCACTACTCAATATTTCGAGCGGCAAAATAGTTTGTCAAATTCAGGTGTAACGGCTTATAATTCGAATTAGGCAGTAGGAAGTTGTAAGGAGAGAGTAAAATGATTCAACGTTTTTTTACATATTACAAACCGCACCGGAAGTTGTTCATTATAGATTTCAGCTGTGCCGTGATCGTGGCGATTTTAGAGCTTGCTTTTCCACTAGCAGTGCAATGGTTCATTGATAAACTCTTGCCAACTAGTAACTGGTCGGCAATTGTCTGGGTGAGCATTGGGTTGTTAGTCTTATATCTTGTCAGCTCAGGATTGCAGTTTATCGTGGGTTACTGGGGTCATAAGCTTGGAATCAATATTGAAACCGACATGAGACAGCAGCTATTCCAGCATGTGCAAAAGCAATCGTTCCGCTTTTTTGATAACACTAAAACCGGTCATATTATGAGCCGGATTACAAATGACTTGTTTGATATCGGGGAGCTTGCCCATCATGGTCCAGAGGATTTATTCATTGCCATCATGACTTTCGTCGGAGCATTCTGGATCATGTTAACCATCAATGTAAAGCTTGCATTAATTGCGATTATTGTGGTGCCATTTTTAATTTGGCTCATTGCGTTTTCAAATGTTCGCATGAATCGTGCATGGAAGGCCATGTATAGCAATATCGCCGATGTCAATGCACGAGTGGAGGACAGTGTTGCAGGAGCACGTGTTGTCCAATCCTTTACAAATGAAGAATTCGAGATTTCAAGGTTCAAAGTAGATAACCGTAAATTCCGTCGGTCTAAGCTTAGTGCTTACAAGGTTATGGGATCAACATCCGCAGGAATCTATCTTATGACACGCTTGTTTGTGCTAATCGTGCTAGTAGTTGGTGCTTGGCTAAGTTTTACTGGTGAGCTTACGTACGGTGAACTTGTTGGATTTGTCCTATATGTCAATGTTCTTTTTAAACCGATTGATAAAATTAGTGCTTTACTGGAGCTTTATCCAAAGGGCATGGCAGGTTTCAAACGCTTTACAGAGTTACTTGATATGGAGCCAGAAGTGGAGGATGCAAAGGATGCAGTCGCTGTTCCATCCCTTCGTGGTGATATCGTGTTTGACCATGTCACATTTGGTTATGATGAAAAGCAAGGTCCTGTCTTAAAGGATATTAATTTAAAGGTTCATGCTGGAGAAACGGTCGCGTTTGTCGGTCCTTCCGGAGCAGGGAAAACAACGATTTGTTCATTAATTCCACGTTTCTATGATGTCGATGGTGGTGCTATTTCAATTGACGGCATGGATATTCGTAAAATGACAAAGCAATCTCTTCGTTCACAAATTGGAATCGTGCAACAGGATGTTTTCCTTTTTACAGGAACACTAAAGGAAAATATTGCATACGGGATGTTAGGAGCAACGGATGAACAAATTGAAGAAGCAGCAAAGCGCGCTCATTTAGAAGATTTTATCGCTGGACTGCCTGATGGCTATGAAACACAGGTTGGAGAAAGAGGACTAAAGCTATCTGGAGGCCAGAAACAACGGATTGCGATTGCGCGGATGTTCCTGAAGAACCCACCCATTTTAATTTTAGATGAGGCTACATCAGCCTTAGATACAGAAACGGAACAAATTATTCAAAAAGCACTAACCGAGCTTTCAAAAAATCGCACAACTCTTGTCATTGCCCATCGTCTGGCAACCATCCGTAATGCAGACCGTATTGTAGTTGTGACGGAAGATGGCATTGCTGAGCAAGGCGGACATGATGAACTGCTTGAAAAAGGCGGTATTTTTGCGAATCTGCATCATGTTCAATATCAATCTTAATGACCGGGTTCTCCTGGTCATTTTTTTTAAGATAAGAAAAATTTATTACATAGTTTTCGATGTCCAGCTCCAGGCGCCATCGGCTCTCTGGTCTAAGCCAATCGCTTCGGAAGGCAAAAAGCGCCTTCTGTCAGCGCTCGTCTTTTGCTTGTCGCCGATAAACGGGCGCCTTGCGCTTTTCTTATTGAATGGGTCTTTGGTCATGCAAATATTTCAACGATTTAGAAGTCTATTACACTAGAAGGGATAGAAGAAAAAAGAATCCTGTCGTACTCTATCAGAAGATAGGGAAAAGGTAAAATCTATAATTGAAATAATATTTCAAAAAATGGGAAATTTGTATGGAAGGTAATTTTACCCTCCTGACGAACTTATCTAGTATAACAATAAACAGTAGGGGGAATTGCATGTGAAAAAGGTTTTAAAGCTATTATTTGTGTTTACTTTTGTCGGTATATTTTCACTTCAAGGTATTTGGGAAAAATCAGCAGAAGCAAGCGAAGGTGAGGAACCAATTATTCGGATTGGAGTCGTTCCTTCTGCAGAATCTTTGAAAATAGGAGGAGTGGGTGACTTTGATGTTATCAACAAAGTAACAGGTGAAGTCCTTTTCACAGGTTCGAATGAGGAGGTTGAAGTTGAACTAGCAGGTTCATCCGTTGTAAAAACAAACTACCGCTTACAGGTAGCATTTTCTACAAGTAATGCATATATTGCCGATTGGCTTGAGCGTGCGAAATCCAATGGGTATCCCACTTATCTTGAGGAATACAATAATGGTTGGAGATTATTAATTGGGGAGTTTCCAGCAGATGCTTCATTTTCAGAGAGAACGGCTTTTAAAAATGAGATTATTGCAAAAGGCTTAGGTGGCAGTGATGCTTATTGGAGGCATATTACAGCAGTTGAAGGTGAGTCGACAATCAAAGTATCAAACGATGAAACAAAAGAAACAACTACTAACCCTATCCAGGTCATTTCAAATGATATAGTTACAATTAACGGCAAGAAATACCGTGGAATCGCGGAAGTAGGATTCAACAGCTCTGGGGCACTTGCGGGAATCAATGAACTTCCAATTGAGGAGTATTTATATGGAGTCGTTCCACGTGAGCTGCCACCTGTCCCATATGGGGAATTAGAAGCGCAAAAATCACAGGCGATTGCGGCTAGAACTTATGCGTTATCCAATATGGGGAAGAGAGGGAAAGATGGCTATGACCTTCTTCCAACCACATCTGATCAAGTGTATGGTGGTTATGGGGATGAACACCCCATCTCAAATGGTGCAGTTGATGGCACACGAGGAATTGTTGCGACATATGAAGGTAAATTAATTACGGCTGTCTTTAACTCTACTAGTGGGGGGTTCTCAGCAAATAATGAAGATGTATGGAATTCAGACCCTGTTCCATACCTGAGAGGGGTGCCTGATGCACAAAGGGGGAAGGCGTTTGAGCATGTTCCATCCATAGAGGTCTTTAAAAACCACAGTAACTCCAAGTCATTACGTGCTGCAAAAGAAGGAGATTTTGAAGCGGATTGGTCAAAATACCATCGCTGGAATTTTGAATGGACGGCAGAAGAGATCAGTGATGTGTTAAGCACGTCATATAATAAAGAAGTAGGTAAGGTTTACGAAATCAATGTGACTGATCGCTCAAGCTCGGGACGTGTGCTGGAAATTGAGTTTGTTACAGAAAATGGTACGTTCTATGAATATAAGGACCGAATTCGTACGACGTTAAAATACATTAATGCAAGCGGTAACCAGGCTTCACTTTTAAGTACCCTGTTCCACATTGAGCCTGTGAAAGATAATAATAAAGAAGTCATAGGCTTTAAAGTATACGGTGGTGGCTGGGGCCATGGCGTTGGTTTGTCACAAACAGGTGCAGTCGGTATGGCTGAAAAAGGTGCAACCTTCGAAGAAATTCTTAAACATTATTACCAAGGAATTGACCTGGAGGATAGATATTAAAAAGGAAGACTCGTGCTCCGGGCACGAGTCTTTTTTCTATAATTTAAATGAACTTTTCAAGGAAACAATGCGGTTGAAGACGAGATTGTCTTCTGTTGTGAGTTTAGGATCTACATTAAAGTAACCATGTCTAAAGAATTGGAACTTATCCTGTGGTTTCACATCTTTCATGTTTGGCTCAACAAATCCGTTTAAGATCTCAAGAGAGTTCGGATTGACATGATCAAGGAATGTTTTATCTTCATCTTCCTCATTTTCTTCTTCATCCAAAATAAGTGGCTCATAAAGACGGAATTCAGCAGGCACTGCTTGTGTCGCTTCAACCCAGTGAATTGTACCTTTTACTTTACGACCGGTAAATCCAGTACCACTCTTCGTTTCAGGGTCATACGTACAGTGAAGCTCAATCACATTGCCTTCCTCATCCTTGATGACTTCTTCACATTTAATGAAGTAGGCATGCTTTAGGCGCACCTCATTACCAGGGAAGAGACGGAAATATTTTTTCGGCGGATTTTCCATGAAATCCTCTTGTTCGATATAGATTTCACGAGAAAATGGAATTTGTCTCGTTCCCATTTCAGGATTTTCAGGATTAATTTCCGCATCGAGCATTTCCACTTGTCCTTCCGGATAGTTTGTAATCACGACTTTAAGTGGATTAATAACACCCATTGTACGTGGTACTTTTAGCTTCAAATCTTCACGTACAAAATGCTCTAGCATTTGTGTATCAACGGTTCCGTTGTTTTTCGCGACTCCTAATTCACGCAAAAATGTACGGATTGCTTCAGGTGTATATCCTTTTCTTCTTAGACCAGAAATGGTTGGCATACGAGGGTCGTCCCATCCGTCCACATGGCCTTCTTCAACTAGCTGCTTCAACTTACGCTTACTCATGACTGTATTTGTTAAATTGATGCGGCCGAATTCGATTTGCTGTGGCTTATTTTCCATTTCACAATGCTCAACAACCCAGTTGTAAAAAGGACGCTGATCCTCGAACTCAATCGTACAAATCGAATGAGTTACCCCTTCAATTGCATCCTCAAGTGGATGAGCATAAGCATATAGCGGATAGATACACCATTTATCACCAGTATTATGATGAGTCGTATGTGAAATTCGGTAAATAACAGGATCACGCAAATTGATATTTGGTGAAGTCATATCAATCTTTGCACGCAGCACCTTTTCGCCATTTTCATACTTGCCAGCGCGCATGTTTTCAAATAGCTCCAGGTTTTCCTCGATCGTACGACTGCGATATGGGCTATCCTTTCCAGGCTCTGTTAGGGTTCCGCGATATTCACGAATCTCATCTGAACTTAAATCATCTACATACGCAAGGCCTTTTTTAATGAGCAAAACAGCCCGGTTATACATTTCTTCAAAATAATCCGATGCAAAGAATAAACCATCCCACTCATATCCGAGCCATTTTACATCCTCTTTAATCGAGTTCACAAACTCAATATCTTCTTTTAAAGGATTGGTATCATCAAATCGCAGGTTTGTTTTACCTTTAAACTCATCCGCAAGGTCAAAATTTAGAATGATTGATTTTGCATGCCCTATATGAAGATATCCATTTGGTTCTGGAGGAAAGCGGGTAACGACATGATCGCGTTTACCGGTTTCTAAATCATCGATAATGGTATTCCTAATAAAATTTGAAACGTTATTATTCTCCACGGCCATAACCTCTTTCGTTATCCTGTACTGGATGTTCAAAATCACGTTGATTTCATGTCTCTTTGAATATCCTCTATAATGGATGAATATATCATAAATCCAGAATAATTACCATTATTCTCATGTTTACCAAAGTTTAAGTTGATTATAATACTGTCTTTCATATAAGCTTTACTGTACATGCAATTTTTAACCATCGGAGCGGTGTTTTATGGAAAAAAAGACTGAAATTATTGAGATCTGCCTTTTGGCGGGAAAAATTATGCTTGAAAGTGGAGCCGAGACGTATCGGGTAGAGGATACGATGAACCGGATGGCAGCAGCATTTGGGATAGTATCGTCCCATAGCTATGTTACACCCACTGCGATTATGTTTTCAGCAAGCGAGGCAGAACCTACTACTTTAGTACGTATTAATGAACGGTCCACTGATTTAGAAAAAGTGACCCTCGTCAATAGTATTTCACGCAAAATTAGTAGTGGAGATTTAACACTTCAAGAAGCAAAGCAGGAGCTAGAAGAACTGTCGAAAAGGGACCTTTCCTATCCGATTTGGATTCAGATTTTTTCGGCAGCCATCGCGAGTGGCTGTTTTACAATCATGTTCCTTGGGACATGGACAGATTTTTTACCAGCCTGTGTAGCGGGAGGAGTAGGTTTTGCTTTTTTTATCTTCATTCACAAGTTAATTCGAATTAAATTTTTCTCGGAAATTTTGGCTTCGTTTGTGATAGGAATCGTTGCCTACCTCTTTATCATAGCTGGGTTGGGAGCAGAGCTTGATAAAATCATCATAGGCTCTGTCATGCCACTTGTACCCGGTTTGTTAATCACAAATGCAATCAGGGACTTAATTGCAGGCCACCTTGTTTCAGGGATCTCGAAAGGTGCAGAAGCATTTTTAACAGCTTTAGCAATTGGTACAGGAATAGCTGTCGTGTTAGCGATATTTTAAGTATGGAGGAGTTTCAAATGCTTTCCCATTTAATTACAAGCTTAATTGCTTCTAGTACATTTGGCATCATCTTTAACGTTCCAAAAAAGTCGCTTATAAAATGTGGACTAGTTGGGATGATTGGTTGGATGTTATATATCTTTTTATTTTTGAGAGGTATTGATGCTGTTTATGCGACGCTTGCTGCCTCTGTCTTGGTTGCGATTATCAGCCATATTTTTGCTAAAGTATATAAAAACCCAGTAATTATTTACAGCATCGTCGGAATCATCCCATTGGTGCCTGGTGGAATTGCGTATAATTCAATGCGAAATTTTGTTGAAAATGATTATTCCACAGCATTATCACTCGCAGCAAGGGCGTTCATGATATCTGGATCCATTGCGTTTGGGCTCGTGATATCAGAGGTATTAAATCAGTTGATTATTAGAAGGAAAAAGAGAGTTTAAGATGTAGTTTCCTGGATGTTCGGTTCCAGGAGACTTTTTATTTTGGGTTCGGTACTGTTTGTGGCTAAAACCGATAGAACTGGATTAAAGTCGATAGAATGGAAATAAAGCCGATAGAAATCCACACACCGGTCTGAAAAATCAAGAAAGATAAAGGAGTTTTTGCATATCCATAGAAAATAAGGGGTAGATCCATAAACACCATCTTTCAATATCGAAAGGAGACGTGTATGAGCAAAAACGACGGCATTTACGATGATTTATCAAAGGATATGACATATGGTGATTATCTTCAATTAGATTCTTTACTATCTAGCCAGCATCGGCTTTCCGAGCATCATGACGAGATGCTGTTTATCATCATCCACCAAACAAGTGAGCTTTGGATGAAGCTTATTTTACACGAGGTCAATGCGGCAAAAGCATCTATTTTAAAAAATAATCTCGAACCAGCCTTTAAAATGCTATCAAGGGTCTCGCGAATTCAGCAGCAATTGATCCAATCCTGGGATGTTTTGTCCACCTTGACACCCTCTGAATATATGGAATTTAGAGGTGAACTCGGAAAATCCTCGGGCTTCCAATCCTATCAAAATCGGTTAATTGAGTTTTCATTGGGACATAAAAAACCGAATGTCCTAGGGGTTTATAAGCATCAACCGGAAGTGTATAAACAGGTGGAGACCGCGCTAAAAGAGAAAAGCATTTATGATGCGGCAATTCAAGCCCTTTCCAAAAGAGGATTTAACATCGATAAATCATGCCTTGAGCGGGATTGGACGAAGGATTATAAAGCCAACGATAGTGTCGAACAGGCTTGGCTAGAAGTCTATCAAAATATTGAAAAGCATTGGGATTTTTACGAGCTTGCGGAGAAACTTGTTGATATCGAATCCCACCAACAGAAATGGCGCTATAATCATATGATTACTGTCGAAAGAATTATCGGGTACAAAAGGGGGACTGGTGGCTCGGCAGGTGTCGAGTATTTGAAGCAGGTCATGAACCACCGCTTTTTCCCGGAGCTTTGGAGTATACGGACGAAATTATAAAGGAGTTCACCAAAGGGTAAACTCCTATTTGATGACAAATTCCTTAAATGGTAAGTAGTAAACATTGTAATTTTCGAGTTGTTCGAAACCGACTTTCTTCGCTATTACAATGGAGTCTTTTCGGAATGACTCTGTTGTCCAGTGCGGGTTTCCACCTCGACTGAGACAATCTTTGATAAAGGCCCTTGCCATTGCAGTAGCAAGCCCTTTTCCGCGATGGCTTGAATCATATTTATTAATTCCAATCTCGTATTCATTTTTCGATACAAAAACAGACAGGCACGTTCCGACAACTGCCGGGCCATGAACAACTGCATATCCAAAACCATTTTGAAAAAATGAATGTAGATCCCAAAATTTGATGATTTCATTTTTAACGATTTGACTTTCATCCCATTCTATTAGCTCCTTGTCAATGAGCCTTACCTCATAACCTTCAGGGATTTTCTTCATATCGTCTGGATTAAACCATTCTTTATGGAAAACAAACGGTACACGTTCCCCTTTATGGAGTGTGACACGAGTGAAAATGGATTCGATTGATCCATTCCATTCGTGATTTGGATAAATTTCAAGATTTAATGTATCTTCCTCAGGGAGTGCCTCCACCCGAATCACGGATGAAATAAATTCCTCAAGCCCTAAGTTAAATTCATGATGATCAACCTTCCCACAAAGATAGAACATCTCATTCTTCGCCCAAATAAACGCGGTTTCAGGGTTGCTTCGACTGTCTGCATAAACCTCTCCCAGATTGTTTCCATCAATCACTCCGTTAATAACCGGATGGCTTTCTAACCCTGCAAGAAGTGGCTTTATCTTATTAAAATGAACTGGTTCGAGTTTAGTAATCATATCCGTCACACCCTTTTTCCGATTCATACACTCTTCTATATTCGAACCTATTATAATGGAATCTAACATCCTGTAGAACAAGTATTTTTCAAAAAACTTTAGTCTCTGAAAAAATTGTGTAAAATAAAGAGGAATGAACTGTACTGGAGGAAATGTCATGGTGACGATGAAGGAAATTGCGAGACTGGCAAATGTGTCAAGTGCAACTGTTTCGCGAGTGTTGAACGACTCGGGATATGTAAGTGACGATGTTCGCAAACGCGTTATGAAAATTATAGAAGAAACAGGTTATATTCCAAGTGAGCACGCTAAAGCATTGCGGACTAAGCAATCCAATGTCATTGGTGTCATTTTACCAAAGCTAAGCACAGAAACAGCAAGTAGGATTGTCAATGGAATTAGTGAAGAACTAGCAAAGCACAGCTATCAAATCTTGCTTACAAATACAAATTTGGATCCGAAAAAAGAAATCGAATATGTAAAGCTTTTAAAAAGTAAACAAGTTGATGGGATTATTCTGCTTGCGACCAATCGCGGAGAGGACCTGTTACGTGAAATCAAAAAACTAAGCATTCCGTTTGTGGCGACTGGTCAAGAAATGGAGGGGGTTGCTTCTGTCATCAACAATAACTTCCAAGCTGCAAAGGATATCACCAATCTTTTAATTAAAAAAGGTCATAGCAATATTGCGTTTATCGGTGTGGATGAGACGGATTATGAGGTTGGATATAAGCGGAAAGCTGGTTATTTAGCTGCATTGGAGGAAAATCAACTACCTGTCGTGAAAGACTGGATTGGGAGTGCTGAATTTACAATTGAATCTGGCTATTCGACAGCAAAGACGATTTTTGCAGCTTCGCCTGAAAAGCCAACTGCAATTGTTGCTGTCACAGATCGGTTGGCGATTGGAGCAATGGAATATCTAAAAGAACAAGGATTGGCGATTCCGAATGATGTTGCGTTAACGGGAATGGGTGCATCCGATTTATCAAAGTATGTTGTTCCAACATTAACAACCGTTGACTTTCTTAGTGAGCATACGGGTGCAGAGGCGGCTAAGACGTTGTTAGGAATCCTACAGGAAGGAGTTTCCTTAGAAAAAAAACAAATCGATTATAGACTAATCATCCGAGATAGTATATAATCAGTTTCGTAAACGGTGTGTAATCGATTCCATATATTTTTTCAGAAATATGTAATCGATTACCTATTTTTATCATACATGTGTAATCGATACCATAGAGATACTAAATTTTATAGGGGTGAAAGTAAATGTCAGAAAATCGTAGAATTGCTGAAGAAATTATTGAGGCAGTTGGTGGTAAAGAAAATATTCTTTCGGCTGCCCACTGTGCAACCAGATTGCGAATTATGATTCAAGACAAAGAAAAAATTGACCAAGAAAAGGTTGAAAATGTAGATAAGGTTAAAGGTGCATTCTTTAACTCGGGCCAATTCCAAGTCATCCTTGGCACAGGAACGGTAAACCGTATCTATGAAGAGGTTGAAAAGCTTGGTGTTGAAACGACTACAAAATCTGATCAATCAAAAGAAGCAGCTAAAAGCGGAAATGCTTTTCAACGTGCGATTCGTTCATTTGGCGACGTGTTCGTCCCAATTATTCCAGCATTAGTTGCGACAGGACTATTCATGGGCCTTCGTGGATTAGTAATGCAGGAGGAAATCCTTGCATGGTTCGGCTTAACGCCTGCGGATATTTCGCAAAACTTTCTTCTATTTACAGAAATCTTAACAGATACCGCTTTTATTTTCTTACCTGCTCTTGTCGCATGGTCCACATTCCGTGTATTTGGCGGGAATCCAACAATCGGACTTATACTTGGATTAATGCTTGTTAGCCCTTCCTTGCCAAACGCGTGGGGAGTTGCAGGCGGTGACGTTGAACCGATCAAATTCTTTGGGTTCATACCAGTAGTCGGTTATCAGGGTTCCGTTATTCCAGCATTTATTACGGGTATTGTGGGTGCAAAGCTAGAAAAATGGATTCGCAAACGTGTTCCAGAAGCATTAGATTTAATTGTTACTCCATTTTTAACATTGCTCATCATGATTGCCTTAGCTCTTTTTGCAATCGGACCAGTGTTCCATACCGTTGAAAATGTGATATTAGATGCGACTGTGGCAGTACTTGAATGGCCATTTGGATTAGCCGGATTAATTATTGGATTCCTTAACCAAATTATCGTGATCACAGGTGTTCACCATGTATTTAACCTATTAGAGGTTAAATTACTTGAAAACTTCGGCTTCAACCCTTATAACGCCATTGTGACATGTGCGGTGGCAGCACAAGGTGGAGCAGCTTTAGCTGTAGGTTTAAAGACAAAGTCAGTTAAATTAAAAGCATTGGCATTACCATCTACATTATCCGCATTTTTAGGTATCACAGAGCCTGCTATTTTCGGGGTTAACCTCCGTTATGTGAAACCATTTATCATGGGACTTATCGGTGGTGGTGTCGGTGGATTCCTAGCTTCACTTCTTGGTCTTAAAGGAACGGGAATGGCTATCACAGTAATCCCAGGAACACTGCTTTATTTAAACGGACAAATTTTACTCTATATCCTCGTAAACGTAGTAGCAATTGGTGTTGCCTTTGCTTTAACTTGGATGTTCGGATACTCAGATAAAATGCAAGAAAAATAAGAAATGTGTACGGCGCCCGGCAAACTGGCTTGTTGCCTCGAGCCGAGGGTTTCTTGAACGAGAAAAAACGGAAGGCAAGTAATTACTTGCCTTCTTTACGTAAGGAGTTCATCATGAATCAGCACGAATTAATAGAAAAAGCAAATCAGGAAGTGGCGAGACAGAGGGAGAAGGTCGAAAACGACCCGTACCGACTGCGATTTCACTTAATGCCCCCCGTTGGTTTGTTAAATGATCCCAATGGGTTTATTCAGTATAAGGGTGTGTACCACCTCTTTTACCAATGGAATCCGTTTGAAACAACACACGGTTCAAAGTTTTGGGGACATTATACCTCAAATAATCTTGTGAATTGGGAACACCAGCCGATTGCTCTTACTCCAAGTGAATGGTTTGAGAAAAATGGCTGTTATTCCGGAAGCGCAGTTGAGCAAGACGGAAAAATGGTGTTATTTTATACAGGAAACGTGAAGAATGAAAAGGGTGAACGTGAGACATATCAGTGTATGGCGGTCTCAAATGATGATGGGTTAACTTTTGAGAAAAAGGGACCGGTCATCTATCTTCCAGAGGGCTTCACTGCTCATTTTCGTGACCCAAAGGTTTGGAAAAAAGATAACACTTGGTATATGGTGCTAGGCGCACAAGATCTTAACGAACAAGGGAAGGTCGTTCTTTACTCTTCTCAGAACCTAAAAGATTGGAATTTTCACGGTTCCATTACGGGCTCTGAATTGAACGGATTAGGGCCATTTGGCTATATGTGGGAATGTCCGGATTTATTCGAGCTTGAAGGCAAAGATGTTTTGCTAGTTTCTCCACAAGGGCTTGAGCCAGAGGGAGATTTATATCAAAATTTATTCCAAGCAGGTTATTTTGTAGGTAGGCTGGATTATGAAACGTCAGTCTATCATCATGGTGATTTTACTGAATTAGATCGGGGCTTTGATTTTTATGCTCCACAAACCACCATTGATGAAAAAGGAAGAAGGCTTCTTTTCGCATGGATGGGAATTACTGACGACAATGAAAAATATCAGCCAACGATTGAAAATGGCTGGATCCATGCAATGACCTTGCCACGTGTTCTGTCACTTCAAGGTGAAAAAGTAATCCAACAACCTGTAGAAGAACTAAAGCAATTGCGAAAAAACGAAGTTTCGTATGAAAATGTTCAAGTTCATACAGACATTGTGACGCTTGATAAGGTAGAAGGAACAACGATGGAAATGCTCATTGATGGAATTTTAGGTGATATGGATTCCTTTGAAATCACATTTAGAGGAGCTGCACGCTTTTATTATTCCGCGAAAGAGAAGAAAATGAGTCTCCACAGGAAAAACTTTAAAGATGGGAAATTAGAATCAAGGTACTGTGAGATTGATAGGATTCACAAGTTACACGTCTTTTTGGATACTTCTTCAATTGAAATTTTTGTGAATGATGGCGAAGAAGTTTTTACAGCACGATATTACCCAGATACGAAAAATGAGTCCGTTTCTTTTGTAGCAGAGGGCAATCTCCAATTTAATGTGAAGAAATGGGATTTAGATTAGGAAGTGAAGGTATGAAACAGGGAATTATTTGTTTAGGTGAGGCATTAATTGATTTCATTCCACTTGATGAAGACAATATGCAATTTTTAAAAAGCCCAGGAGGTGCACCGGCAAACGTGCTGTTGGGGTTGCGAGGCTTGGTGCGAAGTCCTCTTCATCGGAAAAGTGGGGGACGATGTTCTTGGCAACTTTTTAAAAGAGACCTTAGAAAACTATAACGTTCAAACTGGAGCTATAAATAGAGTGGTCTTCATCAGGTTTATGAAGACCGAAACGTCGAAGAAAATGAAGCGAAACATTCTTCATCGGTGTTATGAAGACCAAAACGTCGAAGAAAATGAAGCGAAACAGTCTTCATCGGTGTAATGAAGACGCAAACGCCGAGGAAATTGAAGCGCAAAGGTCTTCATCGGGTTGATGAAGACCAAAACGCCAAAGAAACTGGCGTGAAAAGGTCTTTATCAGTCAAATGAAGACCCAAACATCAAAAAAATTGTAATGAAAAATCCTTCATCCTCATAAAAAGGTGGACCCCAAACGGGAATCCACCTTTTCGCTTACAATGACTTCTCTAACTCAAACCAGTACGTGCACAAAGTTTCCAAGCCTTTATCAAAATTTTCAAGATGGAAGTGCTCATTTGGGGCGTGGAAGTTTTCAGTTGGTAGTCCAAAGCCCATTAATACAATCGGCGCATGAAGAACTTCATCTAAGGTTGCAATTATCGGTAATGATCCGCCACCGCGAGTAAATGACGTTGGCACCTTGTACACCTCTTCATAAGCACGGCTTGCAGCTTGAATCGCCGGATGGTCAAATGGTGTCACATATGGCGCACCTTTGTCAAAAAGTTGAAGACTTACCTCAACGCCAACTGGTTTGTTTTTCTCAATATGTTGCTTTAGTTGTTCGACAATTACATCAGGATCCTGGTTTGGAACAAGTCGACACGTGATTTTTGCATGAGCCTCTGAAGGGATCACGGTCTTGATGCCGTCACCTTGGAAACCACCATAAATTCCGTTAATATCAAGAGTTGGACGGACCCATGTTCGTTCAAGATAGCTATAGCCCTTTTCCCCATAAAGCGCAGGAACTCCAAGCTCTTGACGTTGTTTTTCCTCATCAAAGTTTAAAGCTTCATATGCTTGTTTTTCTTCATCGGTTAAGGGGAGTACATCCTCATAAAAACCTTCAACTGTCACTTTACCGTCCTCATTATGGAATGAGTTCAATAATTGAACAAGTGCATTAATGGGGTTATGTACGCCACCACCGTATAGCCCGGAGTGTAAGTCGCTGGTAGATCCTTTAACATCAATTTGAAGGCCCGCAAGTCCACGTACACCGTAGCAAATTGTTGGTTTTCCACGCTCATTCATGCTTGTGTCAGAAATCACAATAACGTCTGCCGCAAGCAATTCTTTATTTTCCTTAACAAAGGCTGGAAGGTTCGGACTCCCAATTTCTTCTTCGCCTTCAATACAGAATTTGAAATTAAGTGGCAATGTCCCTTCCGTCTTTAGAATGGCTTCTAACGCCTTCAAGTGCATAAAGGTTTGCCCTTTGTCATCACTTGCTCCACGTGCAAAAATTTTATCATCACGAATTTCTGGCTCAAACGGAGGGCTGTCCCATAAATGAAGCGGGTCAACTGGCTGAACATCATAATGACCATAAATTAATACAGTAGGTTTTCCTTTTGCATGAAGCCAGTCCCCATATACAACCGGATGTCCTTTTGTTGGGTGAATGCTGACATTTTCCATCCCAATATTACGAAGTGCGTTTGCTACCCACTCCGCCGTTTGGTTTACATCCTCTTTGTGATCAGGCAAAGCACTAATGCTAGGGATTTTAAGAAATTCAAATAGTTCTTGTAGATGTGATTCTCTGTTTTCAGTTAAGTAGTTCTGAATATCTTGATTCAAAGCAGGTTCCTCCTTATGTTGAATACAATACTTAATTTCTAGTTTAATTGTAAAAATCCTTTAAAAACAATGATAACGTATTTATGTATGAATTTTGTAATTTTAATCACAAAATATTTGTAGTTTTTTGTCGAACTATGCTATAGTCTAGTTGTAAACAATTCGCCCACTTTAACCAAAAGTGGCAAGTTTCCCCAATCCCCCAAATTTCGAAAATTCGAACCCAAATAGTAAAGATTTAAGGTCTGAAAATCTAGTTTTCGACCGGTCACAGATTTATATGTTAAAAAAATTCAAATCAATATGGTTTGTTTTTTTTATTTCGTAAAAGGAGGTGAATAAACAAATTGAAAAAAACCTTTAATATTACAAAAACTCATTAACATTGCTCGTTGGAGGATTAATTTTCCAATAGAGTTTAAACTCACTGCAAATGGAAAAATGATGGAGAAAGTTTCTAACTTTTTCAAGAAAGCAGTTAATGATCTTTATTCCCAAATAGGGGCTTTTTTATTGTACAAAAATTTAATAGGGAGGTTTATGTTGTGCATTTATTACCTCGAGAAATTGATAAGCTCATGATTGTTGTAGCTGCAGATCTTGCGAAGCGCCGGAAGGAAAGAGGCTTAAAACTAAACTATCCGGAAGCTGTTGCATTGATTACATATGAAGTAATTGAAGGTGCAAGAGACGGGAAAACCGTTGCTGAACTTATGGAGTACGGAACGACTGTTTTGTCACGGGAAGATGTGATGGAGGGGATACCTGAAATGATTGACGACATACAGGTTGAGGTAACCTTTCCAGATGGAACGAAATTAGTTACAGTCCATAGCCCGATACGCTAAACCATTCAAGGAGGGATTTCATAATGATACCTGGGCAATACGTTTTACAAGAAGAAGAGATTATTTGTAATGAAGGAAGAGAGATTTATACGCTTTCTGTTATGAATACAGGTGACCGTCCGATTCAAGTAGGGTCACATTTTCATTTTTATGAAGTGAATGAATTTCTTCATTTTAATAGAGATGAGGCATATGGAAAACGATTAAATATCCCAGCTGGGGCAGCAGTTCGATTTGAACCAGGGGATGAAAAAGAAATTCAACTCATTTGTTTGGCTGGTGAACGAAGGGTATATGGGTTCAATAATAAAGTAGATGGCTCTCTGGAAGGAGGGTGTAAATAATGAGTTTCAGAATGTCCAGAAAGCAGTACGCAGAAATGTTTGGTCCAACAACAGGAGACTCAATCCGCCTGGCAGACACAGATATATTTATTCAAATTGAAAAGGATTATACCACTTACGGGGAAGAGGTTGTATTCGGTGGCGGGAAGGTCATACGGGACGGTATGGGGCAGCATCCACTGGCGACTAGAGGAGAAGGTGTCGCTGACACGGTAATTACAAACGTTGTCATCCTTGACTACACAGGCATTGTCAAAGCCGACCTAGCGATCCGAGACGGAAAAATCTATAAGATTGGTAAAAGTGGTAACCCATTAGTAATGGATAATGTGGATATTATTATTGGTGCATCTACTGAAATAATTGCAGGTGAAGGCTTAATTGTTACAGCTGGAGCGATTGATACTCATGTGCATTTTATTAACCCAGACCAGGTCAACGTGGCACTCACAGCTGGCACAACGACTTTAATAGGTGGTGGGACTGGGCCTGTAGCGGGATCGAAGGCTACGACGGTTACACCAGGAGAATGGAATATCCATCGTATGCTCCAAGCAGCAGAAGGACTTCCAATCAATGTCGGATTTACAGGGAAAGGTCATGCAGCTTCCATGGACCCATTAGCGGAACAAGTAAGGGCTGGAGTGATTGGACTTAAGGTTCATGAAGATTGGGGAGCCACGGGTTCATCCCTCGATTATGCCTTAAGAGTAGCAGAGAAATACGATATTCAAGTTGCTCTGCATGCGGATACCTTGAATGAAAGTGGATTTATGGAAAACACGATGGCAGCTGTAAAAGACCGAGTTCTTCACATGTATCATACAGAAGGGGCAGGCGGAGGGCACGCACCTGACTTAATAAAATCAGCAGGGTACTCAAATATTTTACCTTCATCAACAAACCCGACCCTTCCATACACGATCAATACGGTTGATGAACACTTAGATATGGTGATGGTATGTCACCACTTAAACCCATCTGTTCCTGAGGATATCGCTTTTGCGGATTCTAGGATTAGAAGGGAAACGATCGCTGCAGAAGACATATTACAGGACATGGGTGTCTTCAGTATGGTCAGCTCTGATTCACAAGCAATGGGGCGTGTAGGTGAGGTGATCTTACGTACATGGCAAGTCGCAGATAAAATGAAAAAACAACGAGGGCCAATAAAGGGGGACAGTAAGTTCGCAGATAATAACCGTGCAAAGCGTTATATAGCTAAATACACGATTAATCCTGCAATTACACATGGAATTTCCCAACATGTAGGCTCCATTGAAGAGGGAAAGATGGCTGACCTTGTCTTGTGGTCACCAAAGTTTTTCGGAGTAAAACCAGAAATGGTAATTAAGAATGGTCTTGTTGTAACAGGTTTGATGGGGGATTCTAATGCGTCTATACCTACTCCACAGCCGTATATATACCGCCCAATGTATGCGCAATATGGAAAAGCCTTATTTAATAGCTCAGCCACATTTATTTCTCAGGTGGCTTACGATGAAGGGGTCCATGAAAGACTTGGACTGGAAAAAATCATTCTTCCTGTTGGTGGCATCCGCACGCTATCGAAAAAAGATATGAAATTGAATGCTGAAACACCGGAGATTACGGTTGATCCACAAACATATGAAGTGAGAGTTAATGGGGAGCTGCTAACGTGTGAACCGGTTGATGTGGTCCCAATGGGGCAGCGATATTTTCTATTTTGAGGTGAATGTGGTTGATTATTGAAAAAATTATTACAAATCTAGAAGAAATGGATCGTAGCGAACTTGAAAAGCGCCATATCGAAAAAGTGTATTTAGAAAGCTCGCATTTAGTAAAAAGGATTCAGAGGGTAAAAACGGACCATGGTAAAGAAATCGGGATTCGATTGAAAGAAGCACGTGATCTTGAAGCGGGCGACGTGTTATACATGGATGATAAAAATATCATTGTCATTGATGTGCTTTCGGATGACCTGCTCGTGATTAGCCCTCGAGATATAAAAGAAATGGGAACGATTGCTCATCAGCTTGGAAACCGTCATATCCCAGCTCAGTTTGAAGACGAAAATATGCTCGTTCAGTATGATTACCTAATAGAAGAACTGTTGCAACAACTTGAAATTCCATATAGACGGGAAGACAGAAAGGTAAAACAAGCATTCAGACATATAGGTCATAGCCATGGATAAAAATATCCTCTCTTTATTTCAATTGTGTGATTCTAACCTACCGACAGGGGCATTTAGCCATTCTTTTGGTTTGGAAACATACATACAAGAGAATCTTGTAACAGATGCAGAAACCTTTTACAAGTGGCTTCAAGTATATGTAAATGAGCAGCTCATCTATACAGATGGGCTTTCCTGTTGTCTCGTTTATGAAGCACTACAAAACGAAAATATTCAACAAATATGGGAGCTTGATCGAAAGCTAAATGTACAGAACTTGCCGCGGGAAACAAGGGAAGGAACACAAATGATTGGTGATCGCATGCTTAAGCTGGCTGAAACTTTATACGACATGCCATCACTCACACAATATAGGGAACGGATTAGGCAAAAGCAGGCATATGGCCACTCATCCATCGTTTTTACAATGGTTGCTTTCGGACTAGGGATATCAAAGCCAAATGCCATTCTGTATTATTTATACTCTACCATTTCGAGTCTTGTTCAAAACGCTGTTCGTGCTATACCTCTTGGGCAAACCGCTGGACAGCGAATCATTCATGATTTTCAATCCGAATTAACACAGGCAGTTGAAAAAATTTTAGAATTACCTGAAGAGGACTTTGGAATTGTATCTCCTGGCCTTGAATTGTCCCAAATGAAGCATGAACGAGTCAATATCCGTATTTTTATGTCATAAAAGAATTAGGTAAAGGAGTGTTATAAATGGAACCAGTTAAAATTGGAGTTGGAGGGCCTGTTGGAGCAGGTAAAACAATGCTAGTAGAAAAATTAACCCGTCGTCTTGAAGGGGAAATAAAAATGGCAGTTGTAACAAATGACATTTATACGAAGGAAGATGCGAAGTTTTTAATAGAAAACGGTGTTCTTCCTGAAGATCGAATCATAGGCGTAGAAACAGGGGGTTGTCCGCATACAGCGATACGCGAGGACGCTTCGATGAATTTTGCTGCGATCGATGAATTAATAAGCCGTCATCCTGATGTTGAACTCATCTTTGTCGAAAGTGGCGGGGACAACCTTGCAGCCACCTTTAGCCCGGAATTAGTTGATTTCTCGATTTACATCATCGATGTGGCCCAAGGGGAGAAGATTCCTCGTAAAGGTGGACAAGGTATGATTAAATCCGATTTGTTTATTATTAACAAGACCGACCTTGCGCCACATGTCGGTGCTAGCTTGGAAGTAATGGCCAATGATACAAGAGTATTTCGAGGAGATAAACCATTTGTCTTTACAAATTTAAAAAATGAAGAAGGACTCGTTGAGGTTATTGACTGGATTATGAAGCACGTATTATTAAGAGGATTAGAGTAAGATGACAGCTTGGACAGGTGAATTATCCTTGAATCTTGAAGACCGTAACGGAAAGACTG
The DNA here is from genome assembly GCF_036965045.1 of Bacillus sp. JJ1533. Taxonomy (NCBI): domain Bacteria; kingdom Bacillati; phylum Bacillota; class Bacilli; order Caryophanales; family Bacillaceae; genus Bacillus; species Bacillus sp. JJ1533. The sequence continues at coordinate 138,855 of NZ_JBALOV010000005.1, read as the reverse complement.
TTGCAAAGAGGGTTTATTTTCAGGGAGCCTTCAAGGTGATGAGACCCATATATCATGATGATTCAGGGAAGGTATGTTACTACCTTTTAAATCCCGGGGGCGGATATTTAGATGGAGACCGCTATAGGATGGAGATAGCGGTAGAAGAAGGAGCAAAAGTGACATTAACGACTCAAGGTGCAACAAAAGTATATAAAACACCTAATGACCACGTTTATCAAGAAACAGTGATTTCACTTAAGAAAGGGAGTTATTTAGAATACCTCCCTGATCCCTTAATCGCCTATGAAAATGCCCATTATAAGCAAAAAAATGTGATTCATATGGAAACAGGTGCTACATTTCTTTATACAGACATCATAACTCCTGGTTGGTCTCCGAGCGGGGATAAATTCAGTTACAATACGATTCAATTAGTGAATGAAATTTATATTGATAATAAGCTAGGTGTATTTGATCATATTAAACTATCCCCTGCTCAACAGGCGATAACTGAAATAGGATTGATGGAAGGCTATACCCATCTGGGTTCTATGATCGTGATTGGCAATCAAACTAGTAACCAACTACTTGATGAGTTGTATGAAATTATTAAAGGAACTGAAACTGAATTTTCCTTTGGTCTGTCAAGGTTAGCTGTACCAGGATTTAGTATTCGGGTGCTAGCCAATTCGACACAGCTCATTGAAGGTATCTTTGCAAATTGTCATAGGGAAATTATGCAAAGATGGTTCGGGACGTATCCTATTTCATTGCGAAAATATTAAAGAAAGACATAGAATCCCCCTTTAGACAATGAGAATATTTATGCTACACTTAGGAAATTACTTTAATAGTGAAGAAATGAGGGGGATTGAAATGTCAAAGGAATCCAATGAAGAAAAACCCGTAATTGAAAACTTTAAGGTTGAACCCTTTTTGGAGGATCATGTTCATCATCAAAGACATGCTTTCACATTTAAAATTCAAGGTGATGAATTCAAGGGTCATTTTCATGACGATGAAATCAAATGGCTCCATCCACATCCGAAACAAATGATAGGTGAAGAAAAAGTAGAAGTGATTGAATCCGCGATTTACGATTCGATGAAGGAACATGGAATTACCAGCGGGATTAAAGACTTTGAAATAAAGCAAGCCTTTGAGGACCGCACATATGAACGCAAGCAATTCATTCTACAAGTACAAGGCGAAGAATTCAAAGGATTTGTACATGAGGGTGAAATCCAATGGTTCCATCCACAACCACACCAAAAGCTTGAAGAAAGGCATGTCGAAGCCATTGAAACAGAGATTCATGAAAAAATAGTGCAACCAAAAGAAGAGGGAAAATAATAGTATAAGAAAAAAGGCCAGGTGGCCTTTTTTTGTTGCATTTTTTTAGGTGAGCCATGATGCAAAAGTATGAAATAATATTTTGAAAAATAGTAATAAAGTACGAAGGTTAATTTTAGAAGCTTACAGAAATAAAGAGTATAAGGAAAACTAGTAATGTTTTTCCAATTGCACGCGAAGGAAAACCTACTGGTTATAAAAAAATCTGGAAAAGCGGGGGAAATATTTTGCCGAAAAGATGGGGACGCAGTTTTGTAAGTGCTTTGGTAATGATTGTTCTAGTTTCAGGTCTTTTTTCTCAAGTTGGACAAGTTTCAGCAGCCGAGGATAACAGGTCATGGAAAGAATACACAGAAAAAATTATGGCGAAGGATATAGACAATGGAACGTTAGAACTTGAAATTCAAGGCACTAAAAAGCTTGCAAAAAATGTTGATGTTACCCTAACTGGGGAAAATCGAGTGTACCAAAAATCTCTTGCCGATGTAAGAGTCGGTGCTGAAAATGTAACCATTCGAGTGAATCATAAAAATGAAATTACAAAAATTGATATCGATGGACCTACTCCGATTGAAACAATGAGGGTCGGGATCATGACAACAAACTTCGCATCTGTTGATCATGATACGATTGTGCTAAGCTCTCAAGCGGGTCTTGAAATCGTTGATAAAATTGCAGAGGAAACATTCTCAATTCCAGCAAATGAGAAAGTCACATTCACACCTTCTGAAAATGAAATCATGGTAACCAATGCTTCAGGTGAGGTTTTATATACAACACAAAATAGGCTTTATGCTAATACTGACAAGGATAGCAAAATTAAAGTTGAAAATATTACAAGAGCGAGTGGGGACCCTTCATATCGTGGGTTCTTTGAAATAACGACATCACCAACTGGAGACAAATTAAATTTAATTAATGAAGTTGATTTTGAGCAGTATCTCTATCAAGTGGTTCCAAGCGAAATGCCTGCCTACTTTGGCTTAAATGCACTAAAAGCTCAGGCGGTAGCAGCTAGAACCTATGCAATAGGCGACTACTTAAGTGATCGTTTTGCTAAAGATGGATTCTTTGTATTAGATAGTGTGATGAGTCAGGTTTATAACAATACTCCTGAGAACGCCGCAACAACACAAGCTGTAAATGAGACAGCGGGAGTTATTATGTTAGGTGAAGATGGTAGTTTAGTAGATGCACGCTATTATTCAACTTCAGGAGGATACGGTGCTTCTAAGCATCAGGTTTGGGCCGAAGCGGACGGGACGTTTCCAAGCAAGGTTTTACCGTACCTAATCGCACAAAGTCATACATTTGATCCAAATGACCCAAGTAAAATGCTAGAAATTGATACACAAAGCGAGGAAGAAATTCTCGCATTCTATAAAACATTGTCCCATACAGGCTACGATGGAAATTCTCCATGGTTTAGATGGAAGGTAAGGCTATCTAAAGAAGAGCTGGAGAATACAATCAATGCAAACATTATAAGTAGACAAGCTGCTGACCCTAAATTTGTGTTAACTCAAAATGAATCTGGGGAGTTTGTAAGCCAGCCAATCCCTGCAGAAGGTATTGGGGAACTCGATGATATGTACGTTGCAAAGCGTGGTGACGGCGGAAACATTATGGAACTCGTCATCGAAGGGACAACAGGGACGTACAAAATTATAAAAGAATACAATATTCGTTTTACAATCAGACCATCTAATGCATTTACAAAAGGAGAAACAGTTGTGCTCCATCGTGCGACTGCAGGAAGCACAGACTACACAGGTATACTGGAAAACTACACCATCCTACCATCAGCTTTCTTTGGTTTTGAGTTTGACGAGGAGAATGGCATTACCTTCTACGGAGGCGGAAATGGCCATGGTGTCGGTATGAGTCAATACGGAGCCTATTATCTTGGCACAACATTAGAGTATGGGTTTGATAGAATCTTAACTTCCTATTATCCAAATATGTCGTTAGAGAGTATTTCTGTTTTGAGTAAAGAATAAAAATATCCGAAACTGCTGTTCCGAAAGTGGACGGCAGTTTTTTTGGGTGTAAAATATTATTTTAATAATTTGTGAAATATATTGAAATTTAATTTCCTTTCCGTATAATAAAATTAACAACCAATTCAAAATTGGGGGCTAGAAAAATGTATGTTTTAGGAATTGATGGTGGAGGAACGAAGACAAAAGGGATGATTGCTGATGAAAATGGCAATGTGTATGCAGTGGCACAGGTTGGGGCAACCAATCAAAATGGGGCCGACATGCAAAGCATTGAAAAAGAATTTGAGTCCTTGTTTTTGTCTTTAAAAAATCAGAGTAAAGAAGCGTTTAATAATCTTCATACAATCTTTGCTGGGATTGCGGGTGTTGACCGGCCAGAGGCAAAGAAAATCGCGGAAGAAATTCTAGGTGAGCTCGGCCCTTCAAAGGCTGCCATAATAGTCGACAATGACGGGGTCAATGCATTGTATTCTGGAACCCTTGGGGCACCGGGAATTGTCCAAATTTGTGGCACCGGTTCAATTACCTTTGGTGTTAATGAGAAAGGTGAGCGAAAGCGTGTCGGTGGTTGGGGCTATTTGATTGATGATGAAGGTAGTAGCTATGAACTGGGTAGGGAAGCATTACACGCTATATTTAAGGCATATGACCACAGGGGCCCTAAAACAGCACTAACGGAAAAAATCGTCCAGCATTTCCAAATCACTGATCCATCTGATTTAATTTCCATTGTCTATAACGCTAAACATCCACGTGAAGTCATTGCGCCTTTAAGTAGGTATGTGACAGAGGCTGTTGATCAAGGCGATAAAGTGGCTAAGGAACTCATCCAAGAATCCGGAAGCAAGATTGCGTGCTCCATTCATCACTTGTACAATCAGCTTTTTCCGTTCAATGAAAAGGAAATACCAGTGGTGCTTGTAGGCGGTCTTTTTACACGAAGCGATCTGTATATTCCAATTATTGATACCCTTTTACAACAAATTTCTCTACCGCTTAAACTCGTCACACCTCATATAGAGCCTGTTGGCGGGGCTGTTGCTGCAGGAGTTATTCATACGGGAAGTAAGCTAAGTCAAAGCTTTACAAACAACATAAACAAAATAATAGTACAATAATTTCATATTTATTTTGAATTATTATTTCAAAATTTACAAAAATTTGCTATGATTAGTTTAAAAATAAGTTGTAACGACTAGCGGGGGAACCGTGATGAAAATTTTACAGTTAGATGAGCAATGGATATCAGGAATCGTAAAGCTATGGAATCGAGAACTAAGTGTTGATTTTCCAATGAGAGACGCTCTTTTTAAGCAAAATAGCATTGATGACCCTAATGTACTTTCGTCTGGTTCGTATCTTGCTATCAATGATCAGGAGCAAGTTATCGGTTTCGTGTTAACAAAATACGTTCAAGATAAAACGGAATTGCTACTTAATCATGAAGTCGGGTGGATTCAGGCTTTACTTGTTGATTCGCAGTTTCGTAAAAGTAGAATTGGAAGCGTTTTATTGGAGAGTGCAGAAAAAGCGTTGGAACAACAGGGCTGTAAGACGATCTTTCTCGGTCGTGACCCAGCTCATTATTTTCCCGGAGTTCCTCTTCAATATGAACATACAAGAGAGTGGTTTGAAAAAAGAGGCTACCAAGCATCTGGGATTGCATCAGACATGATGAGGACCTTTACACCGGATGAAAAATTTGATTTTCAAAAACCTAAGGATATTGAGGTTTCCCTAATTGAAAATAAAGATGAGCTAATCTCTTTCCTGCATCGATGTTTTCCTGGTAGATGGGAATATGAAGCAAAACAATATTTTAAAAATGGTGGGACTGGAAGGGAATTTGTTGTATTTCGCAAAGAAAATAAGATTATCGGGTTCTGCCGAATCAATGATTCAAAGTCACCCATTATTGGACCAAATGTATATTGGGCACCATTGTTTGACGAAGGCGTGGGCGGTGTTGGACCGCTTGGAATTGATAAAGAGGAAAGAAATAAAGGTTATGGACTAGCAATTGTCAAGGCGGGTATCTCTTTTTTAAGAGAAAGGCAACTAAACAATATCATTATTGATTGGACAGGATTAATCAATTTTTATAAAAAGATAGATTTCAAGGTTTGGAAACAATATAAGCAATATAGTAAACATATTTAGTCCTTTCTAAAGAAAGAAAAAGAAACCAGACAGGTTGGAAAGGCGTGGCGAACTTGAAGGTTAATATTACAACGTTAACAACTGAGCAACGAAACCAAAGGTCTTTAAATATCGACCAACTTACAACATCTCAAATTATTGAGCTAATGAATGAGGAGGACGAAACTGTATCAAAGGCTGTTAGGATGGTTCTTCCTCAAATTGACAAGGCGATTGAAGCCATCTATGCAACATTAAAACAAAATGGACGGCTATTTTATATTGGAGCAGGAACAAGTGGACGACTTGGCGTATTAGATGCAGCGGAATGCCCGCCGACATTCTGTACACCTCCGGAAATGGTTCAGGCGATAATGGCAGGTGGCGAGTCAGCGATGTTTACAGCCGTCGAAGGAGCAGAGGATGACCAAGAAGGTGGCGCGAGGGATTTAGAAAAAAGAGGCTTTACGAAAAATGATATTTTAGTAGGTATTGCAGCAAGCGGGCGCACACCTTATGTCATCGGAGCCTTGCAGTATGCCCAGAGCCTTGGCGCTATTACTGTTTCCTTAGCCTGTAATCAGAATGCGGAAATCAGCAAGTATGCACACCATAGCATTGAAGTGATTGTTGGACCCGAAATTCTCTCAGGCTCAACGCGGTTAAAATCTGCAACAGCACAAAAAATGATTTTAAATATGCTATCAACAACAGCGATGATTAAGCTTGGTAAGGTCTATGGAAACTTAATGGTCGACCTCCATGCAAGCAATTTGAAGCTTATTGAACGGGCCAGAAGAATCGTTATGGATGTGACAGGGGTTACGTATCAGGAGGCTGAATCCATACTCAATCAAACCAATCAAAAAGTAAAGCCAGCTATCGTAATGGTTTTAGCAGGTGTTTCGATGGAAAAGGCGATTGAAGTGATTGACCAAGCAAATGGATTTACGAGGAAGGCAATACAGTTAGCAAATGAAGGGAAGTGATGTGGATGAGGGATAAGGTGTTAGCTTTCCTTCAGCAGGAAATTGACCAGCATCACATTCCGGGTGCTGTCATTCACATTTCACATCAACAGGAAGTCATTCTTCAAGAGGCGATTGGAAATAGAGTTGTGTATCCAAAAAAGGAACTAATGAAGTTAAACACTATTTTTGACCTCGCTTCCCTAACAAAGGTCGTTGTCACCCTGCCCTCTATTTTATTGTTAGTTGAGGCGGGGAAGCTCCACCTTGATGATAAGGTTTCTCATTTTTTACCAGATTTTGCAAAACACGATAAAACATCGATTACGATTAAAGATTTACTTACCCATTCATCTGGATTACCAGCACATCGGGAGTATTTTAAAGAGTCATTAAATACCGACGAGATTATGGAACGAATTTTTAATGAAAAATTAGTCGTGGGAACTAGCGAGAGGGTCATCTATAGTGACCTCGGCTTCATTCTTCTCTATAAAATAATCGAAAAAGTAACAGAAGAGGACTTTCAGACCTTTTTAAAACGAGAGTTATTTGACAAACTACAAATGAATGAAACTAGTTTTCTACCAAAATATGAACGAGAAAGATTTGCGGCAACTGAATATAGTAACGCTTTACAGGATTATAAGCATGGGATTGTGCATGATGACAATACGGAAAGTATGGGTGGTGTAAGTGGTCATGCTGGGTTGTTTTCAACCATATTCGATCTCGCAAACTATGCCTCTATGATTGAAAATAATGGGGTTTTTAAAGGAAGACGTATTCTGTCAGGGCAGTCCATACGCTTAACAAGGCAAAATTATACCGCTTTTAGCAGTGAGTATAGGGGCTTAGGCTGGGTTTTAAAAAGCCCAACGCTCTCGAGCTGTGGTGACTTATTTTCTCATTCCTCTTATGGTCATACGGGGTTCACGGGAACAAGCATCTGGTTTGACCCGAGTTTTCAGTTACATGTCATCCTACTTACGAATCGTGTTCATTTTGGAAGGAAGGATCCAATTCTTAGGTTAAGACCAAGGTTACATAACTTGATTAAAGCACAGATGGAGAGGGGGTAAAAAGATGTCTGAAAAAATTCATTTGATGATTGTTGGGGCTCACTGTGGAGACGGGGAAATACAAGCAGGAGCAATCGCCCATAAATATGCAAAAGCAGGACATGAGGTTACCTTCCTTCACCTAACAGCAGGTGAAAAAGGTACACCACCCCATCTAAGTGTAGAGGAATATCGTATTCAAAAAATAAAGGAAGCAGAAAAAGCAGCTGAAATATTGGGTGCAAAAAGCATCACTCTTACCCATAAGGATGCGGAGTTAAAGAAAGATGAGAAAACAGTAACCGAGCTTGCAACCATTTTTAGAAGGCTAAAACCAACACTTGTTATTACGCATTGGGAAAATAGTATGCATCCTGATCATGCCCTTTGTCCACGACTTGTTCAAGCCGCGTGGTTAAAGGCGGCATTACCGGGCTTTGAAATGGAAGGGCTTCCACCTCACTCTTTAAGAAGAATGCTTCATAGTGAGAACTGGGAGGACATGGAAGGATATGTTCCGGATATTTATGTAGATGTAACCGATGAATTTGAAACCTATCTAGAGGCGTTATCACAATACTGGTTTATTATGAATTCTACCGATTTCAGGTATTACGACTATTATAAGGCACTTGGAACATTGAGAGGTTGTTTGAACCGTACAGCATACGCGCAAACCCTTAAGTTCCCGGTAGGCGCGAATGTTCGAAAAGGACCAAGTATACCTGGCTTCGAATTATAGTCTGGAGGTGAACCTTTCATGAAGAATACGGATTTGCGAAAAAAAGTCGGCCAATTGATGGTTGTTGGTTTTAAAGGAATAAAAGCCTCTGATGAAATAAAGGAACTCATTTGCGAGCATCATGTCGGTGGAATCATTCTCTTCGCACGAAATATTGGAACACCTCAGGAGATTCTTTCGCTCACAAATGAACTTCAGCAGGTGGCGAAGGATGCCGGACATGAGCACCCACTCTTAATCTGTATTGATCAAGAAAACGGGGTTGTTCGTAGATTAGGAGAAGGCACAACCATCTTTCCAGGGGCAATGCTTTTAGGAGCTACGGGTGAGCCAGAACATGCCTATCAAGTTGGTGTAGCGACAGGAAAAGAGCTAAAGGCACTCGGAATTAATTGGAATTTAGCACCTGTCATGGATGTCAACAATAATCCTGCAAATCCAGTCATCGGTGTAAGATCCTTTGGTGAATCAGCAGATAAGGTTTCCGAGTTTGGAAGAATGGCAATGAAAGGGATGCAGGAGGCTGGTATCATCACAACCTTAAAGCATTTTCCAGGTCATGGTGATACAAATGTCGATTCCCATCTAGACTTACCGGTCATTTCACATAACATCAATCGATTGGAACAAATTGAATTAAGGCCGTTTATTGACAGTATAAAGGCTGGCGCAGATACGATTATGTCAGCACATGTTTATTTTCCAGCGATTGAAGATACTCCTGGTGTCCCTGCAACATTATCCCGAAAAGTAATCACGGGTCTCCTCCGAGAACAGCTTGGATTTGATGGGGTGGTGACAACGGATTGTATGGAAATGAATGCAATTGCCAATACAATCGGTACGGCAAAAGGTGGAGTGGAAGCTATTAAAGCAGGTGTTGACCTGATTATGGTATCCCATCTTCATCCTCTTCAAAAGGAAACGATTGATGCCATTGTAGCGGCCGTGGAATCCGGGGAAATCGACGAAGAACAAATTCATGCGGCAGTTGCAAGAGTTACAAGATTAAAAGAAAAGTATTGCAGCTGGGATGAGATTGGCTCAAGTGAGGTACCGTCATTTGTTGGCGGGAAGGAGCACCAACAGCTTGCGAATGACATCTATAAACAAGGTATTACACTTGTAAAAAATAATGGGATTTTGCCATTGAAGGGTAAGCGTGTTCTAGTCGTTTACTCTGAAAATAAATATACGATGCAGGTTGAGGATAAACGCTATTCTTCAATGTATATTGGTGAAACGATCAAAGAGATTGATGAAACTGCTGAAGTTGTGGAACTATCAAACCCTGCAACAACTGAAGAAATACAGGAAGTAGCTGCAAAAGCCCAACATTTTGATGCGGTTATCGTTGGTACCCTGACTGTTCAAAAAGGGGATGCTCAAACAAAGCTAGTCGAAGCCTTGGGTAACACGGGCGTGCCAGTAATTGTCGTTGCGACAAGAAGTCCGTATGATCTCGCGTTTTTACCTGATGTTCAAGCCTATATATGCACCTATGAATTCCCATACCCAGCTTTGAAAATGGCAGCAAAAGCAATTTATGGATTAGAAAAGGTAACAGGAAAATTGCCAGTTACCATTCCAAAGTAAGGGAGAGGTTGATGTGAGCGAAAGGGTAGTGGTGGGTTTAATGTCAGGAACATCACTTGATGGCATCGATGCGGCTTTAGTCAATATTTCCGAAAGTGACAATCAAAAAATCCAGGTTAAACTGATTCATTTTTCAACACTTCCTTACACGGGATCAATGAGGGAGCGAATATTAGCGTTATGTGACCCAAACAGATCCAGGCTCGAGGATATTTCTTTATCAAATATGCTCCTTGGAGAATTGTTTGCGAAAGCCGCAAAAAAGGTCGTGACTGAAGCGGGTTTTGAGATGAAAGATGTTGATCTAATTAGCTCCCATGGCCAGACCATTTTCCACCAGCCGGAAGCTAAACCGGTGGAAGGCTATAGTCTTACTTCAACCTTACAAATTGGCGATATTGCGGTAATTGCAGAACGAACCGGTGTCATGACAGTTGGAGACTTCCGAACACGTGATATGGCAGTCGGCGGACAAGGTGCACCATTGGTTCCATATGCAGATGATCTGTTATTTAGGACCGTTTCGAGAGGTAGAATCCTAGCTAATATCGGTGGAATTGCGAACATCACCGTTTTACCGCCTGCCGAGAGCGATGAACAAGTACTCGCCTTCGATACCGGTCCAGGGAATATGCTGATTGATGCATTTACGACATGGGCTACAAAAGGAATGCAAACCTATGATAAAAATGGCGAGCTGGCTGCACAAGGAAAAGTAGATGAGAAATGGCTTGAAGAGCTTTTAGATCATGACTATTACAAATTGCCGGCACCAAAAAGTACGGGTCGAGAATTATTCGGTATCGAGTATGCGCAGGAACTTTGGAATACAAAGGCTGATTTGGCCCCAGAGGATAAGATAGCGACGATTACGGAGTTAACAGCCCGAACGATTGCAGATGAATGTAAGAAATTTCTAGATTCTTATAAAATCCAAGAGATGTTTATAAGCGGTGGTGGCTGGTACAACCAAACACTTCGAAAGAAATTGCAAGACCATCTGCCTCCATCCATCAAGCTAGGCAGCACAGATGAATTGGGGATCCCAGCTGATGCCAAGGAAGCAATCGTATTTGCCTTACTGGGGTACCAATGCATCAACAAACGACCGAATAATCTTCCATCAGCAACAGGAGCAAGTATTCCTGTAATCATGGGGAAAATTGCTCTAGCATAAAAAATAAAGGAAAACTGAAGGGAGGCGAGGGAAAGAGTTACTATTTAAAGTTTGTGTTGGCACTGCAATGAAAACAATGATGAAAGATACGTAAGGGGGAAAAGTAAAATGAAAAAATGGCTTAGTCTTTTTCTTATAAGTATTTTAGTAATTGGATTGTTGGCGGCATGTAGTAAAAAAGAGAACACAACAAAAGACGGCGACGGTGACAGTGATAAGGCTTGGACAGGAACGATCACAGTGTGGGATGGACCGCGTTGGCCAGATGATAAAGATAATAAATTCCACTGGATGGAAAGCAAAATTAAAGAATTTGAAGCAGCTCATGAAGGGGTAAAAGTTGATTTAGTTCAAGTTCCATGGGCAGAGCTACCTGATAAATTAGGAGTTTCGATTGCAGGGCAATCTTGGCCAGACGTTGCACCAGTTGATATTAGCGGAAGCGCTGTAAGTATTGACCATATTGAACAAGGTGTCATTGAGTCGGTTAATGATTTATTCACTGAAGATGAGCTAAAGGATTTCTATGAGAATGCACTTGATGCTTATACATTTGATGGAAAATTATATGGTGTTCCTAACTCTTTAACCGTACATGCAATGCTTTTAAACCTAGATTTATTTGAAGAGCGTGGAGTTGAGCCTCCTGCAAACGGTGAATGGACATGGGATGAATTCTTTGCGGCAGCTGAGAAGCTAACATTTGATCGTGATAACGATGGGAAAACAGATGTATATGGATTCTCAACTTATATCCTTCCTGGGTATTATGAAGCTTGGCCATTCTTCTACATCAATGGTGGAAGTCCATTGAATGAAGATATGACAAAATTCACATTTACAGAGCCAGAAGCAGTAGAAGCGATTCAACAGCTTGCGGATCTGAAATTAAAGCATAACGTAGCTCCTGAAACATTAGGGGGTCAAGATGTTGGTGGCACATTCCAAGCATGGGCGAACGAAGAGCAACGTACTGTGGCAATGCAACCATGGGCTACATGGGCAATTAGTTCAGCACAAACAAAATATCCAACAAACTTTGCGGTTGCAAACTACCCAACAGGTAAATCAGGCGAGCCTGTAACAATCGGTGGAGTAGGTGGCTGGACAATGTTCCACCAAGAGGATGCAGGTAAAAAGGAAATGGTTGGCGAATTTATTAAGTTTATCTCGACAACGGATGAGCAATTTACAATGGCAACTGAGTATGGTATTTTCCCTGCACGTAAGAGTGCTGCAGACAAAGATCCATATAAGGACAATCCAGAAATGAAGCGCGCACAAGAAATGTCTTCACAAGTCGTCATGCTACCACGTCACCCTGAGTGGAAGAAAATTGACGAAGCGATTCAAACAGAGCTTCAGTTAGTATTCAATGGTGAAAAGACCGCAGAAGAAGCAATGAAGGCGGCTGAGAAGAAGGTTAATGAATTGTTAGGTGAGTAGTAATTGGCAAGGTGGGCAGTCCAGGTTGGGCTGCCTGCTGCCAAATGAAAGATTGGGGGAATCGCGGTGAAACCCGTTCATCATGCTGCAAATGCAGTAGTACTGACAAAAAAGTCTAAGATATTGAAAGAAATGAAAAAGAACTATTCCGCATATTTATTTTTACTTCCAAAACTTATCCTGTTTATAGCATTTATTGCGATCCCGGTGGTGTGGGCATTTATCATCTCCTTCCAGGAATACAAAATTTTTGGGAGTGAATGGGCAGGTCTAGACAACTATATGAAGGTATTTAAAAGTGATGCCTTTTACGACGCGTTGGGGAATACATTCCTTTTTACAGTTGTAACGGTCCCTTTTAACGTAATAAGTGCACTTATCATTGCTTCTCTCATCCATCCTCTTGGAAAACTATCTCAAAGCTTCTTCCGGGGAGCCTTTTATTTACCGACCGTTACATCGATGGTCATTGTGGCGATGGTGTGGCGCTGGATGTATAACTATGATTTTGGGTTATTTAACTATGTGTTAGGATGGTTTGGCATGGAGCCGCTTAACTGGTTGGGACAATCCTCATCCGCACTTTGGGCCTTAATCATTATGCAATGTTTAATCCCTTTTGGAGTGGGGATCATTCTTTACCTTGCTTCAATGGGTTCCATTTCAAATACATTATATGAAGCAGCGACCATCGATGGGGCAAATAGCTTTCAAAAATGGATTCACATTACTTTGCCATTATTAAAACCTTCAACACTATATTTAACTTTACTTAGTACCATCGGTTCGTTTCAGGTGTTTACACAAATCATTATGATGACAGGTGGAGGACCAGGAACAGCGACGGAAACGCTCGTTCACTTAATCTATAAAACTGGTTTTAGAGACTTTGAATTTGGTTTTGCGGCAGCACAATCAGTTATTTTATTCTTTATCATTCTACTATTTTCTGTTATTCAATTCCGTTTACTTCGGTACGATGACTAGGGGGAAAGCGTTATGACATCAAGTATTCAAAAAATAAACAAGCTCATCATATATGTGCTGCTATCCGTTTTTGCGATTGTTTCCCTTTTGCCATTGTATTGGGTATTCAGTACATCCCTGCAGCTAAGTAGTTACCAGGATGAAGAACTAGAACGTCAAGTATCCTATGTTGATTCAAACCCTCCCAAAATGTACCCGATGGGGATTACGGAGTACTTTGGGCATTGGGGAAAAGCCAGAGATGCAGAAAACGCGGGTGATACTAAAAGTGCTACCTATCACCGTGAGGTCATGGACAACATCATTGAAGATACATTTTCTGGATTTACGACCTTGTTTAATAAAAATAACGTAGGGATCTGGTTTTTTAATAGTTTTTATATTGCAGTTGTGGTAACGATTGGGATTCTCCTCTTTGACTCAATGGCCGGGTATGTCCTTGCGAAAAAACGGTTCCCGGGACGGAATCTCATTTTCTGGTCAATTATTGCCACAATGATGATACCAGGACAGGTTACCTTAGTACCATTGTTTATTATGGTTCGAAATTTTGGGATTATGGATACACACTGGGCACTTATTTTCCCAGACTTAGCGATGGTTTTCGGGGTGTTTTTAATGAGACAATTTATGCACTCCATTCCAGACGAGCTGATTGATGCGGCGAAAATCGACGGTGCAAGTGAATGGAAAACATATTGGAAAATCATCCTGCCACTTGCCAAACCAGGGTTAGCCGCACTGGGTATCTTTACATTTATGAACGTGTGGAACTCTTTCTTGTGGCCAATTATTGTGTTAAACGATGCTAACCTATATACATTGCCAGTTGGATTAAAAACATTACAGGACGCAAACTTGGCAAGCTTCAAGCTTCTGATGAGCGGAGCGGCAATTGCCTCCATCCCAATGATTATCGTATTTATGTTGTTCCAACGTCATTTTGTAAAAGGATTAACACTTGGTGGAGTGAAGGAATAGGGAGAGAGACTCTCTCTCTTTTTTTGAGGGGAGGAAAATGTTTTGGAGCTTGGAGTTGATCGTTTTTTAAGAAATTATGTGGATTTATGTAAAGGAAAGCGTGTTGGACTGGTTACGAATATGACTGGGGTTAACCAGAATCTAACACCGACTATTGATTTATTCCATGAGCATCCAGACATTCAAGTTACGGCCCTTTACGGCCCTGAACACGGGATTCGAGGAAATGCAAAGGAAGGGGAAAAAATTGATTCCTTTGTCGATCCTTATACAAAGATACCAGTCTATAGTCTTTACGGATCAACGAAAAAGCCGACAAAGGAAATGCTTGAGAAGGTAGACATGATATTCTTTGACCTTCAAGATATTGGGGCAAGGTATTATACGTTTATTTATACAATGGCTTATGTTATGGAAGCATGTGCGGAGTTCGGTAAACAATTTGTTGTCTTGGACCGACCAAATCCTATAACTGGCACCATAATGGAAGGAAATCTAGTGGAGAAGGATGTTCGCTCCTTCGTTGGGCTCTATCCAATCCCGAATCGCCACGGGATGACCGTTGGAGAAATTGCGCTCATGTATAAGCATGAATTTGGAATCGACTGTGAGGTAATCGTGATTCCAATGGAAGGCTGGAGCCGTGAGATGTTCTATGATGAAACAGACCTGTTTTGGATCCCTCCTTCACCTAATACGACAGGAATGGATATGTGTACGTTATACCCAGGCACCTGTTTAGTGGAAGGAACAAATTTATCAGAAGGAAGAGGTACAACTAAGCCTTTTGAATATGTAGGAAGTCCTTATATTGAGGGCTACCGATTGGCAAAGTATTTTAATGAGAAAAAGCTACCTGGTGTATTGGCTCGACCTGTCTCCTTCGTTCCGACTTATCAGAAACATAAGGATGCAGTGTGCGAAGGTATTCAGCTTCATGTTACCGACCGCAGGAAAATCAACTCATTGAAAACAGGGTTAACATTACTCGAAACCATTGCTGAGATGTACCCCCATGATTTTGAGTTGCTTCAATTTGGTGAAAAGAAAACCTATATGTTTGACCTTCTAGCGGGGACAAAGGACCTTAAAGAACTAGTTCTGAATGGAAAGACTAGTAGCTTTATAGAATTATGTGAAGCTGAAACGGAAGCCTTTAACAAACAAAGACAGCCTTATCTTTTATACAAATAAGGAAGGGGATGGACCGTGTGGTTTCATTTCGTTATTATGAATCAGGCGATGAAAAGGGAATTGTGGAACTATGGAATGAGTGCTTGCTGAAGGACCCACTCACTCAGAATAGATTTCGAAATCTTGTTCTATTAGATGCGAATTTTGATCCGATGGGATTACGAGTAGCTGTTGATGGAGGAAAAATGATTGGTTGCCTATATGCAATACGGAGACTGCTGCCTATGGCTGGAACCGAGTTAGAACCCGAAAATGGCTGGATTCCCTTCTTTTTTGTACATCCCAATTTTCGAGGTTCCGGTGTCGGCGAAAAATTAATGCAGGATGGCTTGGAATTCCTTGCAACGAATGGTCGGAAGAATGTATTTTTTGCTTCTTACGCACCAAATTACATCCTTCCAGGACTCGATGAAGAAGCTTATCCTGATGGTTATTCCTTCCTTTTGAAGCAAGGTTTTGAAAAACAATATTCACCGGTTGCGATGGATCGAAGCTTAGTTGGTTTTACCCCCTCTTCTGATGTACTTGAATTAAAAATAAAGCGGGAGCAGGAAGGCTACACCTTTTTAACCGCAGAAGATAAAGATTTATATGAGGTCATCCAATTTGCGAATAACGCATTTAATCCTGATTGGGGACGTGCGATTCGGGAAGGAGTCTTGCAGGGACTTCCCCTTCATCGCATTTTAATTGCAAGAGAAGGTGAGAAATTAGTAGGTTTTTGCATTTACGGTGGCTATGAGGGGATTCCAGATCGCTTCGGGCCATTCGGAGTTGACCCGGACCAACAGGGTAAGGGCATAGGCAAGATTTTATTGAATGAATGCCTGAAAAATATGCGGGCTGAAGGTTTGCATGGTGCCTGGTTTCTCTGGACAGGCGAGAAGAGTTCAGCGGGATACCTCTATAAGAAAACAGGATTTGAGATAACGCGAAAGTTCCATGTTATGAAAAAATCGTTATAATTTCCTGTCCCTAAAGAGGCGATAAGTAAGACGCAGAAATTCGATGTTTCATTTTCACCGAGCATGTCAGAAATCCGCTATAATAAAAGTAGAATGAATAAAGAGAGTTGATGATAATGTCCTTTATGACCGGGGGTCTCGTCATGCTTCAGGAAATGCATGAAAACCTTCCACCGTCTGAAAAGAAAATTGCTAAATATATATTAGAAAACCCGCAGGAGACGATTACACTTACGGCCAGTGAGCTTGGAAAAAGAAGCTCAACAAGCAGTGCCGCTGTCATAAGACTTTGCAAATCACTCGATTTAAAAGGGTTTCAGGATTTAAAGCTTCGCATTGCAGGAGATTTGCAAAAGAAGAAAGCTACCGGCTTCCGTGATATTGAGCCGAATGAATCGACGTTGTCGATTATTGAAAAGATGACAAATAATAGTGTCCAAACCTTGAGGGAAACAGCAGAATTGTTAAACAATGAAGAGCTTGCAAGAGCGGTTGAAGTTCTAAAAAATGCAGGGACGATTCACTTTTTTGGAGTAGGTGCATCAAGCATCATCGCCCAAGATGCTCAGCAAAAATTTTTGCGAATAAACAAAAAAGCAACGGCATTTCCTGATGTACATATGGCGGCAACTTTGGTTGCAAATGCTGGTGAAAATGATGTGGTTGTCGGAATATCCTTTTCAGGGGAAACGTTTGAAGTGGCAAAAATCCTTGAGCTTGCGAATAAAAAGGGTGCCCATACAATCAGCTTAACGAAATATGGCTCTTCGATTGTGACTGAGCAGGCCGATATTCGACTGTATACCTCAGCTACAAGAGAACCAACCTTCCGTAGTGGCGCCACTTCATCAAGAATTGCTCAACTACACGTAATTGATATTCTTTTTATGAGTGTTGCTTCACAAGCGTACGACCAAACAGTAAGACACTTAGATGAAACACGAGAAATGATCAATATCTTGCATGACCCAATAAAATAAGACCAGAAATGGTCTTTTTTTTAACTTTGTTTGAATCATGGCGGAGGGACACCGAGCACTATAGAGGGTAGGTGGTCTCCTAGAAACACCCAAAAATTTTACCTAAATTCCCCAAAATCCCACTCGAAACAATACTTCTCCAATTTATAAAACTAACTCTTTGAATCACCAATTCAAAACTAACAAATAATATAATAATAATAAGAAAAAGTGTCCGCTGGGTATAAACATTTGGTGAATAATGTGGTAAAGTATGAAGTATAAATGTTGATATAGAAGGATTTATAATCGTGATAATGTATTTCTGGAGAATACACTTGTGTTTTGTAAACATACAAAAGGAGGATTCTAGATGTCGAAGGTGTTAGACTCATTTTTACGTGAAAATCTGGAGGATTTAAAGAAGAAAGGTCTTTATAATGTAATCGACCCTCTTCAAGGTGCAAACGGACCAATCATCAAGATCAATGGCAAGGAACTGATTAATCTTTCCTCTAATAACTACTTAGGCTTGGCAACGGATGAGCGCTTAAAAGAGGACGCTAAGGGAGCGATCGATACGTATGGCGTAGGTGCAGGTGCGGTTCGTACCATCAACGGGACACTTGATCTTCATCTGAAACTAGAAGAAAAGCTTGCAGAGTTTAAGCATACGGAAGCAGCTATTTCCTATCAATCTGGCTTTAACTGTAATATGGCAGCGATTTTTGCAGTTATGGATAAAAATGACGCGATTCTTTCTGATGAACTCAATCATGCTTCGATCATCGATGGATGCCGTCTTTCAAAGGCAAAAATCATTCGTTTCAACCACTCGGATATGGATGATTTGCGTAAAAAAGCAAAAGAGGCAACTGAGTCTGGCTTATATAACAAAGTTATGGTCATCACCGATGGTGTCTTCTCCATGGATGGTGACATTGCAAAGCTACCTGAAATCGTACAAATCGCAGAAGAATTTGACTTGATTACATATGTAGACGATGCCCACGGTTCAGGTGTTTTAGGAAAAGGTGCGGGTACGGTTAAGCATTTTGGACTTTCTGATAAGGTTGATTTCCAAATTGGAACTCTTTCAAAAGCAATTGGCGTTGTTGGTGGGTATGTAGCGGGTAAAAAGGAGTTAATTGACTGGTTAAAGGTTCGAAGCAGACCATTTTTATTCTCAACTGCTGTGACACCTGCTGATGCTGTCGCTGCGACAAAAGCAATTGAAATCCTAATGAACTCTACAGAACTTCACGATAAGCTATGGGAAAATGCCAACTACTTCAAGCAGCAGTTAAAAGAACGAGGCTTTGATATTGGACATAGTGAAACTCCAATTACACCAGTTATTGTTGGGGATGAAGTGAAGACACAGGAATTTAGTAAGAGATTAATCGAAGAAGGCGTCTATGCGAAATCAATCGTATTCCCAACTGTCCCACAAGGAACAGGAAGGGTACGGAATATGCCGACTGCTGCACATACAAAGGAAATGCTCGATCAAGCAGTCGCAATTTATGAAAAAGTAGGCAAGGAAATGAAGATTATCTAAGTTGACCAACTCGGGGGAATGAATCATGAAGAAAATTATTGTAACCGGGGCTCTGGGCCAAATTGGGTCAGAGCTAGTCATAAAGCTTCGCAAAGAGTATGGTGCCAATCAAGTTATTGCGACAGATATTCGTAAAACGGATTGTGAGGTTGTCCAATCTGGTCCGTTTGAGCTATTAGATGTAACCGATGGAAAAGCTATGTATGAGATTGCAAGAAAATATGATGCCGACACGTTCATTCATTTGGCTGCATTGCTTTCTGCTACTGCAGAGGCTAACCCACTATTGGCTTGGAATTTAAACATGGGTGGACTTGTCAATGCATTAGAGGTTGCTCGTGAGCTGCGCTGCCAATTTTTCACGCCAAGCTCAATCGGAGCATTTGGTCCGTCTACACCAAAGGACGGAACCCCACAGGACACGATTCAGCGCCCCACGACCATGTATGGGGTAAACAAGGTTTCAGGTGAATTGCTCTGTGATTATTACAATCATAAGTTTGGTGTAGATACGAGAGGCTTACGTTTTCCAGGACTCATTTCATATGTGACCCCACCTGGTGGCGGTACTACGGACTATGCAGTGGAAATTTATTATGAAGCACTTAAAAACAAAAGCTATACCTCATATATTGCAGAAGGAACTTACATGGATATGATGTATATGCCGGATGCACTTCAAGCCATCATTGATTTGATGGAGGCAGAAGAATGTAAGTTGAAGCATCGAAATGCCTTTAATGTGACGGCCATGAGCTTTGCGCCAGAAGAAATGGCAGCGGAAATTAAAAAGCATATTCCGACATTTGAGTTAAAATACAAGGTCGACCCGGTTCGCCAAGCCATCGCAGAAAGTTGGCCAAATTCAATTGATGCTACAGCAGCAAAGGAAGAATGGGGTTTTAAAGCCAGATACAATCTTGAAACAATGACAAAGGATATGCTTGATAAATTAAGTATGAGATTCGTGAAAAACGCTGGATAAATAAATGAGGAGTATGAATTTTAGAGATAAATTCATACTCCTTTTTTATCCTTACAATTAAACACCCATTTTTCTGCGAGTATTGCTTGGTTTTTTCGACTGCTGGCTTTTCAATTTTTTTGTTGAAAGGTCTCCATTCATTCGCCCTTTGTTAGCGGAAGACTGAGCTTTTTTGTTTTCAAGTTGCTGTTTCATGGCCTCTTGTAGGCTTATCTTCTTTTTGGGGGCTTCGGATTGATTGTTCTCGGTCATAAGAAATCCCTCCTTATTAGTTATTTGGTTAATCAAGTATAATCTATTTTCGTTTATTTGTGAAACTAGTCAATGTCGGTTGTTTGCACATTGAAAAGAATGGAGTATGTTCTTTGAAAAAATAGGTATGGAAAAAAGAGGATATCCAATAGATCATCCTGAATATTAACGGGTAGAGGAGGTCATATCATGGAATTTTTTAAATTTGATAAAAATAGCGGGAAACAAATATCCCAGTTTCATTCTGATTTCATTATGTCTCGTATTATTCAGACAAGTAAACCAGCTCAGATTGGTTGTATGCACCTCGGTAAAAATGGAATTGTCGGGTATCATCAAGCTGTTGTTCCTCAACTACTTTTAGTGATAAACGGCGAAGGATATGTCAAAAATGAAAAAGAAGAGTACATAAAAGTAGGACCTGGTGATGCTGTTTTTTGGGAAAAGAATGAATGGCATGAAACGAAAACAGATTCAGGGCTAATGGCCATTGTTATTGAAAGTGAAGAGCTAAATCCGTCATTATTCATGCCGGTAAACCATTTATCCATATAAAAAAACTATTCTACTAACTGCAAGGTTTGTTAAAGTTTTAATAAAAGCCTGTACCATTGATTACTTGGTAATCTAGGATACAGGCTTTTATTGTCCCTAAATGGTTAATCGCGCATTGCTCCGGCTTCTCGGGAAGTTATGTCACCTTGTCCTTGGCTGACATCTTTTTGAATTTCTTGTTTCACTTTTTGTGGATCGGTTCCGGCAACATTTGTCTGGGTATTGTTCTTTTTCGGCAATTTTTGCGGCATTTGAATCCTCCTTATTTTGAACTGCAAATTTAGTATTTACAAAAGGCTAAATAATAAAGCATTATCTGTATGAGGAATGCCTTATTATTATTTATTTCAATAACAATTTATTGCAAAACAATAAATTTTATATTAGAATCAATATGAAAATAATGTTGGGAGGTGTCTTCCTAGGACAATGGACCTGTCCTCTGACCCACCCACAAAAAAGGAGGCGCAATTTATGAGAGCAATAAAACAGCTAGTTCGGTTTGGGTGGGAGCAGGCCCTATCGTGTTTATTTCCTGTTGTTATTTTTGCCTCTTTAGCATTGACCCAGGTGATTTCACTTCCTTTCCTACCGAGATATGATTGGCTGCTGATCATTTGTCTCTTAATGCAGTGGGTGATGGTGCAGTCTGGGCTTGAAACACGGGATGAACTAAAGGTTATTACCTTGTTCCATCTGATAGGTCTAGCGCTTGAAGTCTTTAAGACACATATGGGGTCCTGGGCTTATCCAGAGGAAGGTTTTTTCAAATTTTTAGGAGTGCCACTATATAGCGGATTCATGTATGCGAGTGTAGCGAGTTATCTTTGTCAGGCATGGAGGAGGCTTAAGGTTGACCTGGTCAAGTGGCCATCATTTTTGATTGTGGTACCACTTGCAATAGCGATCTATTTAAACTTTTTCACCCACCACTATTGGGTAGACGTCCGTTGGTGGTTATCGGCACTAGTGATGATTGTTTTTTGGAAATCATGGGTCACATATGAGGTTGGTGGAAAGCGTTACCGAATGCCACTCGCTTTTTCTTTTGTACTAATCGGGTTTTTTATATGGGTAGCCGAAAATATCGCAACATTCTTTGGAGCGTGGCAATATCCCAACCAAACCGAGGCATGGAGTCTTGTTCATCTAGGAAAGGTGAGTTCATGGCTGCTGTTAGTGATCGTGAGCTTTCTAATCGTAGCGACGTTAAAACTCGTTAAGGGAAAAAATCCTAGGGTCGATACAAGTCAATCATTAACCCAGTCTAAGTAAAAACGCCATTTTTTCATAGAAAAACATGAGGAACAAGGGGTGTAATATTGAAATTTATCTCATTACTAATCGTACTATTTCATTCCGGAATTTTAATCTTATGGATTAAAAACTCGAGTTATTTATTTTCTAAAGTAGGAATCATGATTTGGGTGATTTCAATTATAATTGGTTTTATCTGTAATAATATGAATAAAAATAGTAGCTTAATAAGAAGTTTATTAAAGCTTTCGTCCTGGTTTATGGTGTTTTTAGTCTTCATTACAATCTGTATTCATTTCATTACAAGCTCCATGCCATGACTTTATTGTACCCCTTGAGGTGGAACAATGGGCCTGTTCTTAGTCGCTCGAACTAGCCCAATCGTGGATGTTATGTAAAAATAAGGTGAAACTAATTGTCGAGCATAGTAGAGGGAGCGATAAAATGATTGAGGGTTTAAAAAGAATCAATGAGTTGGCGAAAAGGCCCGCGAAGAAGGGTTAACACCAGCGGAAAAAGTGGAACAACAAGTATTACGTGAAGATTATCTGCGTGAAATTCGCGGTCAAGTAACTCATACTTTCTCATCATTAAAGGTACTAGATCCACTCGGAAATGACGTGACACCTGAAAAAGTGAAGAAGTTGAAAACTGACGAATAGGACATTTACAAACTTAATGAAAAAGCTAGGGACCCAATCCCTAGCTTTTCTCAAACCGCTTCATTCATTTCAGCTTGCACGTCTTGTTTTTTTAACTTAATTGCAAAGTACCCAATTGTAATTGCCATAAAGGCTACCATGTAACTTAAAAGAATCAAGTTGTTATGCCACATGTAGGCAAAGTCACCGCTTGAAATAACCGCCTTAAAGGATTGAACGGAATATGTCATTGGCAACAATGCATTGATAGGTTGCAACGCATTTGGAATTAACTCAAGTGGGAATGTACCAGCACTTGTTGTTAATTGTAAAATTAAGATGATGATCGCAAGGAAACGACCTGGGTCACCCATCATTGATACAAGCATTTGAATTAACGTTAAAAAGACAAAGCTTGTGATCAATGAGGTAATAAAGAATAATGGAATACTTGCGACCTCAATTTTTAATCCTTCAAGTAAAATGACATCAACGAGAACTGCCTGGATGACGCCAACTATTGCTAATATACCAAATTTGCTAAAGAACCAACGGAATGCATTTTTCGGTTGAACAACAGGTTCTTTAAGTTTAAATACGATTGACATAAGCAATGCGCCTACAAATAAACCGAGTGAAATAAAATAGGGTGCAAATCCTGTTCCGTAGTTAGGAACTTTATTTATTTCTTGTTTTTTGACAGTAACAGGTTCACCCATCATGTCATAGGTTTCATCATTCGCTTCTACAGAATTTGCTTGATCAGCACCTTCTGCTAGTTTCTCTGCAAGTTCAGTTGAACCATCTGTTAGCTGAACTGTACCCTCGCCTAACTCCTTAGAGCCATCTGCAAGTTGTCCGGCACCATTTTGTAATTGACCAGCACCGTTTGTTATTTGGCCCATTCCCGCTGTTAATTCGTTGGCACCGTCGTTAAGTGTGATAGAGCCATTATATAATTGACCAATTCCTTGTTGTAAGCTTATTTGACCTTCGTTAACCTGTTGCAGTCCTGCTAATAAACGGTTAAAGGAAGGACCTGTTTGAGTAGTTAACTGGTCTTCTAAGCCAGTATTTGCTGCTTCAAATTGTTGGTGTAGATCTGTTTTGAATTGTGTGAAGCCCTGATCTAGCCCATTAGAAACTCCTGCTGCGATGCTTGGTTTTAGCTGTTGAGTTAATTGCTGTTCAAGCTGTTGTTGCAGTTGTTCTTTCGTAGGTTGGCCTTGTACCATTTGTGCGATAATGGCTGAAGCCTGCTCACTACCGAGTTTGCTTTCTAGTGCCGTTTTGAGTTGCCCCATTTGTTCTGTTTGAGAGGCAATCATCTGATCTGCTAATTTTTCTGATAAGCTAGCTGTGATACTGTCTGTAAGCTGAGATGCTAGACCAGTGCTAAGATTTGTTTCAAGCTCGTCAAGGCCAACGTCAACTTGATTGACACTTTCACTAAGTTGAGCAGTTATGCTTTCTGCAATTTGTTTTGGAAGTTCTTCCTTCATTTGTGCAACCCCGTCTTGGACCTGGTTTGTTCCATCTACTAAAGTAGGAAGTTTTTCGTTCACTTCGCCAAGACCTGCTTTTACTTGGTCTGTTCCAGAAGCAAGGTCAGTTGCACCTGATGCTGCTTTTTCAACCCCATTTGAGAATTCAATTGATTTAGAGGCTAGCAATGCTAAATTTTCTTCTAGTGTTTTAGATCCATCATTTACTTTCGCAACACCTTCCGCAAGTTGTTTAGAACCGTCACTTGCTTGAGTTAACCCATCTGCTAAGTCTTGTACTTTGTCAAACATAGTTTCTGCATAAGTGGCTGTTACATTTTTAGAGATTTCAGCTTTGATTTTTTCGATTGCTGTTTCTCCAATTTGTGACGATAAAAAGTTTGTGCTTTCATTAGGTACATATTTAAGCTCCAATTTTTGTGGATGGCTATCTAACAAAGTCGTCGCATTCATTGAAAAGTCTTCAGGAATCTCCACTAATAAGTAGTAATCCCTGTTTTCTAGTCCTTTATAGCCCTCTTCCTTTGACACAAATTGAAAATTAAAAGTGTCATTATCAGAAAGCTTATCGGTCAGTTCTTTTCCAAGTTGTAATGGTTCCCCTTCAAAATCAGCACCGCTATCCTCATTTACAATTGCGACCGGTAAGTCCTCCATATGGTCATAAGGATCCCAAAATGCCCAAAGGAACATTCCAGCATATAGGACCGGTACGAAGGCGACTGCTAAAATTGGGATAAGGACTTTTCGATTGGAAAAGATGCTTTTTAATTCAGCAATAAACGAAGATCCCTTCATATTAATTCCTCCTAAATAAATAATTGACTATTTCGTTCAAATGGTCATTTTTGACCAAATAAGATGGGTACTCAATTTGAGGACCCTTGACATGGTTTATTTTTCTAATCCATTGAAGAAATACAGTTTGAATAAATCGGAAATTTCTTCTTTTTCAAGTGGTTCGTGATTTCGTTCCCAATCAAAAATTAACGAAACGTAAAGCTTTAACATCACGAAAGCAGTAATTTCAGGATTGCAAGGCTTGATTTCATCCCGGTCGATTGCTTCTTGAATGATGCCTTTCATATAGTTAATGATCGCTTGCTCAACGCGTTGTACGACCTCTACAACAGCCTGCGTCCCAATATCTCTTTCTTCCTGAAAAAGCTTGATGGTTAATTGATGGGACTTTCGAAATTCTAGCAATCGAAAAAGCACCCGGTGTGCATTCTCATAAAAAGTACTGTTTTTATCCATCGCTTCTTCGGCTACGACCTTCATGTCCCGAATTAACGTGCTGATGATCTCATCGAATAATTCTTCTTTGTTTTTAAAAAAGGTATATATTGTACCTTTTCCAACGTTCGCAAGCTTGGAAACTTGGTCCATTGTCGTCGCTTTGTAACCGAATAAAGAGAATGATTTTGTAGCAGCCTCAATGATGAGTTGCCTTCGATCAATTGCCACCATTGATCACCCCATTTTTAAAAAAATATGACCGAATGAGAAATTTGGTCATTTTATTTACAACGAGAAATATATCACATCGGATACTTCATTGCAAGTATCTATTATTTGGTCGTGTCTGACTACTAGATGTCAAAAGAGAAGAGTCGCATTTAAAAAAGTCCTTATGCTTGTATGCAAAAGGACTTTACATGAGATTTATAAATGATTCTTCTTCCTTATTAATTTATCTCGATCGGAAGCCATTGGAGGTTGTTCCATCCACCCATTCTTTATCAGGATATTTGCTCCATCTTCAGAATACATCTGAACTTCTAAGGATAGCCTGTTATACATGGCGGTAATATCACCTCTAGGACTTTGGCTGACGGCTGTACCGTAATAGCCAATGCTCAATGAAATCAAACCAGATGTAAAGAACATCATCAGTTTATCCGAAAATGTGTGAGTGGTACTATTTGTTATTTCGGATTCCCACCCCATCGGTGTTGGGAGTTTACTTTCCTCTAGCTTACCCCTAAATAATTTTATATGTTTATTTCCAATTTCTAACCCTTTTAAAAAGAATTGCTTAACATCTTTATTTTGTGCAACTTGACTAAATCCAGTAAGTACAGCAACTCCCAAGGCGTTTCTTTGAAGATTTGCAAATAAATTAGAGACTTCAGCTGCTGTTAATGGTCTTTTCTCACCAATCACATCTAACATAAACCATTGTTTTTTCACAAATTCAACTTTTTCCAAATTAGGTAAGTTGGGTGTCCTGCCTAACAATCCTTTAGACAATAATAGGTCTGTTGAATTTTTATATAATTGCATGGTTTCAGTAAGACATTCCATGTAATAGGTTCTAATATCATCTCTTACAGACGCTGCGACACTACCCGCATATGATGTAAGTCCAACCTTAGCCATTTGGTTAATAAAATTCAGTGCAAAAACGTCTGAATAAAGCCTAGGAGCCGTTAAGTCAACATCCTCTTTTAGACTAAAACCATATGGAACAACATTTTTTTCTTCCTGTAAAATGGCTGTGACTTTTTCAATATGTGATTGAGACAAATCTAAGGCGAATTTAATAATTGGCTTAATTTCTTCATCCTCAGCCTTTTCTAAAAAATACGCAAGAACACAGATGCTTGAGCTATCATTTAAGTATTGAACCCAAAGTTGAGCAATTTCACTTGCTGTTAGCCTGATCTGGCTTCCCTTTCCCTCCATACGCTACCTCCAAAAAAGATATACT
Source organism: Bacillus sp. JJ1533 (assembly GCF_036965045.1). Classification (NCBI taxonomy): domain Bacteria; kingdom Bacillati; phylum Bacillota; class Bacilli; order Caryophanales; family Bacillaceae; genus Bacillus; species Bacillus sp. JJ1533. The sequence continues at coordinate 111,833 of NZ_JBALOV010000005.1, read as the reverse complement.
ATAAGGTACAATTCCCATAAATTGCTTATAGTATGTATGGAGAAGCTTTGGGGAGTTTAGGTCTTTTTCTACTTTCAAGACTACCCCTTTACTGACCCTGCAAGAAGGCCACGGACAAAGTATTTGCCTAGGAAGATATAGACAAGTAAGGTTGGCAGAGCTGCAAGTAAGGCTCCAGCCATTTGCACATTCCATTGGACAATTTGACTGCCTGATAAGTTTTGTAAGGCGACCATGATTGGTTGTTGGTCTGATGTCGTAATTGTAACCGCAAATAAGAACTCATTCCAAATATTTGTGAATTGCCAAATGGCAACAACTACAAAGCCGGAAATCGAGAGAGGTACCATAATATATCTAAAAATTCGCAGGAAGCCGGCACCATCAATTTTTGCAGATTCAATCATTTCATCAGGAATGTTGGCATAAAAATTCCTGAACATGAGCGTGGTAATCGGAATCCCGTACACGACGTGCACAAAGACAAGACCTGTAATTGTGTTATAAAGTCCGACCTCACGCAGAAACTGAATCATTGGGATTAATATACTTTGGTATGGAATAAACATCCCGAATAAAATTAAGGTAAATAACGTATTTGCTCCTTTAAAACGCCATTTCGATAAGACATAACCGTTTAATGCGCCTAATAGGGCAGACAGCAAAGTCGCGGGTACAACTAAATAAATGGAATTAAGAAAGTTTGGGACAAGCTTTTCAAACGCGACTTGGTAGCTGCTAAAATCAAGTGTAGCGGGTAAAGTCCACATCTCGCTTAATGAGATTTGATCAAGTGGCTTAAGGCTTGTCACGATAATTACATAAATCGGCATTAAATAAAAAAGGCTGAGGCCAATTAAAACAAGGTATAGCAATGGTCGAGTGACTGTTTTAATCGTCATTAGGCTTCACCCTTTCTACTTGAAATTAAATACGGAACAATAAAAATAGCAACAGAAATGAGCATGATGATTGCAATAGCAGCCCCGTTTGCATAATAATTTCCGCGGAATGTTGTTTCAAACATGTACACTCCAGGTACGTCTGTCACAAAGTTTGCACCTGGTCCAGTCATCGCATAAATTAAATCAAATATTTTTAGGGAGATATGTGCCATAATAATCACGACACTGACTGTAATTGGACGAAGGATAGGAAGAATAATCTTCATGTAGATTTGAAACTCCTTCGCACCGTCCATACGTGCTGCTTCTCTCACTTCTTCAGGTATTCCGCGAAGCCCCGCAAGGTACATCGCAAGTGAGAATCCTGTCATTTGCCAGACCGCGGCAATGATGACAGCGATGATGGCGAAGGGTATTCCGAACTCAATTTTCCCCCAATTAAAGCCAAATAGGATCTCAGTATTGGTATACCATTTCGAATCAAGCCCGATTTTTTCTAAAAATAGGTTAACCCCAGTGGACGGGTTTAACAGCCATTGCCAGACGACTCCTGTTACAACAAAGGATAAGGCCATTGGAAAAAAGAAAATATTTCGGAAGATGGACTCCCCTTTTAATAAACTCTGGTCCAGTAAAATGGCTAAAAGCTGGCCGATTATGATTACTACCCCGATAAATAAGACGGTAAAGACCAGTGTGTTTCGCAAATCGGCTTGAAAACGGAAGTCTCCAAATAAGTAAAGATAGTTTTTCAGGCCAGCAAACGACATATCTGGAACAAGTGAATTCCAGTTACTAAGAGAAACGTATCCAGTCCATCCGATAAATCCATAAACAAAAATAGTAATTAAGAGAATAGAAGGCAAAAGGAAGGCGATTGCCAGTAATTGATCGGTATTGAAAATACGTTTCTTTTTAGGAAGGATTTCTGCTTGTTTTTGGGTGGTTTTTTTCGACGTTTTTGCTAGTTCCATAGATAATCCTCCTCCGCAATTTATAGTGAAAGAAGGGGTGAGAGAGCTCTCAACCCCTTCATACCTTATTTCAATTCAGCTCCAGCTGTAGTAAGTGAATCTATAAATTGATCGACATCCTGCTGCGTGACAAAGATATTAATTGCTTGGTTTACCTTAGTAAGGAAGCCTTCTGCAGCAGCAGAACCATGTGCTAAGCTTGGTGCGAGTTTCGCAGATTTGAAATCTTCAATGGTATCTTTTCCGTATTGATCATATTTCGATACATCAGAATCGACACGTGCAGGAATCGACCCTTTTAATGGGTTAAATGCATCCTGCCCCTCAGTCGAACCTAGTACAGATAAGAATTTCTTCACATCTTCAGCATTTGAGAGTCCCTTTGGTAATCCAAATGTATCTGTAATAACCATAAACATTCCATCTGTTTCAGGAGTTGGGATATACCCAAAATCCTCATTTACTGCAAGCTTTAGGTCGTTTACGAAGTAACCCTTCGCCCAGTCACCCATGACGTTCATAGCAGCTTCACCATCAGCCACTAATTGAGAAGCATCCTGCCAGTTGCGAGAGGCATGGTCTTCGTTAATATATCCAAGCATTTTCTTGTAAATTTCGGTAGCTTCCACAACTTTTGCATCATCAAAAGCTAATTCTCCAGTCCAAAGCTTTCCGTACCCGTCCGTACCAAGCACTCCTAATAGAACTGTTTCATAGAGGTGAGTAGCTGTCCAAGGCTCTTTATCCCCTAAGGCTAATGGTGTAATTCCTTTTGCTTTTAAAGCTTCCGCAACCTCGAAAAATTCGTCAAACGTTGTTGGTGCTTCAAGGCCATTTTCTTCAAATACATGCTTGTTGTACCAAAGCACGTTTCCACGATGAATATTTACTGGGACGGAATAGATTTCCCCGTCTTTACTAACCATGTCAATTAAATCCTGTGGGAATTTGTCATTCCAGCCTTCTGCTTCATATAGGTCGTTTAGCGGTTCCATTTTTCCAGCTGCCACCCAACCATCGTTAAGCTCAGCACCACCATGAACCTGGAATGTAGCCGGTGGATCGTCCCCTTGCATTCGGCTTGCAAGTACAGCCTTTGCGTTTGTTCCAGCCCCGCCTGCAACAGCAGCATTTTCAATTGGAACATCAGGATATTTTTCCTCAAACAAGGCGATTAAAGCCTTTAATCCATCTTCTTCACCAGCACCTGTCCACCAGCTGAAGATATCAAGCTTTGCTTTGTCTTCACCTTTTTCCTCTTTTGAACCTTGCTCAGAGCTACATGCTGCCAATGCAAGAACAAATACAAGAAATAGTGACAAAAGAAACCCTTTTTTCATGTAAAAATCCCCCTTATTTTTAATGGAAGCGTTAACAACCTTAATGTAACATGGATAAGGAGGAGGGGGAGAAACTACAATCTGCACTTTTTTGCGAATGCCTTCACTTTTTTGTTGTAAGAAAAAAATCAGCTTAGAGTTAAGCTGATTTTATGGCTAATTTATGGTTATACTTCGGTATTCTGACGGAGACATACCGGTGTATTTTTTAAATACCCTGCTAAAATAATTGGGGTCCTTGTAGCCAACAGAGTAGCAGATTTCCTTTAGGCTTTTACTTGGGTCATCCATTTCCCGTTTTGCCTGATTGACTCTAACGGTTGTGAGATAATCAATGAAAGTGACGCCCATTTTTTCTTTAAAAAGCTTACTAAAATGATACGGACTCAGTTCCACATATTCCGCAACATCCTCAAGTGTGAGCGATTCATAGTACCGCAAATCAATATAATTTTTGGCTTTTGATAATAGCTCATGAAGTTGATTGTTTTTCCAAAGCTCGGTTGAATGCGGATGATCCTTATTGATTGATGTGATTCCTTCCTTTTGGGCGAGAGCGAGCAATTCCTTCATGCGATTTTTGAGCTCAGATTGTGCTTCGGCCTGTCGTCTTTCTTCCTCAATCTCCTCTTGTACTCTACGAATCGCAGCTAAAATATCATCTTTTCGGCTAGGCTTTAAAATATATTCCTTCACACCCTGCTGCATCACTTCTTTTGCGTATTCAAACGTATTAAAGGCGGATACCATAATAAATTTAATGTCAGGATGTAATTGTTTAATTTGCTTAACAGCTTCCACTCCATCAATCCCAGGCATTTTAATATCCATTAGCATTATGTCTGGCTTGAGTTGTGTAGCCTTTTCAATGGCAATTCTTCCGTTTGGAGCCTCATCAATGACGTCAACATCTGGACATTCCTTCTGAATAATCTTTTTAATCGCCTTCCGTTCAAATAATTCATCATCGACAATAATGACCTTAATCATCAGCAGTCCCCCCTTTATCATCATAAGGAAGCAGAAGTCGAAACGTGGTTCCAACATCTTTAATGGATTCGATTTCGACAATGTCTATTCGTTTATAAAATAGCTGTAGTCTTTGAACGACATTTTTTACCCCAATCCCTGTTGAATGCCCAGTTGAATTTTCGAGTAAAACCAAATCCTCATGTGAAGTTCCTTCTGCCATTTGTCTAAGTTTGGTTAACGTAGGTTCATCCATCCCGGCCCCGTTATCTGAAATCTCCACACATATCCGGTCGTCCCTTTGACATACATTTAGCTTAATAATGCCGCCGTCCTCTTTCGATTCAATCCCATGAATAAATGCATTTTCAATGATGGGCTGCAGGGAGAGTGTCGGTATGTCAATGTGTAAGCAATCAGGGTCAACCTCGACTTTAAAATCAATCCGTTCGCCAAAGCGGGTACGTTGGATATAGAAGTACTCTTTGACAATCTTCACCTCAGTTAAGAGAGTAGAGGATTTATGTAAATCTCCTAAATTATAACGAAGCAACGCAGCGATCGCTTCGATTAACCGAGAAGTGTTTTCAGCCTCTTCCAAGTAAGCCATCTTTGATACTGTATTAAGTGTATTAAACAAGAAATGAGGATTAATTTGGTTTTGCAGGCTTTTTAACTCCAATTCCTTTAGTAATTTATCGAGCTCTGATTGTTGCTTAATTTCACTTACCAATTGACGGATGTTAAGCCTCATTTGATTAAAGGTATTTGTTAATAGTTTTAACTCATCCTTGGTTGTTACCTTGATTTCCTCACCGGAAAAGTTCCCTTCTGATATTTCAGCGGCTGCCTCCGATAATTGCCGAATTGGTTTTGTGATTCCTCCTGATAGCCAAAAGGCCAGGAGCAAACTCAATAATAGAGTTGAACTAAACAAAGACATTCCCATTAAACTAAAATAGCGATTCTGCTTTTCGATTTCTTTATAGAATAATTGATAATCAGTTAGTTCATTATTGACTAATGACAAGGTTGTCTCTTGAATAAAACCCGAAAATTTTGTAGCCTCATTAAGGTGTGACGAGTACCGGTTAATCTCTTTTTTTTGGAACATGCCAATCGTTAAATCGGAAGCCTCAATGTAACTACTTATCATATTTTTATAATTTGATAGAGTAATGGCGTTATTTTCATTCGATAGTCTACTGGTCAATTGCCCTTGATAGGTTATCAACTGTTTTCTCGCGCGATAATAATCTTTGAGGAAGGTGTCTTCTTCTTCAATGATATAGGATTGCATTTTTTCATGAACGAGAGTAACCTGTTGTGAAATATCATTCAATAACAGAAATTTTTCAAAGCTATCATCATACTCTGAAACAATTTTTTCACTGCTTTTATAAAACAAAAAAGCAACGGCATTTAACAGGATAAAGACAATCATAAAATAGAGAAGCAATTTCGTGCGAATTCGAATAATCATGATGGATCCATCCTTATAATACCCTTTGAATCAAGTGGCAGGTCTTGAGCCCGAATGACTCTAGTCTCCGTATGTACTGTATCTGGAACGTTTCGGCCCTCGATTAAATCAATCATCATTTGAACGGATCGGTACCCCATTTGATAAGGTTCCTGCATGATCGTAGCGTCGATTGTGCCTTTTTTCATATAATGAATCGTGTCTTCAATCGTATCAAATCCAATAATATAGATTTGGTCTTGCTTTTGATAATGTTCAACAACCTGGGCAATTCCGATACCATCCAAAGCGCTTGTTCCATAAAAGGCAGTGACTTCTGGATGCTCTTTAAGAATTTTATTCGCAGCTTCAGCAGCTCGAACCCTTGTGATATTTGATTCTTCTATCGCAATAATTTGAATCCCTTCCTCATTCTGAATGGCATCCTTAAAGCCTTGAACACGCAGTTGTTGATGGGAGGCGTAGAAATGTCCAGTAATGATCGCGACATTCGCTTTCCCGGCTGTATCTTGAATTAATGCCTTGCCTGCGATAAAACCTGAATAGTAATTATCAGTCCCAACATAAGAGAATCGCTTGCTTGTTACTGCATCGGTATCAACGGTCATCACCGGTATTCCTTTTTCAACAATTTGATTAATCAGTGGTGTAAATTGTTCTTCTTGAAGCCCTTGTGTCAAAATGCCGTCCACTCTAGAAGCAGCGGCCATTTCGAGCGTCTTAAGATGCTCTTCTGTATTTGCTTGTTTTGGGCCGGTATATTCAAGGGCCACATTTAAATGCTTGGCGGCATCTTTTGCACCATCCTCAACAAGTCGCCAATAATCATTATCAAGCTCCTGTGGAACAAGCACAAAATGATAGCGAGGCTCATTGGCAATGGCTGTTTTGGCTTTGCTACCAAAATGGAAAATTTGATAGGCATAAAAACAGGTAAGCGAAAAGGTAATGAGAAATAACAATGCCCCAATAACGTATAGGAATTTTGAAAGGGTAGACACGTTATGGATCCACCTCCTGGTTGAAAGCGTTTGTATCTCCCATTTTAGCGATAATTAGGTGGAGTGTAAAAGAAAAACTGCCCAACACGTTTTGGGCAGTAAAAGATTATTTGTCTTTTTCTCCAACTTCATTGCCTGTTGTATACTCATAGCTTGCTTCATAGCCGGATTCCCTTGCTTTTGGTCCTTTTGCCACCTTGTATTGGCTGTGATTGGCTTGGCCAACACGATACTTCTTTTTTGCCATTTTGAATTATGCCCCCTTACTGGCGTTTATTTAAGTTTTCCTGTGCCATACGGATCATTTCTTTTACCATGTTGCCACCAATGTTTCCGCCTACCTTGCCAGCCTGTTTGGAGGTAAGGTTACCGTTGTAATCATCATTTAACGGGATGCCTAAATCCCTAGCAACTTCGTATTTCACGTTATCAGGATTAGCTGGGTCTGTTTTATACCCTTGTTTTCTCATGACGTTCGCTTTAAGTTGGTCGAGTTCTTCTCTTGCCTCGGGAACAAGTGGACGACGTTTTCTTCGAGCCATTTTAAAATCTCCTTTCATTTTTTTATAGTATTTCCAAGTATAAAAACGAGAATTTCGGTAAAACTTGGTAGTAACAAATATTTTTTAAATTTTTTAAGGAAATTAGTTTGAAACGCTTGTTTTTTGGCTAATCTAGTGATGTAATAGCTTATACCACAAGTTTAATAGGATATTTTAGCCTAAAATCTTGCGAACCTATGAAAAAAGTGGTAAAAAGAATATGTGCTTATTTGGAGAGGAGATTGAAAAATGAACAAAACAGAACTAATCAGTGCAGTTGCTGAAAGTGCAGAACTATCTAAAAAGGATGCAACAAAAGCTGTAGACGCAGTATTTGAAGCAGTTCAAAATGCATTAAGCAGCGGAGATAAAGTACAATTAATCGGATTCGGTAACTTCGAAGTTCGTGAGCGTGCAGCTCGTAAAGGCCGCAACCCACAAACTGGTGAAGAAATTGAAATCGCAGCTAGCAAAGTACCTGCATTCAAACCAGGTAAAGCTCTTAAAGACGCAGTTGCTGGTAAATAATTTTACATAATTCCTGCGTAAATACCCCTCGGAGACGATCTGAGGGGTTTTTTATGTAATTAGCGTTGTCACTATCCCAATTACTAGATTTTCAAAATGTGAGTTTGACGCACCTCCTTCTCCGTGGGAAAATAGAGGTAACGATTTTTACAAAGGTAGTGAAGGGATGCAGAAGAGAGTCAATTGCTTAAAGTGCAAGCATTTTTATACGACATGGGACCCGAAGTTTCCTCGTGGCTGTCGTGCCTTTAATTTTAAGACACAAGCGATGCCTTCCATCACGGTATTTAGATCCTCTGGTGCACATTGTATGAAGTTTGAAGAAAAGCAGCTAAAGACGAAGCAACAGCCTTCCTGCAACGTAGATATTCGGGCATAGGAGTTGAAATTTGTGAATATATCACTAGGTAAGATTTTAGATAAAATGCAACAGGAATTACAGTCAGCAAAGAGTGAAGCAAGCGAACAAAAGGTAAGAGAGCGGTTAATGGCCATTCGAACCTTATGTGACCTTGTTTTGGATGAGGCGCCAACTGAGGTAAGACGCGTTGAGTCTATGCCAGTTCAGCCGTTGCCGCAGAGTGTGCAGCCAATTCAGACGATGCAGCCGACGACGATTCAAAACACAGCCAAATTAGAAGAAGATGATGCGAATGGGGACTCTCTATTTGATTTTTAAGTAGAGAGCCTCCTTTTTTTGAGTGAAGTTTTGGCTTTGTCCGATATCTAAGTATTGGGCAAAAAAATCCCCAAAGGGACATCACCTTTGGAGGGTCTGAAGAAATTTTTCTCTTTTTTTATACAGTTCATGGGCGGTTTCAATGCTGCATCGCTCAAACCGGATACTGCCACCGGGTGGCAGTTGGGCTATTTTATACATATCAACAGAAATGACGGTTGCAATTCGAGGATAGCCTCCGGTTGTTTGCCGATCCGCTAACAGGATAATAGGCTCTCCATTGCTTGGGACTTGAATCCCACCAAGCGGGATGGCGTCAGAGGCGATTTCAGCTTTGTCTCTATGCTGTAATGGTTGTGTCCCTTTTAACCGGTAGCCCATTCGATCGCCTTGCACAGCTTGATAACTTTCTTTGTAAAATTGTTCAATGGCGTCCTCTGTAAAATAATTTTCGTGTGGCCCTGGAATGGCACGGACGGTGATTTCTTTACTGAAAGTTGGAATAAGGTGGCGAGAAAGACCTGTGTTTTTTCGAGAAGTACAAGAGGTACCGTAAAGAATATCCCCATCTTTGATTTCCGTTCCGAGCTTTGCCTTACCGTAATATGATTTACTTCCGAGCACTTCTTCAGCCTTAAAACCACCGTCAACTGCTAAGTATGCGCGAGCTCCAGAGACTGGTTTACCAAACTGAATCATGTCCCCTTTTTTCACGATAAATGATTTCCATAAAGGCGCTTTGTTTCCGTTCACGGTCATGCTTAGGTCAGCACCGCAAACCGCGATTGCGATCGAGTTTGCTTCTACTTGTAATGTTGGTCCAAGCATGGTGATTTCAATTACTGCCTCACCTCTCGGATTCCCAACAAGGATATTTGCAAGCTGGCTTGAAAAAGTATCCATTGCCCCACTTGTAACAACACCGAATTGCTGGTAGCCATAACGACCTAAGTCTTGAAATGTTGTATAAAGCCCTTTTTTAATGACGGTAAAAAGTGGTTGTCTCATTTTGATCACCTGATTGCCTTAATTGTGATACCTTCATTGCTGAGTGCGTTACGTAAATCCTGTACAAATTGAAGGGCATGGATATTATCGCCATGAACGCAAATGGAGTCTGCTTTGATTGGAATGATGTCCCCAGTTGTCGTTTGGACGGTTTGTTCTTTCACCATTTGTAGGACTTGTTTGATGGCATCATCACTATTGTGAATGAGGGCGTCTGGCCTGGTCCTGGGGGTTAAGGTTCCATCAGATTGATAGGTTCGGTCGGCAAACACCTCTGAAACTGTTTTGAGTCCGACCTTTTCTCCTGCCTCTATTAGCTTGCTGCCGGCGAGCCCGTATAGCGCCAGTTGTGGTTCGAAATTAGCGATTGCCTTAGCGATTGCCTCAGCTAGATTCGCATCGACTGCAGCCATATTATAAAGGGCTCCATGTGGCTTTACGTGTCTGAGCTTGACATCCTGCACCTGGGAAAAGGCAGACAGGGCGCCAATTTGATAGAGAATAAGATCATAGACGTCAGCCGGTGTAACGGCCATAGCCCTCCTGCCGAACCCTACGAGGTCTTGAAATCCTGGATGGGCCCCAATGGAAACACCATATTTTTTCGCAAGCTGTACGGTTTGATTCATCACATGGGGGTCTCCTGCATGAAACCCACAAGCAATATTGGCGCTCGAAATATGGGATAGAACCTTTTCGTCATGCCCCATTTGATAGGCGCCAAAGCTTTCACCTAAATCACAATTTAGATCAATTGTTTTCAATTGTTTTCACCTCAATCTTATATCGATCTTCTTTTACGAGACTTTCAATTTCCTTATATTCTGTGACAGAAATGGGCATAAAACGCAAGTAATCCCCTGCTTTGAGTAAAAATGGATCTCGTTTATCTGGGGAAAAGAGGGGCACCGGGGTACGCCCAATAAGATTCCACCCTCCCGGTGATTCGAGCGGGTACACTCCTGTCTGGTCACCGCCGATGCCCACGGCCCCTTTAGGAACGATAAGTCTGGGATTGGAGAGGCGTGGTGTAGCAAGCTGCGATGGAAGCCCTTTTAAATATGGGAAGCCCGGTAAAAACCCGTTCATATAGACGAGATAGTCGACACTACTATGTAAAGAAATGACCTCTTCGGTTGATAGCCCAGACTTTCGAGCCACATTTTCAAGGTCATCTCCATCGTAACAGGTTGGTAATACGATTATCTCTTTTGGTGAGGCATTCTCCATTGCAGAATTGCCCCTACAAATCTCAGATACCTGCTCAGAAAGATTTTGATAGGAAGTAAGAACGGGATTATAGTAGATCGTGATGGATTGAAAAGCAGGGACAAGCTCGACGACGCCTTGTAATTTCATTTCTTCTATTTGTTTGGTAGTTTGTTGAATTTGGCGTTGCAACCCCTCAGATGCGGGGCTTTTATAAAAAACCTGCAAGGCCATGTCTCCGACAGGAATAATATCTAGGTCCATAACAAAAACACCTCTTACTACTATCTTATAATGAATATGATAAAATGAAATAGAATTTTCAAAAAGGATGGGACGAAAATGAAGCTATTTTTAATATTGGGAGCGATTAACGCATTTTTAGCGGTTGCGCTTGGTGCCTTTGGAGCGCATGGATTAGAAGGTAAGATAACGGAAAAATATTTAAAAACCTGGAATACAGCGGTTCAATATCAAATGTTTCATGCGATTGGCTTGTTTGTTGTGGCGTTTTTAGTGGACAAGTTTTCTCAGGTAAGTCTGATTACGACAGCCGGCTGGAGCTTGTTGGTAGGGATTATTTTATTCTCAGGAAGCTTGTACGTGTTAAGTGTATCTGGAATTAAAATCCTTGGTGCTATCACACCACTCGGTGGTGTTGCCTTTTTACTTGGCTGGGTTTTATTGATGGTCGCAGCAATCAAACATTTATAGCATGCAAAAAGGAGCGTCTTTTGGACACTCCTTTCTTTTTTAGCGTGGTGGATAAGATACTAGGCCTTGGCCTCCGCCGCCAAATGGGTATTGATACTCGATTTCTTCGTCAAAAGTAATGTATTGTAAGTAGACCATTAACAATAAGTAGCGCATGCCTGTTTGTGGGTCGCTTAAAATAAGATGGTCACGACCAGCAGCTTCTATAGCTCCTTTGAATACCTTTTGTTGATTGGTGTTATCAAAGCCCATGTAAACAGTCGCAAGCTTTCCTTTGTTCAGACGAAGAATGTTTTCAATATAGGATTCTTCTAGTGGAAGCATACCCGGTACATTTTGCGCGACACCACCAGTAGGAAATTGTGTTGTCATTGGCGGCACCTGCAAGCCTCCTTGTTGTTGCTGGGACGGATAGCCATACCCGAATTGGCTTGGATCCATGTACCCTCCATATTGGCCATAGCTTTGAGGGTTAAACCCGTAAGCAGCATATGGATTTTGCATTTGTTGATTGTCTTTACTCAATGTAAGCCCTCCTCAGATTATGTTTGTTCTCTTTCTAAAAGGCGAATTGCCTTAGAATACGTCAGGACAATCCTCCCGTGTAGGCTGGTAGAAGCAGTGTGCTTTAAACCTTCCTACGTTCCACTGGTTATACCATTGTGCCGGACAGTTTCCTTCTGGTTCAAAAAACCATAAAGAAAACCTGGCAGGGTGAAATCTTTCCCCTTTTAGTACCCTTCGTGCAAGTGCAATCTCAGTTGGTCGAGCTGCCTGGTATTGTTAAGGTGAAAAATAGGTGTCTACTTTTTGGGATATGTTATTAGACTTTTGGTGGATATATTTTTGAAGATTCATCATTGAATTGTATGAGCGGGGAAAAAGGATTATGAATATGGATGAAAAAAAAGAGAGGAAAGCTCCTCTCTTTTTTAGTTAATATGCAAAAATTGTGGAATTTTTTCTTCAGTTAAAATGTTACCAACGAAGAATGCTCCAAATTCACCGTAACGAGCACTTGCCTCATCAAAGCGCATTTCATATACGAGCTTTTTAAATTGAAGCACATCGTCTGAGAAGAGGGTTACCCCCCACTCGTAATCATCAAAGCCGACTGAACCTGTAATGATTTGTTTTACGAGTCCAGCATATTGACGACCGATTAGGCCGTGGCTGCGCATAAGTTCCCTACGCTCTTCCATAGAAAGCATGTACCAGTTGTCATTGCCTTCACGACGCTTGTCCATTGGATAGAAACACGCATATTTGTTCTTTGGTAGGATTGGGTATAAGCGTCCGCGAACATAAGGATTTTGATATGGATCCTCATTGCTTTCGCCTGCCAAATAGTTACTTAACTCAACAACAGACACATATGAGTATGTAGGAATTGTATATTCAGCCAGCGTTGTTTTGTTGAATTCGTTTTCGATTTCATTCAATTCTTCCATGGTTGGACGAAGAATCATCATCATGAAATCAGCTTTTTGACCAACAATCGTGTATAAGGCATGACTTCCTTGGTTTTCGCTTTGTGTCTTATTCCATTTCTCTACTAAACCAAGAAATTCTTGAATTGCTGCTTGGCGCTCATCACTTGAAAGAGTTTTCCAGGATGTCCAATCGATCGAGCGGAAATCATGAAGGCAATACCAGCCATCTAGCGTTTGTGCTGCTTCAGCCATAACTATTCACTCCTTGTTTTTTATAGAATATGTATTCACCAATACTATATCACAGTTTTCCCTATAGCTAACTTAGTAAACTCCGAACAATTTTGTGAACATAAGGGAGTGTGAGTAATTTGTCAGGTTGTTGGGAAAATTGAAGATAGTGTCATAATACTGTCACAGGATTCCTAAGGCTTTTTGGTTTTCATTTTGTGAAAAAAGCCGTATTCTTATGGTTGGCAGTTTTAACTTTATTCAGTTGGGGTTCAACCCCTACTGAATAAAGTTAAAGCCTCCGGCGGATGCCACGATTTTTCAATGGAAGTTTTTCGAGGCTAAGACCAAAGACTAAATACGCCACATCCTGTGGCAAGTCTTTGTGACCCACTTCAGGTGGGCCTAAAAAAATCGGGCGGCAAATCCGCCAAGGCGCATTTGATTGGGGTATAATGCCCATTACATAAAATGCATTAGATTTAGGAGGAAGAATAGTGAGCGATTTATTTACTCAATTAAAAGAAAAGGTATCTGGGAAGAACATGAAAATTGTATTTCCAGAAGGACTAGATGAGCGTATTTTAACAGCTGTAAGCCGTTTAGCAAGTGACAAGGTATTAGTGCCAGTTGTCATTGGTGAAAAAGCAGCGGTTGAACAAAAGGCAAATGAACTTGGCGTTTCACTTGATGGCGTGGAAATTTATGATGCGAATACATACCCTGAATTCGAACAACTTGTTGCTGCATTTGTTGAAAGACGCAAAGGAAAAGCAACTGAAGAGGATGCTCGAAAAATCCTTAAGGATGAAAATTACTTCGGAACCATGCTTGTCTACACTGGGAAAGCACACGGGCTTGTAAGTGGTGCAGCACATTCTACTGCAGATACCGTTCGCCCTGCTCTTCAAATTATTAAAACAAAGCAAGGTGTGAAGAAAACATCAGGTGTGTTCATCATGGTCCGTGAGGATGAGAAATATGTATTCGCTGATTGTGCAATCAATATTACACCTGACAGCCAAGATTTAGCAGAAATCGCAATCGAAAGTGCAAATACAGCAGATATGTTCGATATTGAACCAAGAGTGGCAATGCTAAGCTTCTCAACGAAGGGATCTGCGAAGTCTCCTGAAACAGAAAAAGTTGTCGAGGCCGTTAAGATTGCAAAAGAAATGAACCCAACGTTAGTATTGGACGGAGAATTCCAATTTGATGCGGCATTTGTTCCATCAGTAGCTAAGAAAAAAGCACCAGATTCCATAATCAAGGGTGATGCGAATGTATTTGTGTTCCCAAGCCTTGAAGCCGGAAATATTGGGTACAAAATTGCACAACGCCTTGGAAACTTTGAAGCGGTAGGACCGATTTTACAGGGCTTAAATCAGCCAGTAAACGATCTTTCACGCGGATGCAATGAAGAAGACGTATATAAGCTTGCTTTAATTACAGCAGCTCAAGCGTTGTAAGGATGAGAGTATAAGGAATAGCCATGTCGGGGACATGGCTATTTTTTATGGGGTATCTTTTGGAGCTAGTGACAGTAAATCGTCAATAATCGAATTTTTAATACCAAACTCTCATATTCCCCAATCCAGTTTTAATACATTTTTAAGATGTTCGATTTGCTCTTCCCCTATTTTTTCTATAAGTTGCTTTTCAATCTTCGCTTTAAGTGCCTCATTTTTCTCGTAGCATTCTTCACCAAGTGGTGTGAGTTCAATCCATTTTTCCTTTTTATTGTGTTCGACATCCATGACGTTGACGAGGCCTTTTGCCTTGAGGTTTTTGATGAATTTATGAGTAGCTTGTCTTGTAATGTCTACATTCTTTGATACATATGCAATTGTTGGTTTCTTTTTATAAATTCTCGACATAATGTACCATTCGGAGTTCGAAATGGCAATGTCGCTCGTCTCATTCCATAATTTTTCGGCAATCCCTCGAAGCTGACCATGCCTTTCACTTAAAAGGTCAATTAAATCTAAATGTTGAAGTACAGGATCCATTTCGTCCACTCCCGTTTTTATAATCGCACCTACTATACAAAAAATTATCACCATTGTCAACTAAGTTGACAAAAAGAAAAATAAAAAGTAAACTAAATATTGTAAACTAGGTTGACAATCAGTGGGATGGGGGTAGTGAGGAATGTTTAAAGTTGGGGATTTGGTTGTCTATTCATCGCTCGGTATTTGTAAAATTAAAGATATTTGTGAAGAAACATATTCGGGTGTTACACGAAAGTATTATATTTTGCATCCAATCGAGGATCACAACTTAATAATTCGTAATCCAGTTGATAATGATAAAGTCCTGATGGTGGGGATCATTGACCGTCAAGATGCCAAAGACATGTTAGAATCCTTTAAACGTCCGGGAATTGCTTGGATCGAGAAAGGAAATGAACGAACAAGAGAATATAACGAGATTGTGATGTCGGGTGATCGGAAGGATATCGCTGGGATCGTGAATACATTAATGTGTAGAAAGTATGAGGTAGAAATGACTGATAAGAAATTAGGAGACCCTGACCGAAGACTTCTTCTACATATTCAACAAATATTGTACAAAGAGTTAGCCATTGCATTGGATACTACGTTTGAGGATATAGCCAAAGAGGTAGAAAGAACCGTTAACCATAAAATTGAACTCTTATTAACTGAAATGGCAACTGAAAAGTAAAAGAATAATGAGGTGTAACGGGGATAAGTTTGCAGGATGCATTTGATGCAAATGAAACCTTTGAAATGCTGATGGGCGATAAGGTAGAACCGCGTCGTCGCTTTATAGAAGAAAATGCACAATATGTGAAAAACCTTGATGTGTAAATCGGGTGAAGCAACATATGCACATTCCGGCTCAAACGTCAACTAAGTTGACATTTTTTGAGAAATGGAGTATGATTAGTATAGTCAACTAAGTTGACAATCCATTGAATAGGAGCATGATACATGTTTAATATTGGGGATCTGGTGATTTATTCAAACATGGGGATTTGTCGAATAGATGATATATGTGAGAAAACATATTCTGGGATTACTCGAAAATATTATATAATGAGCCCAATTGAGGATAGCACTTTGACGATTCAAAACCCAGTAGACAATGATCGTATTCTTATGAAGGGGATCATTGGTAAAAGTGAGTCAGAAGAAATATTGGACTCATTCAAGCTGCCGGGAGTTCAGTGGATTGACAATGGTTCGGAACGCCATAAAAAATATTCTGAAATAGTTTCTTCTGGAGACAGAAAAGAAATTTCAGGTGTGTTAAATACAATCATGAGTAAAAAATATGAATTTGAATTGATCGATAAGAAATTATCTGAACATGATCGCCGACTTCTTCTTCATATTCAAAAAATACTCTTTAAAGAATTAGCGATTACGTTAGATACCTCGGTGAAGGCCATCGAAAAAAAGATCAATCAAATGATTGCCTACAAAATGAGCAAAGCCTCCCATTACGAGGTAGCCAATTTCGTTAATTAAAGGTAAAATAGGGAATGTTAAAACCAGGCTTTGCCTGGTTTTTTGGGTTCAATTGTAATTTATTTATTAGGAGTATGTCTTATGACGGAAAGTCTTTTACACCAGCCGAGCTGGCGGATTATCGATCAATCTAGTCTAGGCTATCAATTTGATGCATTACAATCATTTGCGATAGATGATACGCTTTGTGCGTTTGTAGGAAAAGGAGAATCACCAGCTACTGCACGTTCTTGGGTTCATCATCAAACCATTGTACTTGGAATTCAAGATACAAAGTTGCCTTTTTTAGATGAAGGAATAGAACTCCTTCAGTCAATGGGCTATCGTGTGATTGTACGGAATTCGGGTGGACTAGCTGTTGTTCTTGATGAGGGAGTACTCAATATTTCACTCATATTTCCTGAAACGGAAAAAGGCATTGATATTAATCGAGGCTATGACACGATGCTTGAATTGATTCGAAAAATGCTTGATGGCTATGAAGTGGATATCGTGGCCCGTGAGATTGTCGGATCGTATTGTCCAGGAAGCTATGATTTAAGTATAGCTGGAAAAAAGTTTGCCGGGATATCCCAGCGTCGCCTTCGTAATGGCGTTGCCGTGCAAATCTATTTAGGTGTGACCGGAAGTGGCTCGGAGCGAGCGGAGATCATTCGCCGATTTTACGAGGCAGGACTGCAGGGAGCAGAGACGAAATTTGTCTATCCGAATGTGATGCCGGAAACAATGGCATCCTTGGCGGAATTGATCGATCCAAACATCACTGTTCAAACTGTCATGCTCTTGCTACTTCAAACACTGCAAAAAGAAAGTGAGCATATCTTCGCATCCCAGCTTTCAGCAGACGAAATGCCGCTATTTGAACAAAATTTTTTACGAGTGCTTAATCGAAATGAAAAGGCATTATAAGGATCAAGGAACCGTTGGACGGTTCTCTTGGTCCTTTTTTTATGAGGAATATGGGAGATGGACGTGATTGCTTGATACTTTTGTCTTTGAGTAGGTGTCTCAGAGACAAATACATAAATAGTACCAAGAATATGTTTTCGAGAACAAGTCTTATAAAAAACAGGTCTATGATGGTGTGCCGCCGCTTATTTAACTTTGAAACCTTTCCTCTAATTCTTTCGTCTTATATTATGGGTATTTTCTGAAAATAACATATATGGTAGTCTATAGGTATGTATTCCTATTTTTTACAATTGGCAGTCTGGTAAGGGGGGATTTGGTTGCTTAGAAGATTAAGAGTATTTAGTGGGCGGGATCTTATTTCGATTCTTTATTTTGGTCTTGTTGTTCTTGGCATTGCCTATTTTTTAGGAAATGGGGATGTGGCAAAGTTTTTCTCCACAATAAAAACAATGCTACCTGTTTCCGAAAGCTGGAACACAATCAAGCAGTTTATCAGCAATCTGCAAACCGACGGAAGTCTTGGTGCAACAAAAAATAAGGAGGCGTACGAAGGAATTGTCCTTGAATATTTCCCGCGAAGTTTATCAGTAATTGCTACCGCCTTTTTGTTAGCGATTACTTTAGGGATCGCTAAGGGGATTTTTGATTATCGAAATCGCTATACATACTTAAATTTTTTAGGAACAGGGGTAACCTCCATCCTCAATTCTTTACCGGATTTTTTTATGATTATTGTGTTACAATGGGTCATTTTGATTCACTTTAATTTTATTGACTTTTTCGGTCATGACCAGTGGTTTAACTTCATTTTGCCGGGATTTCTCGTATCCCTATATCCGATGATGTATTTTGCCAGAATCACGTTCACAGCCCTTGCCAATGAAGATGGAGAGATGTATATCCAATATGCACGTGCGAAAGGTTTGACGCAGAGGTTTGTCATCCATAAGCATATCCTAAAAAAATGCTTGCGCTCAATCTTACAGCATATTGGTGTTGTCATGACGTATGTCGTTTCAAATCTATTAATTGTGGAGTGGCTAATGGAATATAAGGGTGCTGCTTGGCGGATGATGGTATCGATTAAACGACTGGATTTAACGAAACCTGAGAATCAGCCATTTCGACAATTTCCAGAAATTGGGCTAATCGTAGAGATTTCGCTCTGCTTTGTCTTGCTTCTATTAATCACCCAAATCGTTAGTGTGATTTGGCAAAACAGGTACGAAGTAGAGAAGCGTAATATTTGGACTACAATCACAAAAGTGATTTTACAATATGCTTTTATTTGGATTTTTGTGCTTTTTATTATCTCGTACTTAAAGGCAGGATACTAGGGAGGAGGGGTGCTTATGAAAAATTGGTCGCTTTGGGCAGGTTTAGTACTATTCGGTCTCATGTTATTTATTAGCCTTGTTGGACCACAGCTTTCGTTTGTTGAGCACACTCCTCCTGAGCATAGAATGAGATTTTACGATGGAGGCGAAATTGGAAGAGCACCATTCCCGCCTTCAAAGGAAGACCTTCTCGGAACAGACCGTGAAGCCCGAGACATCTTAAGTATGATTATTCTAGGAGCAAAAGACACGCTGAAAATTATCGTGTTAATTACATTAATTCGCTACATTATTGCAATACCAATGGCCTTTTTGGCCTCCACGAAAAAAGGAATAGCTTATATGGTGTCCAATGGTTGGTACTCTATGTTTGGAAGTATCCCTACGATTTTTGCGGCGATTTTACTATTGGAAATTTTCCAGGTGGATGGTCTTGAAAACGGTGTGTATTGGAAGGTCATGTTAATAGCGCTCATCGAAGTCGGAAGGGTTAGCTATATTTTTGCTCATCAGATATATGAGGTCTCTCAAAAAGAGTTTGTCCAAGCGAGTGTGACGGTGGGGAGTACGCCGTTTCAATTATCAGTGATGCACTATCTGCCATCCGTTGCTCAAAGTTTGGTCGTCAACTTTTTTAATGATTTGGGCCGGGTTACTTTACTAGTAGGACAGCTTGCATTATTCCAGTACTTTATCGAGCATGCGATTGACTATATTCCTGGTGGTGGGGTTTTTCATGACGAAGCTGGATATAATTCTGCAACTGGAGTGTTTGACTGGCCAGCCTTATTGTCGGCAGCACGATATGAGGTTATGAAAGCTGTGTGGATTCCGTTATTCCCTGCGATAGCCCTTACGTTACTCCTCCTAACATTCCAATTACTAAGTGAAGGGTTCAGGAAGGTGTTTGAAAGACAGATGTCTAGCGGGAAAAATAGGGTTGTGTACCGAATGGCTGAACGAGTAAGCGAGGCGTTCGTTGCAAGTAGAATGGTAGGGGGAGTGACACTAGTCGTGCTTGCGGTAGCAATAAGCGCTATTTTAGTAAAGGATACTATGAATACTTCAACCGAAGCAGATGCACCAGCTGAGGAAGAATTAGGAGTAGTAGAGGAAGAGGAAATCAATGAAGATGACCCATTTGGTGATGGGAGGTATACCTATTACAATAAAAAACTTGAGGCAACGACTATAGCGACCACAGCAAAAGGCGGGTATTATGATAAGCTGGAATTCCTCGAGTCCCAAATGGAGAAGAAAACAGATCGAGACTATGAGACCGATACCTTAACGTTGAAGTGCAGGACAATAGGAACGGGAAGATGTGAGAAACCAATCATCACATTTAAAGAACCAGTTCCAACAGTGGAGGAAGCCTATCAGTTAATCCTCGACCATTTGCCAACTGATGCTACGGTAAAAAATGAATCGCAGAAAAATGAGAGTGAATACATTTATAATGTAACAAGTTCAATGTTGAAAAACAGCTATCATTGGATACATACTGACCCTATGTTGGGTGAATTAGCAGTTATCATGCACATGACACCAGAAAAAACAGTTGAACAAATCGAAATTGATACCGGCTACCGATAAAAAATAAAACCCCTGAACTGTCTGGTAACAAACAGTCAGGGGTTCCTCTAATTTATTCCGCCATTTTTTCCAAATTCCCGTTACGGTCCATTTTAAAGGTAGTGGCTGGGCGCTCTTCGTCTTCAAATAAGACAAGTTTTCGGGCACGGTTCATGATCTTCATCAATGTTTCGTAGTCCTCTTGAATGTTCACTGCGCTTTGTTCAAGCTGTGCAATTTTCTTTTCGAGTTCTTCATTTTTACGAAGTATCTCATTCTTTTCTTTTTTCAATCTCTCATTCTCGGATTTCAGTGCTTCAATTCCGAGATTTGTGTTGCCCATGGATTGAAGGTAGGAAATCACTGAATCCATCGTCAATGTTGGTCTAGCAGTAGAGTATTGTGGCGTCTTCACTTCTTGACGAACACTAGTAGATTCAGATGGAAATAGCGGGAACTCATCCGCAAATTCTTCGAGACTTGGAGTTGGTGGTGTATACAATAGCTGCTTTTTCACCGGTTGATTCTTACCTAGTGCACGCTGGCGTTGTTTCCGATGTTTTTTCGCAAGCTGCAGGTCCTTCTCATAACTGTGGCGGACAACTGCGTTCCAGCGGAATCCGCATGCTGCTGACGTACGATTTAATCTGTCACCAACCTCTTCAAATGCATTCAATTGAGTACTTCCTTCTCTCACATGTTTCAGTACAGTTTCAGCTAATAAAAGATCATTTTCCTCTGTCCAAGCGTCTTGTCTTTCCTTCATTTTCATTCATCTCCCAATATATACGTTAATAGTTGCGTTAGGTTATTACATATATTGGTCAATTGTTTCGAACTTTATACCAAAAACATAAAAGGATAATAGACTTATTTATTTTAAAATCGCAAACTCGTACTTGTGGAGATTTTTTGAAACTTGTTTCGTTCCCTTGCAAATACTATAGGGGAAGAGTAAAATACCGTGTAGTGAAATGAATTAGCTATCGGCATATTAACCATGACCGGTCAACATATTGAACGAATTTGAATTACATGATGAAGGGATTGTACGCAAAATGGCAAACGAATTTCGTATTTGTGATGATTGCCAGGCAACGACTATTCAAACCTTAGTGCCACGTCTAAAAGAAGTTGATGGAGAGGCAACAATTGACATTCGCTGCCAATCATACTGTGGACCAGGCAGAAAAAAATCATTCGCATTTGTCAACAACCGTCCAGTATCAGCTCCAACAGAAGATGAATTAATCGATAAGATTAAAAAGAAGCTAAAAATGGACTAATATCGCCTTTCTCACCTAAGAGAAAAGGTGATTTTTTATGCTCTTCAAGCAGGAGTTTCCAAACTCTTCCTCGAAACTTTCATTCATGTCGAAAAATTTTCCAGCCCTTGATATACTTGGCTAAAGCCGATTTATGGAGAATTTTAGGTTTTTTTGTCAAAGATAAATAGATATAATAATAGCATGCCAGTATGGAAGAGGTTGAATACATGACAAATTCCAATGGGAAATTAAGTGAAGAAAAGGTTTTTAAAGACCCTGTACATAGCTACGTACATGTTCAGGATCGAGTGATTTGGGAACTCGTTGCAACGTCGGAGTTTCAAAGACTACGTCGAATTCGCCAATTAGGAACAACTTATTTTACTTTTCATGGGGCGGAGCATAGTCGTTTCAACCACTCATTAGGTGTATATGAAATTGTCCGAAGAATTATTGATGATGTGTTTCGTGAAAAACCATTGTTAACCGAAGAAGAACGCCTATTAGCCTTAAGTGCAGCACTTCTGCATGACCTTGGCCACGGACCATTTTCACATTCATTTGAGAAAGTATTCCATTATGATCATGAAGAATTTACACAAGCAATTATCGTTGGAGACACGGAGGTAAATCGAGTCCTTAAGCAAGTTGGAGATGATTTTCCGAAAAAAGTGGCCGAAGTGATTGCAAAAACATATAAAAATAAATTAGTTGTGAGTCTGATCTCCAGTCAAATTGATGCAGACCGTATGGATTACTTATTGCGTGACGCGTATTATACGGGCGTTAGTTACGGAAATTTTGACATGGAGCGAATATTGCGTGTCATGAGACCACGTGAAGATCAGGTTGTCTTTAAAAGCAGCGGGATGCATGCGGTTGAAGATTACATCATGAGTCGATACCAAATGTATTGGCAGATCTATTTTCACCCAGTTACACGGAGTGCAGAGGTCATTTTATCAAAGATTCTCCATCGCGCGAAACAGCTGTATAAGGAAAACTACGAATTTCAAACGGCCCCTGTCCATTTTATTTCCATTTTTGAAGATACGTTAACATTAAAGGATTATGTGAAGCTAGATGAAGGCATTATTTCCTTCTATTTTCAAGCTTGGCAGGATGAAGATGATGCGATATTAAGTGATTTATGTCGTCGTTTTCTTAATCGCAATCTGTTTAAATATGTGGAGTTTGATCCAAGTACACAAATGATGAAGATGATGGAGCTAAAAACGCTGTTTGAGGATGCGGGGATTGACCCAAGATATTATTTAGTGGTCGATTCATCGTCTGATTTGCCATATGATTTTTACCGGCCAGGTGAGGAAGAGGAACGACTTCCGATTAATCTATTGATGCCAAATGGCGAGATTCGCGAATTATCAAGGCAGTCTGAAATTGTAGATGCCATTTCCGGTAAAAGGCGAACCGACCATAAGCTTTATTTTCCACAAGATATGATTGAAAAACTACCAGATAAAGTCAAACACAATATAAAAGAAGTACTAGGTATATAAGTTTGGTGAGGAGATGAAGGGGTTTTGTTAACAGAACATGCAAAAGTAATGAAGGCATTCGCTGCTGCTGGGGAAATTACAGGTCGAAAAAAATTACAAAAAATGATATATATCGCGAAAAAAATAGATTATCCATTTTACGAAAAGTATAACTTCCATTTTTACGGCCCTTACTCAGAGGAACTCACAGTACGTGTAGAAGAGCTTTGCAACCTAGGATTTTTAGACGAGGTTAAAGAGAAAAAAGGCGGCTATTATCAGTATCGTTATTCTTTAACGGAAAAAGGGGAGCAGTTTTTAGGCCACTATCAGTTGGACATGCCACCACTTAATGACTGTATGCAGGCGCTAAATAGCCAGTCTGCACGCTTTTTGGAGCTTGTATCCACTGTTTTATATTTTGAGGGACTTGAAAAAGACGAGGTCAAAGAGAAGATATTTACTCTTAAAGCAAAGCAACGTTATACAGACGAAGAGGTAGAAGAGGCCTATCAATATATTGATTCTCTTCGTAATATAGTAAAACATTAAAGAAAACTCGGCAGCTCAAGGTCTGCCGAGTTTTTTCGTAGTCTGCTTGGTTAATGCGGTAGAAAAGCGAGTTGGTAGAAGAACAGTACCGCAAACAGGTAAACGAGTGGGTGAACTTCTCTCCATTTTCCTCTGACAACTTTCATGAGAGGGTATGAAATAAAGCCTAAAGCAATCCCTGTTGCAATGCTTGATGTCAGCGGCATGCTTAAAATGATTAAAAATGCAGGGAAGGCCTCATCGATTTCATTCCATCTGATGTCTTTAATGCTTCCCATCATCAAGGATCCTACAATGATTAAGGTAGGCGCTGTAATAGCAGCAATCCCTGAAACAGCGCTCACTAATGGTCCGAAAAAGGCCGCTAGAATGAAAAGAATCGCCACCGTTACAGAGGTTAACCCGGTACGTCCGCCTGCAGCTACACCTGTTGACGATTCAATATAGGCACTAGTGGGGCTTGTCCCAAACATCGCACCAACTGTTGTACCGACTGAGTCTGCAAGTAGGGCCTGTCTAGCACGCGGCATCACATTCCCCTTCATAAGCCCAGCTTGCTCGGCAACCCCAATCATCGTACCTGTTGTATCAAAAATCGTAACAAGTAAAAATGAGAAGACGACCGCATAGAGTCCGTACTGAATGACATCACCAAATGCAACAACTGGATTTGCGATAATTAAACCTTCAGGCAGTGTTGGTGTATTCACGAATCCTTCTTTAAACTCAAGCTGTCCAGTAAAATAAGCAATAAGTGCAGTGATAATCATCCCGAAAAATAAGGCACCATTTATGTTGCGTGCCATGAGAATGAGGGTGATGGCTAATCCAACGAGTGCTAATATGACAGGTGGCGAATGTAAATCACCTAGTGTCACTAAATTGGTTGGGTGAGCGGTAATGATTCCAGTAAGCCTTAGTCCGATAAAGGCAATAAATAACCCAATTCCTGCTGTAATTCCATGCTTTAGATTTGGTGGAATCGCCTCAATTAATTTTTCCCGAAACGGCGTTAATGATAAAATGACAAAGATGATACCAGCGACAAATACAGCAGCAAATGCTGTCTGGTACGTGATATTTTCATTGGCTCCCACAACCGAATAGGCAAAAAAGGCATTTAGACCCATTCCAGGAGCAATTGCAATCGGATAATTTGCAAATAGTGCCATCCAAAGTGTTCCGACAACAGTCGCGATAATCGTTGCTAAAAATACCTGCTCAAACGGAACACCTGCATCTGAGAGGATAACAGGGTTAACAACAACTACATACACCATTGTTAAAAAAGTCGTAATCCCTGCAAGAACTTCTTTTTTTACATTTGTATTCAATTCTGCTAATTTAAACATTGTAAGTGTACCTCCCAAAAGGCGAACGATTTAAGAAACCTTTTCTATAATATTCGTTTTCGTTCCAGACTGCAAGACATACGTGAAATTCTGTTAGGCTGTTTGGATAAAGTTTAATAATGTCAACAGTTTTACTGTGTCACCTTGAAATGTGAGGAAATATGGTTTGTTTTCATCATCAAACACCATTAAATAGGGATTTTCTTGATCGGTGAAAATAATGGTTACTTCATCTACAAGATCATCAAACCATTGGTTTCTCACCATGATATTAGGCTCTAAAGGGATCCGGATCATGGTCCCTTCTTTTGGAATCGGATTGTATTTAACATATACACCATTAATATCTTCAAGAAAGCTCAAGACTTTTTGTTGGATATCTGTATTAATCGGCATGTGTTTTACAACCCTATCTTGGTTTATATCGAAAATTTGGATATTCTGGTTTGTTTCGGCCCCTGCCCCTGTAGATAACAGAAGAAAAATAAAAATAGAAAACAAGATACTTTTTAACATTTGAACCACCTCGGTGGTAGTGTTCCCAAAAAATAAGGCCCTATTTAAACTGAACGTTAAAAGTTAAGAAACATATAAGGTAGGATATACTTAAACTATATTCAAAACGTAACGATCAATTAGGAGGAAAAAACGTGACAAGTAAAAAGGAGTTATCTGTAGTACAGCGTGAAGAATTGTTAAAAGCATTGAAAGCCCGATTTGAGAAAAACATACATCGTCATGAAGAGGTAGAATGGGCGAAGGTGGAGGCAAAGCTCGAAGCAAATCCTGAAAAACTGTGGTCGCTTCAAGAGATGGAGAGAACGGAAGGCGAACCTGATGTTGTAGGTTATGATGAAAAGAAAGATGAATACATATTTGTTGATTGCTCAAAAGAAAGTCCTAAAGGGCGCAGAAGTGTTTGTTATGACCGTGAAGCACTAGAATCCAGAAAAAAGCACAAACCAGAGAATAGTGCGATCGATATGGCAACTGACATGGGGATTGAACTTTTATCAGAAGAGCAATATCGCTCATTACAGGAGCTTGATCAATTCGATTTGAAAACATCAAGCTGGGTGCAAACACCTGCACATATTAGAAAACTCGGTGGGGCCATCTTTTGTGATCGCCGGTATGACACTGTCTTTATGTACCATAACGGAGCAGACTCCTACTATGCAGCTAGGGGCTTCCGTGGATCCTTAAGGGTATAAAAAAAGGAGGATTGTTCAAATGTTGGACAATCCTCCTTTTGAAATTCTAATGATGGGCTTTTTCTAAAGCCAATTTGATACCAAAGCCAATTAGGATTGTGCCTGTAATTCCTTCAATCAGATTTTGGGCTTTCGGTTTTTTCATAAAAGTACTAATTTGATTGAGTAAATAAACATAAAGGAAAAACCATATGGCAGTCAAGACTGTATAGGTGAAGCCCATGAGAAGAAACGGTAGAAAGGTAGTGCTTCCAGCATCCACGAATTGTGGTAAAAAGGTTAAGAAAAAGACAGCAACTTTTGGATTTAGGAGATTTGTTAGGAAACCTTGTTTAAAGCAAGATGTGTTTTCAAACTTAGTACTCGTGTTCATCTCAACGCTTGCTGCCACCTCCTTTTTCCGTAACGCCCATAATGTCCTAACACCCAGATAAATTAAGTAAATAGCACCGACGTATTTGAAAATGGAAAATAAGACTGCAGACTTTACAATAATCGCTGAAAGGCCTAATACAGCAGCTGATGTGTGAATAAGAAGGGCGCAACAAGTCCCTAAAGCTGTTTTCAGACCCCCGACTCTTCCAATCGTGAGAGTATTCTTTGTGGCAATAGCAGTATCCGGACCAGGTAAAATAATGAGCAAAATACACATAAAGACAAACAGATAAAAGTTCTCCATTTTCCTATCCCCTTAGATTTTCATGTGATTGGTATCATTATATAAAAATGATGCTGGTAATTGAACATAAAGTTTTTATAAAAATGAAAACCCGTGGTTTGTTTACCACGGGTTTTACACATGCTATTCTTGATCGCTTAAACGTTTGCCGGCTACTGCGTAATGGTTTTTTGTCATTTCCTCAATGAAAACAACAATTTTTTCTTCTGATGCTCCAGTTGTTTCAGAAACAGCAGCTGTTACTTTTTCAACGAGCGCCTTTTTTTGTTCTTCAGTGCGTCCTTCTAGCATTTTGACTGTTACGTATGGCACAATTGATCTCTCCAATCTATGATTTCTAAAGCTTTACGAATATTGTATACTGAAAATAGTAACTTTTCTAGAAAAAGGAGAAATTCGGTGGAACAAATCAGTCGATATTTAGCATTTGATTTAGCTTTAATACCCTACGTAGTCATTACTCTACTCGTGGCATTTACAGTCCATGAATTCGCGCATGCGTATGTGGCATATAAGTTTGGAGACGATACAGCGAAAAGGCAAGGGAGATTGACATTGAACCCGATTGCCCACCTGGATCCGTTTGGTACCATTCTAATTTTTCTTGCAGGTTTTGGCTGGGCACGACCTGTGCCAGTGAATCGGTTTCATTTTAAAAAGCCAAGGCTTGCTGGAATCCTTGTTTCAGTTGCAGGCCCTTTAAGCAACCTAGTCGTTGCAGCACTAGCATTGCTCATTTATATTATCCTAATTCGAGTAGGTGTGTTTGCAGCCATTCCACAAGGCATAGGAGAAGGTTTTGAGACATTCTTTAACCTATTTGTACGACTGAACATCGTGTTGTTCATTTTTAACCTTTTACCGTTTCCGCCGCTTGACGGGTACCGCATTATAGAGGACCTGGTACCAGCACGGATTCGCCCTAGACTAACACAGTACGAGGGCCTTGGGATTGTACTCTTTTTAGTATTGGTTATTACGCCGCTCGGCGATCGGTTTTTGTTTCCGTTATTGTACGGAGGGGTCTACGCCGTCACGGATATATTAGTCATGATTTTCCGACCAATCCTCCAATTATAAAATCAGGCAGTCATATGATAAAATAGTCGGTAATGAGTAAAAAGGGAAAGGTGGATGTATGGTGGATCAACAAAAGAAAAAGGTTGCCTTTAATATTATTAAAAATGATCCAACAGATGGTCATAAAGGCTATGGAATTGGGGCGCTTAGCCTCGAAAATATTTCACCCGTATTCATTGATGTAGAAGATGAGGATGTTTTCGTTGATGTCGGTGCAATGCATGCGAGAAGCGTTGTTGAAAAAGGGATTAAGTTTCTGCCAAATAAAGAAGATGTTCCAAATGGAAAGCCGTTTTGGCTAGTTTGGGTCACAATCGATCGAAAGGAAGAGGGTCCTTATTACGCGGGTGTTACCGCTTGTGAAATGACAGTGGATCGTTCCATTCGCCGTGGCTACAAATCGCTGCCAGAGCATGTGAACAAAATGGATAAATCGTTAAAACGCCATATTATGGTTGATTTTATGGACGATAAATCAAAGAAGCTATTGTCGGACTTCCTAATCAATCACAACAAAGAAATTTGGGATAATTCCAGTGATGAGTTAAAAGAGGGGCTAAAGGTGGAATAGAGCTCTTCTAATTGTGACATTTTGGTGAACAAACGTACTAAAGCTTGAGCTTTTTTAACAAAATAAAGTACACTAAATTTACAATGTACACACATTGAAACTAGGACACAGAAACCCCCAGGCCCTACACAGCCTGGGGGTTTCGTTTTTTTGAATCACAGGAAGTTGCGATTCATGAGCGTTAGTAAGATTATGAAGCCCAATTTGAGTAAAAAACACGCTCGAAAAGGTCTTCATAAGAGTGATGAAGCCCAATTAGGGTGAAGGGCACCTCCGAAAAGGTCTTCATAAGGGTGATGAAGCCCAATTAGGGTGAAAAACACCTTCGAAAAGTCCTTCATAAGCAATTCATGCACCTCACGAAGACAAGGAACCCTCTGTCTCATTAGAACCAATCAAACATCCGCTTAAAGAAGCCTTTCTTCTCTTTTTCTTCCTTTTTCTTTGGATTTTGTTTCTTCCCATCTTCCACATTTTTCGAACAATATTCCGTTGGTTCGGTTCCCTTTTTATAATAGGTTAGCCTAGAAACAGGGCAATCCTTTGTTGGAAGCAAGCCTGTGTCTGGATTTACATACACCCCGACAACACCTTTTGTCGGTTTAAACGGTTTTGGTGCAATGCCCTTGTGGGCTTCCTCCATAAACCCGGCCCAAATATTTTTTGCATATTGGTTTTCTTCGACAATCGTCAGCTGTTCATTATTGTCATATCCAGTCCAGATGCCGGCAACGAGCTGAGGCGAGTATCCAATCATCCAGTTATCCGTTTCAGTTGAACCCGATTTTCCAGCGTAAAAGCGGGTTAATTTATCACTAATGTTTGATCCTGTTACAGCTGTATAATCATTTAATTTTTCATCAAACATCCCTGTCATCAGCTGTGTCGTCACAAAAGCGAGATCCTCATCAAGCACCTTTTTAGGTTTTGGGGTATTTTCATAGATGACCTCGCCCTTGTAATTTTCAACCTTAGTGATGAAAATGGGCTTATGACGTATCCCGCCATTATCAAATGTAGCGTAAGCATTGACCATTTCAAGTACGCTTACACCAGAAGTACCTAACGCAAGTGAAGGCACATCCTTAAGTTTACTTTGAATTCCTACCTTTTTCGCAATGTCAACAAGCTCACCGTCACCAAGGAAGAGGTGTGTTTTCACGGCATACACATTGTCGGATAAGGCTATTGCCTGGGCTAAGGTAATTGAATCATTGGCATAGTAATTTTTATAATTCCGTGGTGTATAGGTCGAACGATCAGCATCATACGAAAACGTTGTAAGTTCGCTACGGATTTGTGTGGACGGTGTATAGCCTTTTTCAAGTGCGGCGTAATATAAAAATGGCTTAAAGGTTGAACCAGGCTGACGTTTCGCCTGAGTCGCCCGATTGAATGGGCTTTCCTCGTAATCTCGCCCGCCAATTAAAGCCCGCACCTCACCATTTTTCGGATCCATCGCAACAAAGCCAAGCTGAATCCCGGAATCTTCTTTTATAAAGTTTGCGACTTTTTCTTCTGCGATTTCTTGCAACTTAGGATCGAGTGTCGTGTAGACACGTAAGCCGCCCGTTTCAATCGTTTCTTGGTCAAGCTTCAATTTTGAGTGAAGTTCCTTTTTGACAACGTCCTGAAAATAAGGAGCAATGTCCTCGCGTCCAACTACTTTGTTACCTGTAAAGCTGAGTTCTTCTCCACGAGCTTGCTCAGCGGTCTTTTTTGAAATGACGCCATTTTCAACCATTGAGTGGAGCACAACCTGTTGACGCTGTTTTGCTTTTTCCTCATTTACGAAAGGAGAGTAATGTGTTGGACCCTTTGGGATTCCTGCAAGCATGGATGCCTCTGCCAATGAAAGCTCGCTCGCTCTTTTTCCGAAATAGTAATTAGCAGCTGCTTCAATTCCATAGACACCATGTCCATAATAAATCGTATTTAAATAGCCTTCTAATATCTCTTTTTTGGAATAGTTTAGTTCAAGTCGAATGGTATAAAGGGCCTCGGTGAGTTTTCGGTTCCATGTTTTTTCATGCTCTAAAAAAAGGTTCCGTGCATATTGCTGAGTAATCGTGCTCGCCCCTTGAACCTTTGCCATTGCTTTAATGTCGGCAATGATGGCACCGCCGATTCGCTTGTAATCAAAACCATGATGGTCAAAATAGTTTCGGTCCTCAATCGATACCGTTGCGCCAATAACTGCCTCAGACATATCATCGAGCGATACCCAATAACGGGTTTCCCCTTGATGGCGTTCTTCCCCGATTAAAGTTCCATCCTCGGCATAAAATAAGGTCGATAAAGGAACGGCAAGAGGAGGTGCCCCCTGGGTTTTTGCATAGGAAAGTACGCCTAAAACTCCAACTGCCACAAGGGTACAACCTATTAAGCCAATGAAAAGACAAGCGCGCAAAATTTTTAACGCGATTTTTAATCGATCATTTGTAATCAGTTCCACAGGGTTCACCTCTCTCTTTTTCTATCTGAGATCTCTATCTATCACCTTTTTCACAGGCATATATCAATCAGTATTAAAGGATTACCGCTGTTTTAAACATATATTTACTAAAAGATGAAAAATTTTCTTGCATTTTGGCTGGTTTCCTCTATACTTTTTTGAGTTGAGAGAAATCCGGAAGCTTGCATTACGTATGTGCCAAGGCAAATCCATCAACTTTTGCCTATTTGGAAAACAAGGCAAAAACATCAATTTTTTTGAGGGAATAGGGAACGATAAAGGGATAGAATCCCTGAATTTTTCAATCGAAAGGATGTTATGAACATGGAATTATGGTTTACGGAGAAACAAACAAAAAGCTTTGGTATTACAGCAAAAATTAAACAAACCTTACATACAGAACAAACAGAGTTTCAAAAGCTTGATATGATCGAAACGGAGGAATTTGGCAATATGCTCGTACTTGATGGCATGGTGATGACCACTCAAGTCGACGAGTTCGTGTACCACGAGATGGTCGCGCATGTACCGTTATTTACACACCCAAATCCTGAAAACGTACTAGTCGTTGGTGGCGGTGACGGTGGGGTAATTCGTGAAGTGTTAAAGCACCCAAGTGTGAAAAAGGCGACTTTAGTTGATATTGACGGAAAAGTAATCGAGTATTCAAAGAAATACCTACCTGAAATTGCAGGTAAGCTTGAAGACCCACGCGTGGATGTGAAGGTTGACGATGGCTTCATGCATATCGCAAAAAGTGAAAATGAATACGATGTAATTTTGGTTGACTCTACTGAGCCTGTAGGTCCAGCGGTAAATCTCTTCACAAAAGGCTTTTATGCAGGCATTTCAAAAGCATTAAAAGAAGACGGCGTATTTGTTGCGCAAACAGACAACCCATGGTTCACACCGGACTTAATCCGTAACGTGCAACGCGATGTAAAGGAAATCTTCCCAATCACACGTCTTTATCTTGCGAATATCCCAACCTATCCAAGTGGTCTATGGACATTCACAATCGGTTCGAAAAAATACGATCCATTAGAGGTAAGCAACGATCGCTTCCATGAGATTGAGACAAAATACTACACAAAAGAAATCCATAAAGCAGCGTTTGTATTGCCAAAATTTGTTGCTGACTTAACGAAATAATTGGGGGATTTTCGATGAGATTTGATGAAGCTTATTCAGGAAATGTGTTTATCAAAAGCCACCCGAATTTTGAGGAGAGCGAAGCCGTCATTTATGGTATGCCAATGGACTGGACAGTAAGCTACCGTCCAGGTTCACGATTTGGCCCAGGGCGAATTCGTGAGGTATCGATTGGACTTGAGGAGTATAGTCCATACCTTGATAAAGAGCTAGATGAAGTAAAATATTACGATGCGGGGGATATTCCGTTACCATTCGGAAACCCGCAGCGCAGCCTTGATATGATTGAGGATTTTGTGGATCAGGTTTTAGCAGCTGGAAAATATCCACTTGGCATGGGCGGCGAGCATCTCGTATCTTGGCCAGTAATGAAGGCTGTTTATAAAAAGTACCCAGATCTAGCGATTATTCATATGGATGCCCATACCGATTTACGCGAGAATTACGAGGGAGAGGCACTTTCCCACTCAACACCCATTCGTAAAATCGCGGAATTGATTGGACCGGAAAATGTCTTTTCATTTGGAATCCGCTCAGGGATGAAAGAAGAATTCCAATGGGCGAAGGAAAACGGGATGCATATTTCAAAGTTTGAAGTGCTAGAGCCATTGAAAAAGGTCCTGCCAAAGTTAGCGGGCCGACCTGTATATGTAACGATTGATATTGATGTGTTGGATCCTGCCCATGCACCGGGAACGGGTACAGTGGATGCTGGTGGAATTACGTCTAAAGAGCTACTTGGCGCCATCCATGAAATTGCAAAGTCAGATATTCGAGTGGTTGGGTCTGACTTGGTGGAGGTAGCACCCATTTATGATGCGTCTGAACAAACCGCAAATACGGCAAGTAAGTTGATTCGCGAAATGATTTTAGGATGGATTCAAAAATAATACGAAAGGTCATGGATTTGAAAGATGAGTCCATGACCTTTTTTGCTTTAGGACTCCCCAAGCCAAGTCGGTTTGGGGAGTTTTTCTAATTTTGACGTGGGTCAAATAGTTTATCACGACTTCCTTTTATTATAAAGGTATAGAAGGAAAGGAGAGGATAAAATGATTAATTGGATAAATCGACAAAAAACAAAGATCACTGCTATTTCAGGAGCATTGCTTGTTCTAGCATTGATTTTTCACTTAACAGGATTTGACTTGGTAAAATCGGCTTCACTTATTATTGTGACGGTCATCGCGGGAATCCCGATCTTCATAAAAGCATTTCAAGCATTAAAAATGAAAGCATTCAGCATTGAATTGCTCGTCACAATCGCTGTTATTGGTGCTTTGTTCATCGGTGAATTTGTAGAATCAGCCGTCGTTACCTTCCTGTTTTTATTCGGTGATTATTTAGAAGCGCGGACGTTGGAGAAAACACGTTCTTCGCTAAAAGACCTAGTTGACATGGCGCCACAGGAAGCAATTGTTGTCCGAGAGGGCAGCCAAGTTACGATCCCAGTTGAAGAGGTGCTTGTCGGGGACCGAGTGATTATCCGCTCTGGTGGAAAGGTTCCGGTCGATGGCAAAATCGTTTCAGGTCAGGCTTTACTAAATGAGGCAGCAGTTACAGGTGAATCTGTACCGGCTACCAAGAAAATAGAAGACAAAGTATTCAGCGGAACCATCGTCGACAATGGCTATATTGAATTGATCGCAGAAAAGGTGGGAGACGATACGACTTTTGCCAAAATTATCGAACTAGTGGAGGAAGCACAGGAATCTAAATCAAAGACTGAAAAATTCCTTAATAAATTTGCGAATGTCTATACACCGGCTGTCGTTGTTTTATCCGTCATTGTCTATCTGTTCACAAGAGATCTCCATATCTCGATTACCTTCCTTGTCATCGCTTGCCCTGGTGCACTAGTAATTGGAGCCCCGGTTTCAAATGTTGCTGGAATCGGAAATGGAGCGAAAAACGGTGTCTTGGTCAAAGGTGGAGAGGTTATGGATATCTTCTCGAAAGTAGACACCCTCGTTTTCGATAAAACGGGGACATTAACGAAAGGGAAACCAGAAGTAACAGATATTAAGACGTTCGGGGACTTTGAAACAAATGAATTATTACCGCTCGTTGCCCAAGCAGAAACTATTTCAGAGCACCATTTGGGACAGACGATTGTAAAAGAAGTGAAAGCGAGAAAACTAGCTTTAGAGATTGAACCAGAAGAAGGTGAAGTCATTAAAGGAAATGGGATCCGGGCAAAAGTAGCAGGACATATCCTTGCAATTGGAAATCGGAAACTGATGGAGTCAGAGGGTATCGAAGTTCCGGAAAACGTCGGAGCCTATGCCATTGACCGAGAAAGAGCTGGTAATACTGCCATTTTTGCTAGTGTTGATGGCAAGATCGCAGGCATTTTCTCAATCGCGGACCAAATTCGTGAAGATGCGCAAAGAGCACTTGCCCAGATGAGAAAAAACGGCATTAAGAAAATCGTCATGCTCACTGGTGATAATAAGCATACTGCAGAACTTGTTGCGACTACCTTAGGCTTGGATGAATTCCATGCAGAGCTGCTTCCGGAAGATAAAGTGGAATACGTAAAAAAATTAAAAGCAGAAGGTCGTGTCGTAGCCATGGCAGGGGACGGAATCAATGATGCTCCTGCAATCGCAACTGCAGATATCGGCCTCGCCATGGGTGAAGGCGGTACAGATATTTCGATGGAAACAGCAGACGTCGTGTTAATGGCGGATAAGCTCATGCAATTTTCACACGCTTACTCCTTATCGAAAGCAACCATCCGCAACATGAAACAAAACACCTTCTTTGCAGTTGGCATTGCCTTTGTACTCTTAACCGGGGTACTTATGGGAACTGTTCATCTCGCATCTGGCATGTTCATCCATGAAGCAAGTGTCCTATTAGTTATCCTGAACGCGATGAGATTAATGGGATTCAACCGCAAAACAATGAAGAAGGAACACGGCTTACAGGTAGCAACTGTCTAAAATTTGACCCAGGTCAAAGAATGACATGAAAAACCATCTTACAATAAGTATAGAAAAAGAAAAGGAGAGGTTAAAATGGAAACCATTAAATTACAATTAGAACCGCTTACTTGTCCATCTTGTATTAAAAAGATTGAATCAAAGGTTGGAAAAATGGAAGGTGTACAAGAAGCAAAAGTATTATTTAACTCAAGTAAAGTGAAGGCTACATTTGATTCTAATCGAGTCACTAAAGAACAAATCACAGAAACCATTGAAAAACTTGGTTACCCAGTACTACATTAATGATGAAACGGACAAGCGGCTTTGAAGCTTGTCCGTTTTGCTTTTATGTGACCAAAGCCCCGCGCGAAATATATTTTAACAAGTATGACAATTCTTTTTGCTTACGTGAATATAATACATTTGAACTACATTTTCACCTAATAAAGGGGGAGTTCGATGGTCGGGGTTCGTTTTTTGAAAATGGCGGCATTGTATTTTGTGATTGGTGTTTTAATCGGGATGGGTATGTCAATGTCACACTCGTACACCCTAACAGGAGTTCATGTTCATATTAACTTACTGGGCTGGGCGTCTATGGGGCTGGCGGGAATTGTCTATTATTTATTCCCTCAGGCGGGAGAATCAAAGCTTGGAAAGATCCATTTTTGGCTTCATAACATTGGTTTGCCGGTGATGATGATTGGACTCACGATGTTACTGCTTGGCAATCCAGCAGTTGAGCCTGCCATTGCAATCGGTGGTACAGTTACTACTCTGGCAATCATCCTTTTTGCCATCAATATCTTCATAAACGTCAAAGTTACTAAGCAATAATCCTCCTAAAACACTTCTCTTACTCGGCCTAGGCCGAGTTTTCTTTTTTAATTTGAAATCCCCTTACTAAATGCCGTATACTAGTAAAGTTAAGGATTTGTAAGGATGTGTAGACATGAGTACTGGAACTCCCATTACACTTAAATTTGTAACTGAAATTAAGGAAGGCCTGCGTAAAGAAAATGTTGCTTTTGACGCAAATGGTCTATACTACATAAAGGGTAATAATACGTACTTGCAGTTTGATGAAGAGCAAGAAGCAGGTACGGTTAAAACGGTCATCAAAATCTCGGAAAAAGAAGTACTCATCCTTCGTTCGGGACAGGTGAAGATGAGGCAAGTCTACCGAAAAAATGAAACCACGAACGGTTCTTTTCAAAACCAGCTTGGAACGTTTGACCTCAAGACAAAAACGAATAATATCGAATTCAAATGGTACAAAAACTCTCGAAAAGGGACGTTATTTTTAGCATATGAGCTTTCACTTCATGGTGAAAAGTCAGGATTACATAAGATAACCATTACATTTAAGGAGCGAAACTAGATGAATGTTGTTGATCAAGTAAAAGAGCGCTTGAAAGCGGAAATTAAAGATGCAGCTTTAAAAGCTGGACTAGCTACGGAAGACCAAATTCCTGAAGTTGTGTTGGAGCTGCCAAAGGATAAGGCACATGGGGATTATGCGACAAACATGGCGATGCAGCTTGCACGTGTGGCAAAAAAGGCACCTCGTATGATTGCTGAAGACATCGTTGCCAACTTCGATAAATCAAAAGCATCCATTGAAAAAATTGAAATTGCAGGACCAGGATTTATCAATTTTTATATGAACAACTCTTATTTAACCGATTTAATTCCTGCGATTTTAACAGCAGGTGACGCGTACGGTGAAACAACAGTAGGCAATAAACAAAAAGTACAGGTCGAGTTTGTTTCGGCAAACCCAACAGGTGACCTTCACCTTGGACATGCTCGTGGAGCAGCGGTTGGTGATTCTTTAAGTAATATTTTACAAAAAGCGGGTTATGAGGTATCCCGTGAATATTATATAAATGATGCAGGTAACCAGATCAATAATCTAGCGAAGTCTGTAGAGGCTCGTTACATGCAAGCACTTGGCAAGGAAGCTGAAATGCCTGAGGACGGGTACCATGGACAAGATATCGTAGGTATTGGAAAGCGACTTGCTGAAGAATTTGGCGATAAATATGTCCACATGGATGAAAACGAAAGCTTCGACTTTTTCCGTGAGTATGGCTTGAAATATGAGATGGAGAAGCTTCAAAAGGATTTAGAAGAGTATCGAGTTCGCTTTGATGTATGGTATTCTGAGACTTCTCTATACCATAACGGAAAAATTGACCGAGCACTTAATGCGCTTCGTGAAGCTGGTCATATTTATGAAGAGGATGGCGCTACTTGGTTCCGTTCAACGACTTTCGGTGACGATAAGGACCGTGTGTTAATTAAAAATGACGGCTCTTATACGTATTTAACTCCTGATATTGCATACCATCAGGACAAGCTTGAGCGTGGCTTCGAAAAATTAATCAACGTATGGGGTGCTGACCATCATGGTTATATCCCGCGTATGAAGGCTGCGATTCAGGCATTAGGCTATGATAAAGAAACACTTGAGGTAGAAATCATTCAGCTCGTTCACCTGTTTAAAAATGGTGAAAAAATGAAGATGAGTAAGCGTACCGGTAAGGCTGTTACGATGCGTGAATTGATTGAAGAGGTTGGGTTAGACGCGGTGCGCTACTTCTTCGCAATGAGAAGTGCGGATACACATCTTGATTTTGACCTTGATTTAGCTGTGTCCCAATCAAATGAGAACCCTGTGTACTATGCGCAGTACGCACATGCGCGTGTATGCAGCATGCTCCGTTCAGGCGATGAAATGAAGATTGCCTTAGACGGAAACTATGCGCTCGAACATATCAACTCCGAAAAAGAAGTTGACCTGTTGAAGAAGCTTGGGGAGTTCCCGGCAGCTGTAACAGAAGCAGCTGAAAAGCGAATTCCACATCGTATCACAAACTATGTCAATGAACTAGCGGCTGCACTTCATAGCTTCTACAATGCCGAGAAAGTGCTTGACCAAGACAATCTTGAAAAAACAAAAGCACGCCTTGCGCTAATGAAGGCCGTTCAAATTACATTAAAAAACTCATTACAATTAATCGGTGTATCTGCACCTGAGAAAATGTAAACTAAATGATGAGGCCCTCACTTGAGTAGAGGGCCTTTTTGTTGGGAAATATAATGTAAAAGGGAGGATACATACATGAAAGAGGTTATCTTGGCCCTGGTCACGGGTCTAGTTGTAGGATTTTTATTTGCTTTATTAAAATTACCAATCCCAGCACCACCAGCACTTGCAGGCGTTACTGGAATTATCGGGATTTATTTGGGATTTAAATTGTTCCAATGGATCGCACCACTCATTCAATTTGGTCCGAAATAAAAGGCACCCGTGCGAACGGGTGCCTCATTAGTTAGTGGCAGTTAATTTAAAATAGCGGCAGTAACCTACTCCCGGGCGGGCGTCAATTTTTGTTAGTGACAGTATATTCCACGCCATCGCCCTATAAAAAGTGGGAAATCCACGTTGCGAACTTAATTTTAAACTTATTTTCCGACTTTAGTTCCTCAATTCGTTCGCGGGTTAGCTCTTTTGAAGTTTCGAAATCACTGAGCACCATATTTTTGACCTCTTGAATGACTTCTTTGTCATGGATATAACAATTGATTTCATAATTCGAATAAAGACTTCTTTTGTCGAAATTGGCGGTACCGATGTCACAAAGCTTGTCATCGATACAAATCACCTTTGCGTGGTAAAAGCCCCTCGTGTACATATGAAACTGAATCCCAATCTTTGAGAGTTCATCCATATAGGGAATGGCGGCTTCTTTGACAAGAGGATGATCCGGCTTTTTCGGTAAAAGAACACGGATCTCTACATTGCGTTTCGTAGCGGCAATCAATTCCTGTTTAAGCTGATCACTTGGCACAAAGTAAGGAGAGCCAATGATAATCTCATGTTCGGCTTGCTTGATCATACTGATATAATCATCCTCAAGATGAGCACCGTTTGTTGAAATAAATCTCGTTTGCGACTTTCCTTTAGGGAGCGGCGGAAAATAGCTGTCACGATTTGAAATGGCTTCCTTCGTGGCGTTATACCAATCCTCTAAAAACTGTGTCTGCAGGTCCGCGACTCCTTCACCAGTTAGCTTCAAATGATAATCGCGCCAGAAACCAAATTTCGGATCCTTTCCAAGATACTCTTTTCCGATATTGAATCCACCAATATAACCTTCTTTTCCATCAATGACAGAAATTTTCCGATGATTTCGTGCATTTAGTTTGTAAAAAAAGTAAGGGAAATTAGGCTTATTACTATAGGCAAATGAAACTCCTGAGCGAGTCAGGTCATTTTCCATGTCCTTCGTAACCCCGTGGGCACCAACCCAATCCAGAAGGAGCCGGACTTTAACCCCTTGCTCGGCCTTTTTCGTTAAAAGGGAAACAAACTCCTTACTGATGTCATCGTCCTTCAAAATATAAAACTCGACATGAATATGTTCGGTTGCGTTTTGAATGTCTGTAAAAAGATCGGTGAAGAGAGAATTACCCGTTGCATAAAGAGCCACGTCACTATTTCGCAATGGAAACTCATCATCAACTTGTTTTTTTAAATGACTTTTTCTTCCGAGACTGTAATCAAGGCGGAGTAACAGTAATAGAATAATGATAATAAGGACAATCCAGAAGATTATGCGCAACAAATTTACCCCTCCTATATTGGCGTTCACTTAGTTTACACGAAAATTAGAATGATTATTTCAGATTTGGAAAGAAAAAGATTGACTGAATGCTCATTCATAATATAATGGATATATGAACTATATAGTCAGAAAATTAATACCCTTTAGAAAGGAGCTTAAACATGAATATCCTCTTGGTTATAAATCTTCTTGCATTCCTTACTGTAACCGCTTACGCCATTTATCTTTTTGTATACCTCATTAAAACAAGAATTGCTTATATCAAGCTCGGTAAAAAAGTCGAATTTGATGGGAAAGTAAAGGAACGTCTGGAGCGGATTTGGATCAATGTCTTCGGACAGAAAAAGCTTTTAAAGGATAAAAAGAGTGGAATTATCCATGTCATGTTCTTCTATGGTTTTATTCTAGTCCAATTTGGTGCAATTGATTTTATTTGGAAAGGCCTAAAGCCGGGCTCCCATCTGCCTCTTGGACCATTGTATCCAGGCTTTACCTTTTTCCAAGAACTCGTCACATTTATGATTTTAGTCGCGGTCGTATGGGCATTCCATCGCCGATATGTAGAAAAGCTTGTAAGGCTAAAAAGAGGCTTTAAATCAGGTCTTGTCCTTTTATTTATTGGAGGCTTAATGCTTTCTGTTTTACTTGGGAACGGTGCTGGAATCG
Organism: Bacillus sp. JJ1533; assembly: GCF_036965045.1. Classification (NCBI taxonomy): domain Bacteria; kingdom Bacillati; phylum Bacillota; class Bacilli; order Caryophanales; family Bacillaceae; genus Bacillus; species Bacillus sp. JJ1533. The sequence goes on along the minus strand of NZ_JBALOV010000005.1, from coordinate 71,447 downwards.
TCTGGCATGGCCATGAAGCCACATGGACTGAGCCCATCGCATCCGTCATTGCACTTGCATTAGGCGGACTTAATGAAACAGCTGCGATTGTCTTTTTCTATATCGCTTGGTGGATTCACTTACTCTTCCTGTTAAGCTTCCTTGTCTATGTGCCTCAATCGAAGCACGCGCACTTAATTGCGGGGCCTGCGAATGTGTACTTAAGCAGACAAACAAGCCCAGGAAAGCTTGAAAAAATTGATTTCGAGGATGAAACACAGGAAACCTTTGGGGTTGGGAAAATTGAAGACTTTACGCAAACACAATTAGTTGACCTCTACGCATGTGTGGAATGTGGTCGCTGTACGAATATGTGTCCAGCAACAGGCACTGGAAAAATGCTTTCACCAATGGATTTGATTGTGAAATTACGAGATCACTTAACTGAAACCGGTGCAGTTGTGACTTCGCGTGTCCCATGGGTACCGGCAGTTGCTTTTAACCATACAAAAGGAAATCAGCTTGCACTAGCATCCGCAAGTCAAGGCGCGAATGAAACGGCTGCAACGGCAGAATTAGCTTATAGCCCAAGCTTAATTGGCGATGTCATCACAGAAGAAGAGATTTGGGCATGTACGACTTGCCGTAACTGTGAAGACCAATGTCCTGTTATGAATGAGCACGTCGATAAAATCATTGATTTACGCCGTTATTTAGTTCTTACAGAAGGAAAAATGGATGCTGATGCGCAGCGTGCGATGACGAATATCGAGCGTCAAGGAAATCCATGGGGCCTCAACCGGAAGGAAAAAGAAAACTGGCGTGAAGTCCGTGACGATGTTCATGTACCGACTGTAAAAGAAGTGAAAAAAGCAGGCGAGGAATTTGAATACCTCTTCTGGGTTGGTTCTATGGGTGCATTTGACAACCGAAGCCAAAAAATCGCCCTTTCATTTGCAAAGCTGATGAATGAAGCGGGTGTGAAATTTGCGATTTTAGGAAACAAGGAGAAAAACTCAGGTGACACACCACGTCGACTTGGAAACGAGTTTTTATTCCAAGAGCTTGCGACCAATAATATCGCTGAATTTGAAAAGGCAGAAGTGAAGAAGATTGTTACAATCGACCCACATGCCTATAATATTTTCAAAAATGAGTACCCGGATATGGGGCTTGAGGGTGTAGAGGTTTTCCACCATACAGAGCTCTTATACGACCTTGTAAAAGAGGGCAGATTGGTTCCGAAACACGCGGTGAACGAAGTCATTACATGGCATGACTCCTGTTATTTAGGACGCTACAATGATGTATATGACCCGCCTCGAGAAATTCTGAACCAAATTCCAGGTGTCAAGCTTGTTGAAATGGAACGCAATCGTGAAAAAGGAATGTGCTGTGGCGCAGGTGGCGGTCTAATGTGGATGGAAGAAGACACAGGAACCCGCATTAACGTAGCAAGAACGGAGCAAGCGATTGCCGTGAACCCAACTACAATTGGTTCCGGTTGTCCTTTCTGCTTAACCATGCTAAGCGATGGTACAAAGGCGAAGGAAGTCGAAGACCAAATTGGCACATACGATATTGCAGAAATCCTTGAAAGATCAGTAGTGGGGGAACAAAAAGAAATTGCATCATAATGGAAAATTATGATTTATCTTCCACTATTGATGTTGTAAAATAGGAATATAGGAAACATTTAATCTTTTATAAATAGAATAAGAGAAAAAGAGGTGTACGTTCGTACGCCTCCTTCTTTCCATGAGTTCCGAGCGAGCGTTCAGTCGGATTAATGTAAGCGGTTACCGATTTTGCTAATCGTGCCAGATTAGAGGTAGATGAGAACAAAAGAGTAACGAAAACAAGGGAATCATACCCGATTTTAGACCGACGAGAGCAAAAGGTAACGAAAACATGAAAGTCATGAAGAATGTTGATTCAAACCGAAATGCATGTTCAAATTAGCTAATTCTTAACTCAATATCAAGGAGGATGGAGCATGGGAAAAACGGTCATTGTCAGTGGAGTTCGTACCCCATTTGGAAAATTAGGGGGAAGTCTTAGCTCGTTAACAGCATCTGAGCTTGGGGGAATTGCCATTAAGGAAGCCTTACAGCGAGCTGGAATCAAAGGTGAAACTGTGGATGAAGTCATCTTCGGGTCGGTTTTACAGGGGGGTCAGGGACAAATACCTTCACGTCAAGCAGCACGAAATGCGGGAATCCCGTGGGAAGTGAAAACAGAAACCATCAATAAAGTGTGTGCATCAGGGCTTCGCAGTGTCACACTTGCTGATCAAATCATCCGTGCTGGTGATGAAGAAGTAATTGTTGCAGGTGGTATGGAGTCTATGAGTAACGCGCCTTACTTTTTACCGAAAGCACGCTTCGGACTACGAATGGGAGATGCGAGTTTAAAGGACTTAATGGTTCATGATGGCTTAACCTGTAGCTTTCAAGGTGTTCATATGGGTACTTACGGCAACGAGGTAGCATCAGAACTAGACATTTTACGTGAGGAGCAAGATAAGTGGGCACTTCGCAGTCACGAGCGGGCGATTGCGGCGATAGAGTCAGGTAAGCTTGCTGAAGAAATTGTGGCAGTAGAAGTAAAAGGACGTAAAGGTGCGGTTACAGTTATTGACCAAGACGAAGCGCCACGTGCGGACACAACACTTGAAAAATTAGCAAAGCTCAAATCAGTGTTTAACGCTAACGGCACACTCACAGCTGGAAATGCGCCTGGTGTGAATGATGGAGCGGCAGCTCTTGTTCTGATGAGCGAAGAGCGAGCAAAACAAGAAGGAAAAGTACCTCTTGCAACAATACTAGCCCATGCTGCCATTTCGGTTGAAGCAAAGGACTTCCCGAAAACTCCAGGACTTGTCATTAATGAATTATTAAAAAAGACAGGAAAAACAGTCGAGGAAATTGATTTGTTTGAAATCAATGAAGCCTTTGCTGCAGTGGCATTAACGAGTGGGAAAATTGCTAATCTTGACCCTGAAAAAGTCAATGTTAACGGTGGGGCAGTAGCACTTGGTCATCCAATTGGTGCTAGTGGGGCCAGAATCATCATTACACTTATTCATGAATTAAAACGTCGTGGCGGCGGCATTGGGATTGCAGCCATCTGTAGTGGTGGAGGCCAAGGTGACGCAATCATGGTTCAAGTATAACTTTATTCAGCAGAGGTACCTACCTTTTTAGGTAATGGGATTGGTGTAGAAGAGTAATCAATTCAGAGGTGGTTTAAAACCTGGCTGAAAAAGTTAAAGCCTCCGGCGGATGCCTCAGATTTTTTAGAGGAGTTTTTCGAGCAATAAGATTAAAGACTAAAATCGCCACATCCTGTGGCAACGTCTTTATGACCCACTTCCTGTGGGCCTAAAAATCTGGGCGCAAATACGCCAAGGCGCATTTGATTAATAGGAGGTATGTTAAATGAAAGTACAAAAGGTAATGGTTATTGGTGCGGGACAGATGGGCTCAGGGATTGCACAGGTTTGTGCAATGGCAGGCTATGGTGTCAAGCTTCACGATTTAAAACAAGAATACGTAGACCGCGGGTTTGCTACAATTACGAAAAATCTTACCCGTCAAGTTGATAAGGGGCGTATGAGTGAAGAAGATAAGATAGCGACTTTAGGAAGACTTACGCCATCACTTGATCTAAATAATGCAAGTGATGTCGACCTTGTCATCGAAGCGGCCGTTGAAAATATGGACGTGAAAACAAAGCTTTTCTCACAACTAGATGAAATTGCACCTCAGAACGCTATTTTAGCAACAAATACTTCCTCTCTTCCAATTACAGAAATTGCAGCGGCAACAAAGCGCCCTGAAAAAGTAATTGGCATGCATTTTATGAATCCAGTTCCAGTTATGAAATTAGTCGAAATTATTCGCGGCTTAGCGACTGCCGATGAAGTCTATCAAGTCATTGAAGACATGACAAAGACGTTAAATAAGGTTCCAGTAGAGGTGAATGACTTCCCTGGATTTGTGTCCAACCGCATTTTGATGCCGATGATCAATGAAGCGATTTACACCCTTTATGAAGGTGTTGCCACAAAAGAAGCAATAGATGAAGTGATGAAGCTTGGTATGAATCACCCGATGGGACCACTAACACTAGCTGATTTTATCGGACTTGATACATGTCTTTATATTATGGAAACCCTTCACGAGGGCTTTGGCGATGACAAATACAGACCATGTCCATTGCTTCGCAAATACGTGAAAGCAGGTTGGTTAGGTAAAAAATCAGGTCGAGGTTTCTACACTTACGAAGGATAGGGGTGAAGCGGAGTGACAACTCTTACAAACAACCCATATCATCAAGATCCCACATTGGAGGGAAGCAGCATGAATTTTCATTTTACAGAAGAACAAGCAATGATGCGAAAAATGGTCCGTGATTTTGCCAAAGAGGAAATTACGCCATTTATAGAGCGTATGGAAAATGGGGAGTTTCCACGAGAAATCCTTTCAAAAATGGGGGCTCTCGGTTTAATGGGGATTACGACCCCTGAAAAATATGGCGGTGCTGGGATGGATTTTACATCTTATATCATCGCGATCAATGAGCTCTCTAAGGTGAGCGCGACAATCGGGGTTATTTTATCCGTTCATACCTCTGTTGGTACGCATCCGATTTTATATTTTGGTACAGAGGAGCAAAAGCAAAAATACATTCCGAAGCTTGCCAGTGGCGAATATCTTGGCGCTTTTTGTCTCACCGAACCGAGCGCTGGCTCAGATGCTGCTAGCTTAAAAACAAGGGCTGTAAAGCAGGGTGACCATTATGTACTGAATGGTTCAAAGGTTTTCGTCACAAATGGTGGCGAAGCGGATGTGTATATTGTGTTTGCCCGAACAAATCCTGCTGAGACTGGCAGCAAGGGAATCACGGCATTTATTGTTGAAAAAAGTACCCCTGGCTTTGTATTCGGAAAAGATGAGCATAAAATGGGGCTCAATGGTTCGCGGACCCTTCAAATCACATTCGAGGATGTAAAGGTGCCAGCTGAAAACGTGCTGGGGCTTGAAGGCGAGGGATTTAAGGTCGCCATGGCGAATCTAAGTATCGGCCGGATTGGCATTGCTGCTCAGGCTCTAGGAATTGCGGAGGCTGCTCTTGAACACGCAGTTGAGTATTCAAAGAATCGTTATCAATTTGGAAAGCCAATCGCATCCTTGCAAGGTGTTGGTTTTAAGCTCGCAGATATGGCAACAGCTGTGGAAGCGTCAAGACTACTCGTCTACCGCGCAGCATTTTTACAGGAGCAAGGACTGCCTTGTGCTAAAGAAGCGTCCATGGCAAAGCTATTCGCATCTAAAACCGCGGTAGAGGTCGCAACCGAAGCGATTCAGGTATACGGCGGCTATGGCTATACAAAGGACTATCCGGTTGAACGATTCTTCCGGGATGCAAAAATAACGGAGATTTACGAAGGCACCAGCGAGATTCAACGAATTGTCATTAGTAAGCATTTATGATGGGGCTAATGTGCAAATGATGGGATGGAGCGTCGCAACTAATTAGAATTTGACGTCAAAATCTGGCTGTAGACGCAAATAAGTGGGATTT
>NZ_JBALOV010000005.1:0-65730 GCF_036965045.1 Bacillus sp. JJ1533 | reverse complement strand
GAAACGCAAATAAGTGGGAAACGACGCAAATACGATGCAGGTGACGCATATAATCGAAAACCGACGCAAATATCCAGTCAAAGGTGCAAATCCCGCCCCAATCAACGCAATTCGCCTATAATCTGTAATTCCCACACAATTTTAACAAGAAGACACACAAAAACTAACATTCTATTAAAAGTGGAGGTACCCATAATGTACTTTAAATTATCGGAAGAACATGAAATGATTCGGAAAATGGTTCGTGATTTTGCTAAAAATGAAGTGGCACCAACAGCGGCAGAGCGGGATGAAGAGGAGCGCTTTGATCGTGAAATTTTCGATAAAATGGCGGAGCTTGGCTTAACCGGGATTCCGTGGCCAGAGGAATATGGCGGTATTGGAAGTGACTATTTGGCCTATTGTATCGCGGTTGAGGAGCTCTCGCGCGTTTGTGCCTCAACAGGGGTAACCCTATCTGCTCATACATCACTTGCGGGGTGGCCAATCTACAAGTTTGGTAGTGAAGAGCAAAAACAAAAATATTTACGACCGATGGCGCAGGGTGAAAAAATCGGTGCCTATGGCTTAACAGAGCCTGGCTCGGGTTCTGATGCAGGTGGTATGAGAACGACTGCAAGATTAGAAGGAGACCATTATGTTTTGAATGGCTCAAAAATTTTCATCACAAACGGGGGAATTGCTGATATCTATGTCGTATTCGCCTTAACGGATCCATCCTCAAAGCATAAAGGAACGAGCGCATTTATCATCGAGAGTAACTTCCCGGGTTTCTCAGTAGGGAAAAAAGAAAAGAAGCTGGGGATTCGTTCATCACCAACTACTGAAATTATTTTTGAAGAGTGCCGCGTACCTAAGGAAAATTTACTTGGAGAAGAGGGAGAAGGCTTTAAGATTGCGATGATGACGCTAGATGGAGGGCGTAACGGAATTGCCGCACAAGCGGTTGGAATTGCTCAAGGCGCACTTGATGCCGCAACCGAATATGCGAAGGAGCGTGTTCAGTTCGGCAAGCCAATTGCCGCTCAGCAAGGGGTAGGCTTCAAGCTGGCAGATATGGCAACGAATGTCGAGGCAGCTCGTCTCTTAACCTATCAAGCAGCATGGCTAGAATCAGAAGGACTTCCATATGGAAAAGAATCAGCAATGTCAAAACTTTTCGCTGGGGACACGGCGATGAAGGTGACAACCGAGGCGGTTCAGGTCTTTGGAGGCTATGGTTATACAAAGGATTACCCAGTGGAGCGTTATATGCGTGACGCGAAAATCACCCAAATCTATGAAGGTACTCAAGAAATTCAGCGTCTCGTTATCTCTCGAATGTTAACAAAATAGAAATGAAATAACATTTAAATTCGACAGTGGTCACAGTGACAGGCAGGGGGTGAAGCAATGCGAAGGAATGATGTGCCGGCTTCGGTGAAGGATGAACGGCTAATTAAGAAGCGGCGAGATCAGATGATTAAGGGAGCGGTGGCGCTTTTTAAGGAAAAAGGGTTTCATCGCTCGACGACTAGAGAAATTGCAAAAGCAGCCGGTTTTAGCATCGGTACGCTTTATGAATATATTCGTAAGAAAGAGGATGTCCTCTATTTGGTGGTAGACAGCATATATGACCAGGTTCAGGAACGGCTCCAGCAAGCAATCAACACGAAGGAAGGTAGTGTTGAAAGTTTGAAGCTTGCGATTCGCAATTACTTCCTTGTCATGGATGAAATGCAGGATGAAGTTCTCGTACTCTATCAGGAAGCGAAATCACTTTCAAAGGATGCGCTGCCATATGTGCTAAATAAGGAAGTGGAAATGGTAGGCATGTTTGAAAAAGCAATTGAGGACTGCATCGCAAAAGGAGAACTTCAATTGCCAAAGAAACAGGTTGAGCTCGTTGCTCATAATATTTTCGTGCTAGGCCAGATGTGGGGCTTTCGCCGCTGGGCGATGCGGAAGCTTTTCACACTTGAAGAATATATTGACATGCAAACAGAGCTTTTGCTGAAGGGAATTGAAAAATAACAAGTACTGGGGGAGACAAAATGAGTAAGGTGGAAGTGTATCGTCCCAAGCACCATGTACGCTTTGTGACGGCTTCAAGCTTATTTGACGGGCATGACGCTTCGATTAACATTATGCGCCGCATTCTGCAGGCAAGCGGTGCTGAGGTCATTCACCTTGGGCATAATCGCTCAGTGGAGGAAGTGGTCAACGCGGCCATCCAGGAGGATGCACAAGGGATTGCGATTTCCTCCTATCAAGGTGGTCATGTTGAATATTTTAAATATATGTATGATCTTCTAAAAGAGCGGGGAGCGTCTCATATTCGTATTTATGGCGGCGGTGGCGGAGTCATCATCCCTCGTGAAATCAGGGAGCTTCATGAATACGGAATCGCTGGCATTTTTTCACCCAATGACGGCCGTAGCCTAGGACTCCAAGGGATGATCAACAAAATGCTAAAAGAATGTGATTATCCAACAAGCACGGAGTTAGCTGATGACATTGAACTTCTTCAAACTGGGGATACCAAAACAGTCGCAAAGCTGATTACGATTGCTGAAAACCACATTGGGAACAAAGACGAGTCAGCCGCAGCTGCAGAAACAATCATCCAAAAAATAAAAGACCTTGAGAAAAAGGTTCCCGTTGTTGGGATTACAGGTACAGGAGGAGCTGGAAAAAGCTCACTTACCGACGAATTAATTCGTCGTTTTATTAATGAAATTGACGATAAAAAAGTAGCGGTTCTGTCCGTTGACCCGACAAAGCAAAAAACAGGTGGAGCCTTACTTGGTGACCGCATCCGCATGAATGCAATTTTTAACCCAAGGGTGTATATGCGAAGCCTAGCAACAAGGGGCTCTAAATCAGAGTTATCACTTGCAATTAAGGATGCCATCGCTGTTGTTAAAGCAGCGGGCTTTGATTTAATCATCGTTGAAACAAGCGGAATTGGGCAGGGGGATGCTGAGATTACAGAGGTTTGTGACGTTTCAATGTATGTCATGACAAGTGAATTTGGTGCACCTTCCCAGCTCGAAAAAATCGACATGATTGACTATGCTGACCTCATTGTCATTAACAAATTCGAGCGTAAAGGGTCTGAGGATGCAAAGCGGCAGGTTCAAAAACAGTACCAACGCAGCCATCTATTATTCGAAATAGACTATGAAGAAATGCCGGTGTTCGGCACGATTGCAAGTCAATTCAATGACCCGGGAACAAACGCCTTTTTTGCAAATTTAATCGATAAAATTAACGAGAAAATGGGCACGGATTGGGAAACATCTTTTGAAAAAACAGCAGATGTTCAAAAACAAAATGTAATTATTCCAAATGACCGCCGTTATTATTTACGTGAGATTTCAGATACAGTTCGGAACTATCATAAAAAGGCTACTGAACAAGTGGAGATTGCGAGAAAGCTTTTCCAAATTAGCGGCACCATTGAAAGTGTGAAGGAGCTTGGAAATACGGTGGTTATCACTACCCTTGAAGCATTAAAAACACAATACGAAGAAAAGCTAACAGATGAATCGAAAAAAATCTTAGCAAACTGGGAAGCAACAAAGGAGATATACAAAGGCGAGAAGTTTATTGCAAAAATCCGCGATCGGGAAATTGTGACGATTTTAAAGACGAAAAGCCTTTCTGGTTTATCGATTCCAAAAATTTCTCTACCAGGCTTTAAGGACTTTGGCGAAATTTTACGATGGGTGTATAAAGAGAATGTTCCAGGTGCCTTCCCATATACGGCTGGAGTGTTTCCGTTCAAACGTGAAGGGGAAGACCCGAAGCGTCAGTTTGCGGGTGAAGGAACTCCAGAGAGAACAAACCGTCGATTCCATTATTTATCGAAGGATGATGATGCGAAACGACTAAGTACGGCGTTTGATTCTGTAACCTTATATGGTGAGGATCCGGCATATCGACCTGATATTTATGGAAAAGTAGGCGAAAGTGGTGTCAGCATTTGTACGCTAGATGATATGAAAAAGCTGTACAAAGGCTTTGATCTATGTGCGCCTTCAACATCGGTTTCGATGACCATTAATGGTCCGGCGCCTATTATTCTCGCGATGTTTATGAACACGGCGATTCATCAGCAGGTGGAAAAGCGCGAGCAGGAGCTTGGCCGCATGTTAACTGTGGAAGAATTCCAAGAAGTCCGTGCGAAAACACTGCAAACTGTTCGTGGAACCGTTCAAGCTGATATTTTAAAAGAAGACCAGGGCCAAAACACCTGCATTTTTTCAACGGAATTTGCGTTAAGGATGATGGGGGATATCCAGGAGTATTTCATCGAAAACAAGGTGCGTAACTATTATTCCGTTTCGATTTCGGGCTATCATATTGCAGAAGCGGGTGCGAACCCTATTTCCCAGCTTGCGTTTACGTTATCAAATGGGTTTACGTATGTGGAGTATTACCTCAGCCGAGGCATGAAAATTGATGATTTTGCACCAAACCTTTCTTTCTTCTTCAGTAACGGTTTGGATCCAGAGTATACGGTAATTGGCCGTGTGGCACGTCGCATTTGGGCAACCGTTATGAAAGAGAAGTATGGAGCAAATGAGCGCAGCCAAAAATTAAAATACCATGTGCAAACATCAGGTCGCTCCCTGCATGCGCAGGAAATTGATTTTAATGATATTCGTACGACCCTACAGGCGCTTATGGCTCTTCAGGATAACTGTAATTCACTTCACACGAACGCGTATGATGAAGCGATTACGACCCCGACAGAGGAATCCGTTCGACGTGCCATGGCAATTCAAATGATCATTACGAAAGAGCATGGCTTAACGAAAAATGAAAATCCGTTGCAGGGTTCCTTTATCATCGAGGAACTCACTGATTTAGTTGAAGAAGCCGTGCTGCAGGAATTTGATCGACTCAATGACCGGGGTGGAGTACTAGGTGCAATGGAAACACAGTATCAGCGCGGAAAGATTCAAGATGAGTCAATGTATTATGAAATGAAAAAACACACGGGAGAGCTTCCGATTATTGGGGTGAACACCTACTTGAATCCAAACCCGCCAACGGAAGAGGAATTAGACAATATCGAACTTGCCCGAGCTACGAAGGAAGAGAAAGAGCTTCAGATTAAAAATTTACACGACTTCCAGGAGCGAAATAAGGATAAAATCGAGGAAGCATTGAAGAAACTAAAACAAGTTGCGGTTAATAATGGGAATATTTTTGCGGAATTAATGGAAACGGTACAGGTCGCAAGCCTTGGCCAAATTACGCAGGCGCTATATGAAGTGGGTGGACAATACCGTAGAAATATGTAGAAAAAGATCGAGGCTGGGTCAAAATAAGATGACTCAGCCTTAAAAAATGTATAGACTGGCATAAAGTGGTTGATTTTGTTTATAATGAATGATATGTATTTTACAGAACTTATTTTTTATTTAGTTCAAAGTTAAAAATTATACTCAAGTTTTTACCATGATTTGTAGTTACATACATAGAAAGGGAGTGCCTTGATGAGTCTAGATCAATACTCACCAGAGCAAATAAAAGAAATGTCAATGCTTGAAGTAGCGTATGAGATTTTCTTAGGGAGAAAAGATGCGATTACCTTTAACGAGCTAGTTGACGAAGTAGCAAAAGTATTAGAGCTTTCCGAAGAAGAACTTCGCGTAAGAATTTCTCAGTTTTATACAGACATCAATATCGATGGTCGTTTTATTACATTAGGTGATAATCGTTGGGGACTTCGTACATGGTATCCGTACGAACAAATCGATGAAGAGGTTATTCATACGGAAAAACCGAAGAAGAAGAAAAAGGGCAAGAAGAAGAAGGACGAGGATGACGATCTTATCGGCTTTGATGACCTTGACGAAGATGATCTTGATTTCGATGAGGATTTTGATGAAGAAGATGAAGATATTGATGACATCGAAGACGAAGAGGAAGAAGAGGACTTCGATGATATCGACGACGAAGAGGATTTCGACGAAGACGAAGATGAATTATTAGAAGATGAAGAATATGAGTTAGAAGACGATGAAGAACTCGAGGAAGAAGAGGAAGAAGACTAATATAGTAGACATGATGGGAACGAAAACACCACTCAAACTACATATTGACTTTTCTATCTTTACTCGGTAGAATACTTTTTGGGCTCTAAAAAAAGAGTATCTACGAAACCATATTACGAGTTTCGCTCCCTTACTTATAGTAAGCGGAGCTTTTTTATTTTATATAGGTAAAAAAGATAATCCCCCGCAAAAGAAAGATTCCTTTATACAAATTAATATATTTGAGCAAACTTTAACTAATGACATGATTGGGGGAAAATAGAAAGATGACGAAGTATATTTTTGTAACAGGTGGGGTTGTATCATCCCTTGGAAAAGGGATTGTTGCCGCATCTTTAGGCCGTTTACTAAAAAACCGAGGGTTGAATGTAACGATTCAAAAATTCGACCCATACATTAACGTGGACCCAGGAACCATGAGTCCATACCAGCATGGTGAAGTGTTCGTTACCGATGACGGTGCCGAAACAGACCTTGACTTAGGACACTATGAACGTTTTATCGACATTAACCTAAATAAATACAGCAACGTGACGACAGGTAAAATCTATTCAACTGTGTTAAAGAAAGAGCGTCGCGGTGATTATTTAGGGGCAACTGTTCAGGTTATCCCACATATTACAAACGAAATCAAAGATAGAGTGTTTCGTGCGGGCCATGAAACAAATGCAGACGTCGTGATTACGGAGATTGGTGGTACGGTAGGTGACATCGAATCATTACCTTTCCTTGAAGCGGTCCGTCAAATTAAAAGTGATGTAGGTGCCCGCAATGTAATGTATGTGCATTGTACGCTTGTACCTTACATTAAAGCGGCTGGAGAAATGAAGACAAAGCCAACCCAGCACAGTGTTAAGGAGCTTCGCAGTCTAGGAATTCAGCCAAACATCATTGTGCTCCGTACAGAAATGCCAATTTCAGAGGATATGAAGGATAAAATTGCGCTATTCTGTGACATTGATTCAAGAGCCGTGTTTGAGAGTCGTGATGCGGAAACTTTATATTCAATCCCGTTATCTCTTCAACAACAGGGCATTGACCAAATCGCCTGTGAACACTTACAACTAGATTGCAAGGAAGCAGACATGAGCGATTGGATCCAGCTTGTTGAGAAGGTGACACACCTAACAAAAACAACAAATATTGCATTGGTCGGAAAATATGTAGAGCTTCAGGATGCCTATCTATCTGTTGCTGAGGCATTAAAGCATGCCGGATATGCATTTGATTCTGATATCAATATCAACTGGGTTAATTCTGAAGAAGTTACAGATGAAAATGTGGCAGAAATGCTAGCTGGCTCTGATGGAATCCTTGTCCCTGGTGGCTTTGGTGACCGTGGCGTGGATGGAAAAATTGTCGCTCTAAAATATGCGAGAGAGACAAAAACACCATTACTAGGTATTTGTCTTGGCATGCAGTTAGCTTCTGTTGAATTTGCACGAAATGTACTTGGTTTAGAAGGCGCACATTCTGCGGAGCTTGATCCAGATACGCCGCATCCAATCATTGACCTTTTACCAGAGCAAAAGGATATCGAGGATTTAGGCGGAACATTACGTCTTGGACTATTCCCTTGTAAAATTGAAGAAGGGACAAAGGCATATGAGGCCTATAATGATGAAGTGGTCTATGAGCGCCATCGTCATCGTTATGAATTTAACAACCATTATCGTCAAGCAATGGAAGAAGCAGGCTTTGTTTTCTCGGGGACAAGCCCAGATGGACGTCTTGTTGAAATTATCGAGTTGAAAGATCACCCATGGTTTGTGGCTTCTCAATTCCACCCAGAATTTAAATCAAGACCAAACCGTCCACAACCATTATTTAGAGAATTTATTCGAGCATCCCTAACAAACACAGAGAAAATGTAACAAACGATATAAAAATGGCGAGAGAACTAAGCACTCGCCATTTTTTATTATATTTGGCCTATTCGAATTCTTCGACCATTTCTTTGATTGTAAATTTTAGTCCGAAATAGGCGTATAAAGCTGTCATCACGCTTGGAAAACCGAAGCGGGTACCGACTTCATCTGGAATTAATGGTTTTTTAAGCTTACTATCAATATGAATATCGACGACATGATCCAGAGTATGTTGACTCTCTGTTTTTACAATTGCAGAAATCGCTACCGTCTGAATTCCGTTCCTTCGAAGTTCTTCAGCTAGCTTGATCGCTTCTTCATCGGTTGAAAAACGAGTTATTAATAGAACAGAATCGACACCCTCCATCTCGTTCATTTTTCCATTCGTAAATAAAGGCTTAGCGGACTTTAACGGCTCAGCGCCAACCAAAGCTTCGGTTACAACGGCTGCCATCTCACCAAAGCCATGTACGAATATGGCTCCCTCGCTAATTACAGACTGGGCAAGAATTCTTGCGCCATCCTCCATATTCATTTCCTCTTGCTCCATGATCCGATTAAAATGTCCCTGAAGCTGCGTCGTAAACATTTTTAACATATATGTAATTTTCCTTTCTAAACAATTTATATATTTCCATATATTATCATTATAACGTTATATGAAAAAAATAAGAAATGATGTCGAATTATGTTGATTAAACTTATTTCGCTCTTTGAAATAAAGTTTTCTGCGTAAAAAGAAGGAAATTTGTTACTTTTGGTAGAATTAAAAATGAATAACGATATAATAATATTCGAAAAAACGAACGTCCAAAAAACGGTCGTAAATACCAAGGCAAGTAATCCTATTATTTTTATCTATTTAAGGGGGGTTTTTACAGAATGTCAGAAAAAATCTTAATTGTGGATGACCAATACGGAATACGAATTTTGTTAAACGAAGTTTTTCAAAAAGAAGGTTACAAGACATTCCAAGCAGCTAATGGAGTACAAGCAATCGATATTGTTCAAAAACACTCTCCAGATTTAGTTTTACTAGATATGAAAATACCTGGTATGGACGGGATTGAAATCTTAAAAAGACTTAAAAAAATTAATCAGGATATTCGAGTCATTATAATGACGGCATATGGAGAGCTTGATATGATTCAGGAAGCGAAGGATTTGGGAGCAATTACCCATTTTGCAAAGCCTTTTGACATTGACGAGCTACGTGAAGCAGTTAGGGCAAATATTCCATTAAAATTCGAATAAAAAACACAAAAAATGATTAAACCGCGTTATTATTAAAATGAAAACGCTTCAGGTGAAAACGCGTGAAATCAGGTCTCTTGCGAAATCAAAATCTTGTGATATGCTTAGTACTGTATTGTTGCTATTCCTTATTACAAAAGGCATTTTTATGTGCTTTTTGTCATGTTTTCTATCTACGTTTTACATATTATGATTTTGTTTCGGTCATTCTATTAGGTGATACGAAATCTTTGGAATAGGATACAATTAGCCTCGGTGTTTCTTTGCCGTGGTTCTATGTGTATAGGGCATAAACCCTACATAAAAAACGGTACAAAAGGAGGAAATTCACATGCCTTTGGTTTCAATGAAAGAGATGCTTGAAAAAGCAAAAGCAGAAGGGTATGCAGTAGGTCAATTTAACTTAAACAACCTTGAGTTTACACAAGCGATTCTACAAGCTGCACAAGAAGAAAACTCACCAGTTATTCTAGGTGTATCTGAAGGTGCGGGCCGATATATGGGTGGATTCAATACCGTTGTTGCAATGGTGAAAGCACTTATGGAAGACTATAAGGTTACGGTTCCAGTTGCTATCCATCTTGATCATGGCTCTTCTTTCGAGAATTGTGCAAAAGCCATTCACGCTGGATTCACATCTGTTATGATTGACGCTTCTCATCATCCATTTGAAGAGAACATTGAGATTACATCTAAAGTTGTTGAACTTGCACATTTCCACGGAGTATCTGTAGAAGCAGAGCTTGGTACTGTTGGTGGACAAGAAGACGACGTTATTGCAGAAGGTGTTATTTACGCTGATGTAAATGAGTGTGTTGAGCTTGTCAACCGCACTGGTATTGATTGCTTAGCGCCTGCTCTAGGTTCTGTTCACGGTCCTTACAAAGGTGAACCAAACCTTGGCTTCAAAGAGATGGAAGAGATCGGAAATAAAACTGGTTTACCACTAGTACTTCACGGTGGAACTGGAATTCCAACAAAAGATATCCAAAAATCAATTTCTCTCGGAACTGCAAAAATCAATGTAAACACTGAAAACCAAATTGCTTCAGCGAAAGCAGTTCGTGAAACACTAGCTGCTAAGCCAGATGAGTATGATCCACGTAAATATTTAGGACCTGCTCGTGATGCGATTCGTGAAACAGTAAAAGGCAAAATGCGTGAATTCGGATCTTCTGGAAAAGCGTAAGAAACCTTTTTGAATTTCGAACGTCTAATTAAATAGATTGGAGAATTATCTCCAAACCATATAGAAAAGCCGCTAATTTCCTGTTATGTATAACGTGATTTGGAAATAGCGGTTTTCTTGCGTTATAATAAGAAAAGCGCAAAGCGCGCCCGAAGCTAGAGACAAAAAAGCGCAAGGTAATCCTTGCCGAAACTGGGAGTCAAGGGGTAATTGCAGATCATCAACACATAGAAAAGTGGAAGGAGCTGATTTGTGTAACTTACCCAAACGAGATTGAAACCTAGACGAACGTTCAAACGTACATCTATTAGACCTTCAACTAGAATCACTTCAATCACACTTCAAAAAAAGATCCACAACTTTAGTACTATGGAAGAATTCCCTAAAGAAATATCTTTAGTGGACGAATTTGATTGTTTTAGTGAAAAGGTATAAAATGAAACATGATTTTTATATTTTTGAGTAAACTAAGAATTAATACTTGTACATTTATGCAGTGAATTCGTGTTAAAATATACCAATTCGAGTGAAGTGATGTTACGTGCTACGTAACGTAAATAGGGAATAGAACTGCCGAAACACTGATTTTAGTCACCAAACAGGGTGTATCCGCGGCATTCAAGGTTCCCTTACAATACCGTTATCTTCGCTAGAAGGGAGCCACATATGGAAAAACTAAAAATAGCAGGCGGTTATCCACTAAAAGGATCTGTAAAAATCAGTGGGGCAAAGAACAGTGCGGTTGCTCTCATTCCAGCAACAATCCTTGCAGAATCGCCGGTTACAATTGAAGGACTACCTGATATTTCAGACGTGCAAATTTTAGGTGATTTGCTTGAAGAAATCGGGGGTCATGTAGAGATAAGTAAAGAAGAAATCTACGTTGACCCAACTAATATTGTGTCAATGCCATTACCGAACGGAAAAGTAAAAAAGCTTCGTGCATCCTATTATTTAATGGGTGCCATGCTTGGTCGTTTTAAAAAGGCGGTAATTGGTTTACCCGGTGGCTGTCACCTAGGTCCAAGACCAATTGACCAACATATCAAGGGCTTTGAAGCATTAGGGGCAGAAGTGACGAACGAACAAGGTGCAATCTACCTTCGTGCCGATGAACTACGCGGTGCTCGTATCTACCTTGACGTTGTAAGTGTTGGTGCAACGATAAATATCATGCTCGCAGCAGTCCGCGCAAAGGGACGTACTGTCATTGAAAATGCTGCAAAAGAACCGGAAATTATTGATGTTGCGACCTTATTGACAAGCATGGGAGCCAAAATAAAAGGAGCCGGAACAGATGTCATCCGTATCGATGGCGTTGATTCCTTACAAGGCTGCCGTCATACCATTATTCCTGACCGCATAGAAGCTGGTACATATATGATTATTGGTGCCGCAATGGGTGAAGGTGTCTTAATTGATAATGTCATCCCACTCCACTTGGAATCCTTGATTGCCAAGTTCCGTGAAATGGGTGTAACCGTTGAAACAAGTGACGATCAAATCTGGGTTGCCGGAAATAAGGATTTAAAATCTGTTGATATTAAAACGCTTGTGTATCCAGGTTTCCCAACCGATCTCCAACAGCCTTTTACATCCTTGCTCACAAAAGCAAGTGGAACAGGCATTGTGACAGATACCATTTATGGCGCAAGATTTAAGCATATCGATGAGCTTCGTCGTATGAATGCACAGATTAAAGTTGAAGGCCGTTCAGCCATTGTTACTGGACCTGTACAGCTTCAAGGAGCAAAAGTGAAAGCAAGTGACCTACGTGCAGGAGCTTCACTAGTTGTTGCTGGTCTTATGGCAGAAGGCATTACAGAAATTACAGGACTTGAGCATATCGACCGTGGTTATAGCCATTTAGAAGAAAAGCTAACAGGCTTAGGTGCAACGATATGGAGAGAAAGTCTAACAGAAGATGAAATTGAACAGCTTCAAAATTCATAAATGTATGAAAAATGCCAAACTCCCACTACAAAAGGTGGGAGTTTTCATGTATCCTTAAATGGAAAAGTAGAGAGAAAGCGTTTTTATGTTATGGGGATGTTACACATAAAGGAAAAAGAGACTACTATCTGCAAGGGGGAAGGAACATGGAAAGAAGCTTATCAATGGAGCTTGTACGGGTTACAGAAGCAGCAGCATTAGCATCAGCCCGTTGGATGGGGCGTGGCAAAAAAGATGAGGCTGACGGTGCAGCAACTTCTGCAATGAGAGACGTATTTGACACAATTCCTATGAAGGGACAAGTTGTTATCGGCGAAGGAGAAATGGATGAAGCACCGATGCTGTATATCGGTGAAAAGCTTGGAAATGGTTACGGGCCTAGAGTGGACGTCGCGGTCGACCCACTTGAAGGCACCAATATTTTAGCGTCCGGTGGATGGAATGCGCTTTCTGTGTTAGCGGTAGCTGATCACGGTAATTTGCTCCATGCCCCAGATATGTATATGGAAAAAATTGCAGTTGGCCCAGAAGCAGTGGGGCTAATCGACATTGATGCACCGATAATCGACAACCTGAAAGCAGTCGCTAAAGCGAAAAATAAAGATATTGAAGACGTCGTGGCAACAGTCTTAAACCGTCCAAGACACGAGCATATCATCGCACAGCTTCGCGAAGCTGGTGCGCGGATAAAATTAATTAATGACGGTGACGTTGCAGGAGCGATTAACACAGCATTTGATCATACAGGTGTTGACATTTTATTCGGTTCCGGTGGAGCTCCTGAGGGTGTCCTTTCAGCAGTGGCGCTAAAGTGTTTGGGAGGAGAAATCCAAGGGAAGCTTATTCCACAAAACGATGAGGAAATGGCTCGTTGTATAAAAATGGGATTAGATGTTTCAAAGGTGCTCCGGATGGAAGACTTAGTCAGCGGTGACGATGCCATATTTGCAGCAACAGGAGTGACAGACGGCGAGCTTCTGCGCGGGGTTCAATTTAAAGGATCAATCGGGACAACTCATTCTCTTGTTATGCGTGCGAAATCGGGAACTGTAAGATTCATAGATGGCAGACATAGTTTGAAGAAAAAGCCAAATTTAGTAATTAAATAGAGTAGGGCGAGTCTTTGGGCTCGCTTTTCTTCATAAAATAGGCCTTTGCCATGAATACGTCATAACTCTATCAAAATAAGGGTATTGATTAAAATTACGAGAATAGGGTAAAATAGAGTAGACTATTGTGCATAATACTTCTGAACAATTTCAAAACATGGGATTTCATTTGCCCAACTAAAAAAATGAGTACCGCTGTGAAAACTTCAATGCAAGCCTCAGAATGCTTCTACATCATTCCATCCATACCGATTCATATAAATTGCTTCAAAGGATCCCTTTCTTATAAAAAGGGGAGGTGAGAAAACGCTTTTATATGATGGACGAATGAACCATTCATCAAATGCGCCTTAGCGTATCTGCTGAACGTTAAAAGCCAACCAATTGGAGAGCATTACGAGAAATAGCAAATAAACAAAAATATAAAGAGTGGTGTACGAATGAGTATTACAATTTCAAGCTTAGAAAACATGAAGCTAAAGGAATTATATGAATTAGCACGTGAATTTAAGGTTTCCTACTATAGCAAATTAACAAAGAAAGAGTTAATTTTTGCGATTCTAAAAGCGCGTGCTGAGCAGGATGGCCTTTTATTTATGGAGGGTGTTCTTGAGATAATCCAATCAGAAGGATTCGGATTCTTACGCCCAATCAACTATTCTCCGTCCTCAGAGGATATCTACATTTCAGCCTCCCAAATCCGTCGTTTTGATCTGCGAAATGGGGATAAGGTATCAGGTAAAGTTCGTCCTCCAAAAGAAAACGAACGTTATTACGGTCTTCTTCACGTTGAGGCTGTAAACGGGGATGACCCAGAATCTGCGAAGGAACGTGTACACTTTCCAGGTTTAACACCTCTATATCCAGATCGCCAGGTGATTTTAGAAACAAAACCAAACCATATTTCAACTCGAATTATGGATATTCTAGCACCAGTTGGTTTCGGTCAGCGTGGTCTGATTGTGGCGCCTCCAAAGGCGGGTAAAACAATGCTGATAAAAGAAATTGCAAACAGCATTACGACCAACCATCCAGAGGCTGAATTGATTGTCCTCTTAATCGACGAGCGTCCAGAAGAGGTTACAGATATCGAACGTTCTGTAGCAGGTGATGTAGTAAGTTCAACCTTCGACGAAGTACCGGAAAACCATATTAAGGTAGCTGAACTCGTCCTTGAAAGAGCGATGCGTCTTGTAGAGCACAAACGCGACGTCATCATTCTTATGGATAGTATCACACGTCTTGCGAGGGCTTATAACCTCGTTATACCTCCAAGCGGTCGTACGTTATCCGGGGGAATTGACCCTGCAGCATTCCACCGTCCAAAGCGATTCTTCGGAGCAGCGAGAAATATCGAAGAAGGTGGAAGCTTAACCATCTTAGCGACTGCGCTTGTTGACACAGGTTCACGTATGGATGATGTCATCTATGAGGAATTCAAAGGTACAGGTAACATGGAGCTTCACTTAGATCGCTCACTTGCTGAAAGACGTATCTTCCCTGCCATTGATATTCGTCGTTCTGGAACTCGTAAAGAAGAGCTTCTCATTGAAAAAGACAAGCTTGATAAAATTTGGGCGATCCGTAAAGCAATGTCAGACCAACCAGATTTTGCAGAGAAATTTTTACGCAAACTTAAGCAAACTAAAACAAATGCAGAGTTCTTTGAAATGCTTGAAGCGGAAAAGAAAGCAGCGGTTGCAAGAAGAAGTAACAGTAGACCAGAAGCGTAATAAGTGTGCAGTGTCGTGATTCTTCCTTAAATGATTGTTGGAAAAATTAACGTTTTTTAACAGCAGGATTAAGTTGCAATTCACGCCTTCACTTGTTATAATTTCAACATGTGCGTTTTAGGTATTCAAAATTGCATGTGCAGTTTTGCTAAAACGTAACTCTGTTTCGATCAATGATTCAGGGCGGAAGGAGATGAGACGAATGAAATCAGGAATTCATCCAAACTATAAAAAAGTTATGGTGAAATGTGCTTGTGGAAATGAATTTGAATCTGGTTCTGTAAAAGAGGAGTTACGCGTTGAGGTATGCTCAGAGTGTCACCCATTCTATACAGGCCGTCAAAAATTCGCTGATGCAGGTGGACGTGTAGATAAATTCAACAAAAAATACGGTATTAAATAATAATACTGATTTAAAAAGCCAGAAACAGGCAAGTCTTTTCTCCTTGCCTGTTTTTTGTGCTACTAGACCTATTTTTACTCGCAATTATTCTTTTTTTACCTCATAGAAAAAATCCTCATACTTACGGTCAATAGATGACTCAGGTAGAAATAACCGAGGAAAGGAGACCTTCGTTTCATGTATATTATGAAGCAAAGTGGCTGGCTTGAAGTAATTTGTGGAAGCATGTTTTCAGGAAAATCCGAAGAATTGATTCGACGTGTTCGTCGTACTGAATTTGCCAGACAATCTGTTCAGGTATTTAAGCCTCAAATTGATAATCGCTATAGTGATAACTCTGTTGTATCTCATAATGGGACATCCTTTATTGCAAAACCAGTGGCAACCTCTGTTGAGATTTTGGAACAGGTTTCTGCAGATACAGATGTAGTGGCAATCGACGAAGTCCAATTTTTTGATGATAAGATTGTAGAAGTTGTCCAAATTCTTGCCAACCGTGGCCATCGTGTCATTGTTGCAGGCTTGGACCAAGACTTCCGCGGTGAACCATTTGGAAAGGTTCCTGAGCTTCTTTCATTAGCTGAGCTTGTAACAAAACTTCAGGCGGTTTGCTCTGTATGCGGTTCTCCGTCAAGCAGAACACAGCGTTTAATTAATGGACAACCAGCATCCTACGATGATCCGGTTATTTTAGTTGGTGCTTCTGAGTCATACGAGCCGCGTTGCCGTCACCATCATGAAGTACCAGGAAAACCACTTTTAACATCAGTCACACAAAAGGATACAATGAAATTATAAGGCACTCCGAGTGAGTGCTTTTTTTGAACATAAAAAAGATCAGGCTGTCTGTCCTGATCTAAAATAGAAACCCGAGTACTTTTTTACGTTTTCTTGACCCCTCTACTGTTTCAAGGGTTGCGGCAGTTTGTGTTTGAAGCTCTTCTTTTTCTCTTTCAAGCTGTTCGATGTAAGCCTCCAATTTCTGCATTCGTTTTTGTAGCTCATCGATTTCTTTGCGATGCTGCAGAAGCTGGTAGGAGACAACATCACTTGCTTTTTCCTCTATCCTTCTTTCGTTCTCCTTAATCCGTTCCATGATGGTGTTTAATTTATCTGAGAGTGTTTTATCTGAAGCTTGTACCATTTTCCGTACGGTCCCCTTCCTAGGCTCTGGTGGTGCTAGTTCGATTTTATCAAATGGGACCCCAGATTTCACTTGATTGCGAATTTCTTCGAATAAAGGTAGGTCAGATTCCTCAAACACATAATGGCCGTATTCATTTTTTTCACATGGGATATTAAAGTTTTTAATCCATTTCCGAACCGTTTTTGTTGAAACCCCTAATTTTTTTGCAAGCCTCGCCGTATTCACACCAACCCACTCCCCCTTTTTTCCGATTCCTTTTATAGTAGTACCATTCTCCCTTTATCTGCAAAATCCTTCTAGGTAGACAAAACTAGTATCATTTCGTCAAAGATAGAACTAATCTTACATAAAACCTGTATTTCGACAGCATAATTGGAATAAATGGTGTTTATTATAGTACACATTTAGTCCTGTTAATATATGAAAATAGTATTATATCCGAGGATATTAGAACATGATAGTTATATTTACTTTATTGTAATAATAGTATGAAAAACATGGGGTGTAGGAATTGCTTTGGCAGAAGTCCACACTTCTATAGCACATAAGGGTTTAAACTCCGACTGGTTAATGATTTGGTGCCAATACACCAGGGAACATTTAAAAGGAGGATTTATAATGACCAATGAAGTATATCAATTATTAGCAATTATTATTTACATGGTTGGAATGGTATTCATCGGTTGGTATGCATATAGACGTACATCAAACCTGACGGACTACATGCTTGGCGGGCGTGGACTTGGGCCCGCGGTGACGGCTTTAAGTGCCGGTGCTGCGGATATGTCTGGCTGGCTACTCATGGGTCTTCCAGGGGCTATTTATTTGAGCGGGCTTGTTGAGGCATGGATTGCTATTGGTCTGATAGTCGGTGCCTATTTAAACTATGTACTAGTTGCACCACGTCTTCGCGTCTACACGCAAGTATCAAATGATTCTATTACGATTCCGAGTTATTTAGAAAATCGTCTGAAAGATAAATCTCGTCTCTTACGTGTTGCTTCAGGTAGTATAATTCTTATTTTCTTTACCTTTTACGTATCTTCAGGCATGGTGGCAAGTGGTAAGTTTTTCTTCAGTTCTTTCGGACTTGACTACCACACTGGCCTTTTGATTGTATCAGGTGTCGTAATTTTCTATACGTTGTTTGGCGGATTTTTAGCGGTCAGCTATACGGATGTTGTGCAAGGGCTGATTATGTTTTTTGCACTTCTTCTCGTTCCGATTGTCGGGATATTTCTTACAGGTGGATTCTCAGAAACGGCAACGAGCATTCGGGAAGTTAACCCACAATTGTTGAACCTCGTTTCTGGTGCTTCATTCCTTGGGATATTGTCTGCGGTCGCATGGGGCCTTGGTTATTTCGGGCAACCACATATTATTGTCCGTTTCATGGCGATCACCTCGGTAAAAGAAGTGAAAAGCGCACGTCGAATCGGAATTGGATGGATGCTCCTAAGTGTATTTGGGGCTATAGCAACGGCACTTATAGGGTTTGCTT
The DNA here is from genome assembly GCF_036965045.1 of Bacillus sp. JJ1533. NCBI lineage: Bacteria > Bacillati > Bacillota > Bacilli > Caryophanales > Bacillaceae > Bacillus > Bacillus sp. JJ1533. The sequence continues at coordinate 47,523 of NZ_JBALOV010000005.1, read as the reverse complement.
ATTATCAGCAAAATAGCGATACACTTGCTGATCCGGAAACAGTTTTCATCGTTATGGGGCAGATTATTTTCCATCCATTTATCGCGGGAATTATGCTTGCGGCTGTACTTGCAGCGATTATGAGTACAATTTCTTCGCAGCTAATCGTCACATCATCTGCACTCGTTGAAGATTTGTATAAAGCGGTCTTTAAGTCAGATGCATCAGATAAGCAATATGTGTTTTTAGGAAGAATGGCCGTACTTGTTGTATCGATTATCGCGATGGTACTGGCTTGGCCGAATAACGAGTCCATTTTGAAAATCGTATCGTTCGCATGGGCAGGATTTGGGGCTTCGTTTGGTCCAGTCATCTTACTATCCTTATATTGGCGGAAGGTTACAGCTACTGGTGCCCTGTGGGGAATGATTACAGGTGCAATTACTGTTTTGATTTGGGGGAACGTGAAACTATTGACAGATACGCTTTATGAGATTGTTCCAGGTTTCTTAATCTGTTGGATTGTAACGTACGTTGTAAGTTTGGTGACATATCGACCAAATGCCGAGATTGATAGGGAATTCACTGAAGCACTTGAAGTGTTAAATAAAGAAAGCTGAAGGCCTGCGGTTATACCGTGGGTTTTTTGGTCTTTATTTTAAGTGTAGCCCTCTTCTATTGTCCAAAACCAACAAAAGTGTGGCTGATTTATTGTTTTGAAAGAACATTGTTGAGAGATATCTCAAAATTGTAAAATTAGTTTTAATATTAAATCTTCTGGGAGGTGTTTCGTAAAATATGGAAGCGATTACAAGGGGTTTTTTCCTATTTTTATCGAAGAACAGCACACTTAATAAAATTGCTCAAAAAAGGGGCGGGAGTTTTGCTGCTGGAAAAATTATTGGCGGCACGAATTTTCAAAGCTCAATTCATTTTATTCGTGAACTAAATAAACAAGGATTATCCGTTACGGTGGATCATCTAGGTGAATTTGTTGATTCAGTAGAGGTTGCTAATGAACGAACGGAGGAATGTATCCAAACAATCGAAATGATAAGCAAAGAGAATCTTGATTCTCAAGTGTCGGTGAAGATGACTTCTTTAGGCCTTGATATTGATAGAAACCTTGTTGTTGAAAACATGACTAGAATCCTAGATACAGCTGAAAAGCATCATATTATGGTCACGATTGACATGGAGGATGTCCCGCGCTGCCAAGCAACCATCGATCTATTCAAGCAATTTAGAGAGAAATATACCTGTGTCAGCACAGTTTTGCAGGCGTACCTATACAGAACAGAACAGGATTTAAAAGACCTAAGCTCCCTCAAGCCATTTTTACGGCTTGTAAAAGGGGCATACAAAGAACCAGCAGATGTAGCTTTCCCTGATAAAAAAGATGTTGATGAGAATTACAAAAAGCTGATCGAACAAAGTTTGTTTAATGGTAACTATACAGCCATTGCTACCCATGACGATGCGATGATCAACTACACAAAAGAGTTAGTAAAGAAACACAACATCCCAAATGATCAGTTTGAATTTCAAATGCTTTATGGGATGAGAACGAAGACGCAGTTAGAGTTGGTTAAAGAAGGGTATAAATTTCGTGTCTATGTACCGTATGGCATGGATTGGTATGGTTATTTCATGAGAAGGTTAGCTGAAAGACCAGCAAATATTTCGTTTGCTTTCAAAGGAATGGTCAAAAGTTAACAAGAGCCATTCTTTATATTTAGGAGACTACTAAAACATTTTACATGAAAAGGAGAATTATAATTTATGATTCCATACAAACATGAACCTTTTACAGATTTTTCAAATCAAGAAAATAAAAAAGCATATGAAGCGGCACTCCAGCTTGTTGAAGGATATTTAGGGCAACATTATCCGCTAGTTATCGGAAACGAAAAAGTAACAACAGACGATAAAATTGTTTCTTATAACCCTGCAGATAAGCAAGAAGTGATTGGCAGTGTTTCAAAAGCGAATAAAGAACTTGCTGAAAAAGCGATGCAAACAGCTGTTGCTTCATTTGAAATTTGGAAAAAAACAAAACCAGAAACTCGTGCAGACGTGTTATTTAAAGCTGCAGCTATCATTCGCCGCCGCAAACACGAATTTTCCGCTCTCTTAACAAAAGAAGCAGGAAAACCATGGAATGAAGCGGATGCAGATACTGCAGAGGCGATTGACTTTCTTGAGTTCTATGCTCGACAAATGTTGAGGATCAAAGACGGTGTACCAGTTGAAAGCCGCCCGGGAGAATATAACCGCTATGACTATATTCCGCTAGGCGTTGGAATCATTATATCGCCTTGGAATTTCCCATTTGCGATTATGGCAGGTACAACTGTTGCTGCAATCGTTACTGGTAATACTGTCTTATTAAAACCGGCTTCGACAACACCTGTTGTCGCGGCGAAGTTTGTGGAAGTGATGGAAGAAGCAGGTCTTCCTGCAGGCGTATTGAACTTTGTACCAGGAAGCGGTGCTGAAGTTGGAGATTATCTTGTGGACCACCCAAAAACGCGCTTTGTCTCCTTCACGGGTTCACGTGATGTCGGCCTTCGAATTTTTGAACGTGCATCTAAACTAAATGATGGCCAAATCTGGTTGAAGCGTGTCATTGCGGAAATGGGCGGAAAGGATACAATCGTTGTTGACAAGGAGGCAGACCTTGAATTGGCGGCACAATCAATTGTTAAATCGGCCTTCGGTTTTTCCGGTCAAAAATGCTCTGCCTGTTCCCGAGCTGTGATTGTGGAGGATGTGTATGATGAAGTATTAAATCGTGCCGTTGAACTAACAAAGGAACTCACAGTTGGGAATCCAGTTGACAATCATTTTGTCGGTCCGGTCATTGACCAAGCAGCATTTGATAAGATTATGAGTTATGTAGAGATTGGAAAAGAAGAAGGGCGCATCTGCACGGGTGGTGAAGGGGACAGCTCTAAAGGCTATTTTGTTCAACCAACAATTGTGGCAGATGTCGATCCGAACGCCCGCCTTATGCAGGAAGAGATTTTTGGACCTGTCGTTGCATTCGCAAAAGCAAGGGACTTCAATCATGCGCTTGAAATTGCCAATAACACAGAATACGGACTAACAGGTGCAGTGATATCAACAAATCGTGCCAACATTGAAAAGGCACGTGAAGACTTCCATGTCGGAAACCTATATTTCAATCGTGGCTGTACAGGAGCAATCGTCGGCTATCAGCCGTTCGGAGGGTTTAATATGTCAGGAACGGATTCGAAAGCAGGCGGACCTGATTACTTGCAACTTCATATGCAAGCCAAAACGACCTCTGAGATGTTCTAAGGAAATAAAGTCAATCCTATCGAAGGTTGCTTGTAAACGTTTCGATAGGATTGCCAATCGATAGTGTTTCATCAAAATTAAAAAATAACGATTTTAATACAAAATAAGGATAAGACTTCTATTTTTTGATTTTAGACAATAGTAGTTATATATCATATTAAAACAATATTTAGAAAAATATGATAGTATAGGAGAATACTAATTTCAAAAGGGGGAATTGCTTTGACCAATGAAATTTATCAGGTAATAGCAATTATTATTTACATGGTTGGGATGGTACTCATCGGATGGTATGCATATAAACGTACATCGAACCTGACGGATTACATGCTTGGCGGTCGTGGACTTGGCCCGGCGGTGACTGCGTTAAGCGCCGGTGCTGCGGATATGTCAGGCTGGCTACTCATGGGGCTTCCGGGAGCCATTTATTTAAGCGGTCTTGTTGAAGCTTGGATTGCGATCGGTCTAACAGCTGGCGCCTATTTAAATTATGTGCTTGTTGCACCACGTCTGCGTGTCTTTACGCAAGTGTCAAATGATTCTATTACGATACCAAGTTATTTAGAAAATCGTCTGAAGGATAAATCTCGTCTTTTACGTATTGCTACAGGTATTATTATTCTTATCTTCTTTACTCCTTACGTATCTTCAGGCATGGTTGCGGGTGGCAAGTTTTTCGATAGTTCATTTGGGCTTGACTACCATATGGGTCTTTTGATTGTTTCAGGCGTCGTCATTTTCTATACGTTGTTTGGTGGATTTTTGGCGGTCAGCTATACAGATGTTGTTCAAGGGGTTATTATGTTTTTGGCACTCATCCTCGTTCCGATATTCGGATTATTTCTTACAGGTGGTTTCTCGGAAACAGCAACAAGCATTCGGGAAGTGAATCCACAATTATTGAACTTTGTTTCAGGTGCTTCGTTCCTCGGGATTCTATCAGCGGTTGCATGGGGGCTTGGCTATTTCGGACAACCGCATATTATTGTTCGGTTTATGGCAATTAATTCGGTAAAAGAATTGAAAAGTGCACGCCGCATTGGAATTGGGTGGATGTTCCTCAGTTTATTTGGAGCTGTTGCTACGGCACTCATCGGGATTGCCTATTATCAGCAAAATAACTTAACACTAGCTGATTCGGAAACAGTTTTCATTGTGATGGGACAGATTATTTTCCATCCATTTATCGCGGGAATTATGCTTGCGGCTGTACTTGCAGCGATTATGAGTACAATTTCTTCCCAGCTGATTGTAACTTCATCGGCACTTGTTGAAGACTTGTACAAAGCTGTCTTTAAGACAAATGCATCTGATAAGCAATACGTATTTTTAGGAAGAATGGCTGTTCTTGCTGTATCGATTGTCGCGATGGCGCTTGCTTGGCCAAATAACGAGTCTATTTTAAAAATCGTATCGTACGCGTGGGCAGGATTTGGTGCTTCATTCGGTCCAGTCATCATCCTTTCTCTATACTGGCGTAAGATTACAGCGAAAGGTGCTCTTTGGGGAATGGTCGCAGGTACTATCACGGTTATGATCTGGGGGAATGTTAAAGTATTAACAGGTACACTGTATGAAATTGTTCCTGGTTTCATCATCTGTTGGGCTGTTACGTACTTTGTAAGTTTGGCGACATATCGACCAAATGACGAGATTGAAAAAGAATTCACAGAAGCACTTGGCATTCTGAATAAAGACTAATAAACGAAAGGCCTGCACTGTATGCTGCAGGCTTTTTAAGCATTCTGGAATAAAGAATGACTATACAATTGTCTTCAATGAAAGTATGATAATAGGTAACTACCATTTGTATGGCGAAAGATAGGAGGAGCTGTATGCGCCAGCCATTGAGTGAAATATTGACCATGACCGATATCGATCAAATTACAGATAAAATCAGTGCCTTTTTAAAAAAGCCAGTCGTAATTGAGAGTGATCAGTTTTCCTTGCTTTCCTACAGCTCTTATTATATCGATCAGTTTGATCAGGCAAATCAACAAACCATTTTTTCGAAGCAGTGGACCCCAAAAATTTTAGAGAAGTTTATAGATGAAGGAATCGTTGAACAATTAAAGACGATCCCTAAGCCGTTTCGTGTGAAGCGCATTAAAAGTATTGGTCTTAACCAGCGAGTTGTCGTAAGTGCAAAATTTAAAGACAGAATTTTCGGGTATATTTGGATCCAAGAAATAGATAGACTGCTATCTGCTGATGAGCTTGAGTTTTTACATGAGGTATCATTTCATATTGGAAAGCTTATTTATCAGAAGAGCGAAATAAAACATAGAAATGATGAAGAAATCGATCGTTTTTATAAAAAAATAATCAATAACACCTTTCAAACGGAAAACCAAATCAAATGGGAAGCTGCGGATCGAAAGGTGATTCTTCCAGCTGCTTTTCTAGTTACTGTTTTTACAGTGGCCCAAATGGATGAGACTGTTTTTGATGAGCTTAGAGAGAAAGTCCAGTTATTTGCAAACGCTATCAGCCAGCCGACTCATCTACTTACAGATCAACTCAATATCCTTGTCATCATCGGAAGCACCACTTCGGACCCGGGAATCGTAACGAAAAGCGCAAATGAACTAACAACCACAGTGTTAAGCCAATTTAAAAAGCACACTGTTTTTGCTGGAATTGGCAATGTTTATACGTCCATCCTTCAGCTTAGTAAAAGCTATGCAGAAGCACAGGAAGTGGTTGCGGCTGCGAATTTTATCGGATTACCTGCTCAACCTGTCTATGAGTTTAAAAAGCTTGGCATTTTCCGGTATTTAGAAGCAATCAATCGGCAACACAGTGAGACAAATTACAGAAATGAAGATATTCTAATCCTTCAAAAGAAAGATCTTGAAAGTCAAACGAATTTACTGGAGACCTTAGAAGTATACTTATTGAATAATGGCCGACTAAAGCCGACAGCCGAACAACTTTTCATCCATATTAATACATTAAAATACCGGCTTAATCAAATTACCGACTTAACGGAGATTAACTTTGATGATTTTAATATGAGATGCCAGTTGTATATTGATATTCAGCTTGAAAAAATGACTGCTACCGTACAAACGGTTCAGAATTAAATTTCATCACTGTTCCAGAGATTAGCGTAATTTGCTTTGACCTATATGGGTACCCTATACTATAATTATACTGTTATGGACTAAATTTTGAGGTGAAGAGCGTGTTCGATCGTTTAGAGGCTGTTGAAGCTCGTTATGAAAAACTAAATGAACTATTAAGTGATCCAGATATCGTTAGTGATACAAACAAACTTCGTGAATATTCAAAAGAACAATCTGATATACAAGAAACTGTTGAGAAATATAGAGAGTACAAAGAGGTTAAGGAACAGTTAACCGACGCAAAAGCGATGCTTGAAGAAAAGCTCGATGCAGAGATGCGTGACATGGTGAAGGAAGAAATCCACGAACTTGAGGACCAAATGGAGGAACTTGAGGAGCGTCTTCACGTGCTCTTATTACCGAAGGACCCGAACGATGACAAAAACGTAATCATGGAAATCCGGGGTGCTGCAGGTGGAGATGAGGCTGCGCTATTTGCCGGTGATCTTTATCGCATGTACAGCCGTTTTGCCGAGCACCAAGGCTGGAAGACCGAAGTCATGGATGCAAACTCGACGGGTGTTGGTGGCTATAAAGAGATCATCTTTATGATTAGTGGAAAAGGTGCTTATTCAAAATTGAAGTTTGAAAATGGGGCACATCGTGTGCAACGTGTTCCAGAAACGGAATCAGGCGGACGTATTCACACATCAACTGCAACCGTTGCGGTGTTACCCGAAGCAGAAGAGGTTGAAGTCGAAATCCATGAGAAGGATATTCGTGTGGATACATTTGCTTCCAGCGGACCAGGGGGACAAAGCGTTAACACGACAATGTCAGCGGTTCGTTTAACGCACTTGCCAACTGGAACTGTGGTTTCCTGTCAGGATGAGAAATCTCAAATCAAGAACAAGGAAAAAGCTATGAAGGTATTGCGTGCGCGTGTTTATGATAAGTTCCAACGAGAAGTACAGGCTGAATACGATCAAAACCGTAAGCAAGCAGTAGGTACAGGTGACCGTTCAGAGCGAATCCGTACGTACAATTTCCCGCAAAACCGTGTAACCGACCACCGAATTGGACTAACGATTCAGAAGCTTGATCAAATCTTGACTGGGAAACTTGATGAAGTCATCGAAGCTTTAATCATGGAAGACCAAGCAAGAAAAATGGAGCAAGCCGAATAATGGCAGAATTTCATAAAATATTCGAAGCCCTCAAATGGGCTTCTTCTTTTTTACGGGAAAATGGTCGGGATGAAAATATCGGAGAAATGCTGTTGTGTCATCATTTGGGAATGAGTCGCGCGCAGTTGCTTGCGGAAATACGTGAAGAATTAGAAGGTAATGTGAAGGGAAAATTTGTGGAATCTGTTCATAAGGTGGTGAGCGGAGTTCCGGTTCAACACATCATGGGTTATGAGGAATTTTATGGACGACGATTTTTAGTGAATGAGGAAGTCTTGATCCCAAGACCTGAGACAGAGGAATTGGTTCAGGGGTTGCTTGGGAGGATCGAGCGTTTATTTGGTACAGGCGAAGCTATTAAAGTCGTGGATGTTGGAACGGGGAGCGGTGCGATATCAATTACGCTTGCACTTGAGAATCAGCGACTCGATGTAATGACAGTCGATATTGCGAAAACTTCAATTGAGGTTGCTCGTGAAAATACGGATAGGTTAGAGGCGAATGTGAGGTTTTTTGAAGGTGATTTATTAGCACCGTTAGTGGAAAAAGGGATGACAGTCGATGTGGTCGTCTCAAATCCGCCTTACATTCCAGAAGAAGACATTGAGACCCTGTCTACAGTCGTGAAGGACCATGAACCACTCCGGGCGTTAGTTGGCGGTAAGGATGGATTGGATTTTTACCGTCGGTTTATGAAGGAGATTCCCCTTGTGTTGAATGAAAAAGGAATAGTGGCCTTTGAAGTCGGGATTGGGCAAGGAGAGGCCGTTGCCGAAATGCTGCGGTTGACGTTTCCGAGTGCAAAAGTGGAAGTGATCAACGACATCAACGGAAAAGACCGAATGGTATTTGCGGAAATAGGGTTTTAGAAAAGGCTTGGGGTAGTCTCCAAGCCTTTTTTTAATGACCCATGTTGGATTGCGCTTTACCAGCTATCCGGCAATCTCTGCCTTATATCTATCAGTAATTTCGCTTCCACGAAATAAAATAGACGATAATCTGAATCAACGGATAGAGCAGCAATAAGATAATTGGGAAGTATGGGACGGTGTCTGAGATGAATGGATAGAGTAAAAATAGGGCGGCGATGAATGGGAACGTCAACCACATGCTAATATATGAAGCTCGACATGCCTTTCCGGTGAGTTCCTTTTCGCGCTCGTCACCTTCTTCAAATTCAGATGGTAGCAAAAGGACGTTTTTCCATGACCTTCGCTTGCGCTTTAATTTAGGATAGGTGATAACTGTAAAAATACCCCCAATTAAAATGGTTGCAAAAATCGGCAGCGTGTTAATTTCAATAAACCAGGGTGGCTGGGTATTGTTCTTTACGATATCAGCAAAATCCATTTGTGCGAAGTACAAAGATGTCAATCCCCAGCCGAATAATACGAGCATAACAATCGAAAACATGACATTACGAAAAATACTCATCTTTACTCATCCTCCAAATAAAATATTTCTTCAATTGGCAAGTGAAATGTCCGTGCGATATTCATTGCGAGTAGTAGTGAAGGGACATAGCTTCCTTTTTCCAAAGCGACGATTGTTTGCCGTGTTACATTGACCTTTTCAGCTAGTGCTCCCTGTGTCAGGCTATGCCTTGCGCGGAGCTCCTTCACGCGGTTTTTAATCTCCATTTACAATATCCTCCAATTGTTTCTAACTACATTGTAAAGTAAACTATACATTTTGTAAAGTCAACTTGACAAATATTTTTAGGCCCACAAGAGGTGGGTCACAAAGACGTTGCAACAGGACGTGGCGTCGTTAGTCTTTGATCCTAATCTCGAAAGACTAGTTTAATAGATTTTTCAAATTTGGTAGTTTAGGATTTTGTTTTCTTGGCAAGAATGGGTTGTGAAGGGATGGTGCTAGAGAGTGAGTAAACAAATTGCGATCGTATCATTTGTTTTATTAATGTTAATTGGGGCGAATAGCTATTTATTGATAAAAGAATCAAGTGCAGCGGGTCCACAGGTGATTCCGGATGAGGCGATTCGGCTTCGTATCCTTGCTAATAGTGATTCGGATAAAGACCAGGCTTTAAAGCGCAAGGTCCGCGATGCGGTAAATGCAGAAATTACGGAGTGGGTAGCTGAGTTAACCTCAATTCAAGCGGCTAGAGAATTGATTCAAGAGAGACTTCCAGAAATCGAGAAAATTGTTGCTAGAGTGTTAGAAGAAGAAAATAGCAATCAATCTTATACAGTTGATTACGGACGCAATGTTCAGTTTCCAACAAAGCTTTACGGACAATTCTTATATCCAGCTGGTGAGTATGAAGCAATTCTAATTGAATTAGGTGACGCTGAAGGGGCGAACTGGTGGTGTGTGTTGTTTCCGCCATTATGTTTCTTGGATTTTTCAACAGGTGATGCAGTTGAAGCATCGAATGATGAAGGCAAAGATGTAGCGATGGAGCAAGAGGCTGAAAAGAAAGACAAGGAAGTAAAGAAGGACAAAGAAGACAAGAAAGACAACAAGGACAAGGAAGAAAATAAAGAGGAAGAAGTCGAGGTTAAATTTTTCTTAGTTGAATTTTTCACATCTTTATTTAGCTAAAATTCTAGCATTTGGTTCTATTTTTTCAAATGCCTCATAGAGTAGTTACTAGAAACGAAAGATGAGGTGGAGAAAATGAAACGAGTTAGAACGGCAAATGAGCAAGATATTGAAAAGGTAACAGCATTTTTAGGACAAGCCGAAGTGAGTGCGGATGGAATTGAAGCTATTATTGACCACTTTATTTTATTGGAGGATTCTGAACAAAAAATTCTCGCAACATTAGGGATAGAGAGAATTGAACGGGATGGGCTGCTTCGATCGCTCGTAATTTCTCCAGGTGTGGACCAAACGAATTTATTAACATTATTTAAAAGTGCTATTTCACTTGCGAGGCATAAGGAATTACATAGTCTCTTTTTAGCAACCAATAAGCAAGCGTCGGTTCAGTTTTTTACGATGCTTGGTTTTGAACAAGTTGAAGCGAATGAGATTCCGAATCATATTAAAGACTCGAATCATATTTCACAGCTCCTTGAAAAAGCTGATCCGATGTTCATGGTTTCACAAATTGAAAAATAATGAGCGTTTTCAACCCCTGTGTGTAGGGGTTTTCTTTTTGTGATTGTGGATAATGTGGATAAGTTTTGTTGTTAAAATACGGGTAAATGTGATAGTCTATGGAACGTGATGAAAAATATGGGCTGTGGATGATTTTTTTCCTCTGGGTGTTAAATGTGGCAAAATTGGGTATATCCACAAAACTATCCACATTTATGCACAAATTATCCACAAAATGTGGATAACACTTGTTTTCTGCCCCTTAAAAACCTATACTTTTTTATATTGCGATAATAAAAAAACTTATATCATAAAAGGATTTTCATATAGGAGCTGCGTTACATGGAAACAAAACAATGGGTTGTGGATAAACAACAGCAAAATATCGAATCTTATCCACAAATAAAAGAGGCAGCAAGTCTCTTACAGAAAAATGAAGTGGTCGCATTCCCAACAGAAACAGTGTATGGGCTTGGGGCCAATGCGCTCTCCGATGAGGCTGTTACGAAAATTTACGAGGCGAAGGGTCGCCCGAGCGATAATCCACTGATTGTCCACATCTCTACAATCGAGCAGTTGCGTAAAATTGCAGAGGATATCCCGAAGCTGGCAGAGCGTTTAATGGAAGCATTTTGGCCAGGTCCGTTGACGCTTGTTTTGAAAAGCAAAGAAAATGCCGTGTCAAAAAAAGTGACAGCAGGACTTGAAACAGTTGCGATTCGCATGCCGAGTCATCCAGTGGCATTGGCGTTAATTTCAGCAACAGGTCTTCCACTTGCTGCACCGAGTGCGAATACGTCTGGGAAGCCAAGCCCAACGCTTGCAAAGCATGTGGCCGAAGACCTGACCGGAAAAATCGCAGGGATTCTTGATGGCGGAGCAACTGGAGTTGGATTAGAGTCAACGGTTTTAGACTGCACAGGTGAAGTACCTGTGATTTTGCGACCAGGTGGAGTGACGAAGGAGCAGCTTGAGGAAGTATGTGGTGTTGTTGAGGTGGACCGGGCCATTTTAACAGAAGGTGAGGCCCCAAAATCACCTGGCATGAAATATAAACATTACGCACCGATTGCACCACTCACGATTGTGAATGGCTCCATGGAATTTATTCAATCGCTTGTAAAAGAAAAACAAAACGAGGGATCGAAGGTAGGTGTTCTCACAACGACAGAGCGTGAAAACAAGTATGAGGCGGATAAAATTATTGCTTGTGGATCGCGCGAGGATTTGGAGTCGGTAGCAAATCGACTCTATGATGTTTTGCGCTTATTTGATGAAAGTGGTGTTGATGTGATTTTTAGTGAGAGTTTTCCAAGCGAGGGCATTGGACAGGCTATTATGAATCGCTTAACGAAAGCGGCTGGGCATAAAATAATATCAGAATAATGGAATTCCATCTTCTATTTCATTTTGTACATGCATATGTTGAAATAGGCACGTCCAAGGAGGTAGAAGATGGATATCACGGCATTTCTCGGGGAAATTATAACCTTATTTATTATGGCATTTGCTTTAGGAATGGACGCATTTTCGGTGGGGCTGGGAATGGGATTAATCCGATTGAGGCTCAAGCAAATCTTTACAATCGGGATTACCATCGGTCTGTTCCATATGTGGATGCCTTTGGCTGGCATGATGATTGGACACTTTTTATCAGATACATTTGGAGCTATTGCAACCTATGCAGGCGGTGGGTTGCTTCTATTTCTAGGCTTACAAATGATTATTTCTTCCTTCAAGGACGATGATCAGCAGCGCATGATTACACCTGTTGGATTCGGGTTATTTATTTTTGCCTTAAGTGTGAGTTTAGATAGTTTTTCGGTAGGACTTTCACTAGGGATATATGGGGCAAAAACCGTCATGGTCATTCTTATGTTCGGAGTCGTTAGTATGGCTCTTTCATGGATGGGTCTACTATTAGGTCGAAAGGTCCAAAACTGGCTAGGTACATACAGTGAGGTTTTAGGTGGCAGCATTCTCCTTGTCTTTGGTGTGAAACTATTATTTCCTTTATGAAAAATAGTACAAAATTGTGAGTGCGGACGAAAATCCGTGCTCTTTTTTAAATATAAGGCTATGTCTTTCATGCCAATCTCGATTATAATGGTACTATAGCGAAATTTGTCTAAAGTTAGGTCGAAAGTAGCATAAGGACAACAACATGAAAAGGGTGATGAAATGATACGCGTATTATTTGTATGCACAGGAAATACATGTAGAAGTCCGATGGCTGAGGCAATTTTACGAAAAAAGGCTGGGAATAACGTAGAGGTTAAATCGGCAGGGATCTTCGCAGGTGAAGGAAGTCCTGCATCGGTGAATACCACTCAGGTATTAGAGGAGAATGGGATACAGTGTCAGCATTCGTCCTCCTTATTAAATCAGGACCATATCGAGTGGGCGACTTGTATTTTAACGATGACCAGTCAGCATAAACAGGCCATTCTGTACAATTTCCCGGAAGCTCGGGATAAACTGTTTACGTTACAAGAATTTGTGGACGGCAATGGGGATGTTTCCGACCCTTACGGAGGATCGGTTGACATATATAGAGAAACCTATGCGGAACTTGAACCATTGATTGAAAAAGTACTTTTTAAACTAAAATAGATAGATTCAGGGGGAGAATCGGTTGGAAAAAAGGCGCTACAAATCTGGTCTTAGGTTAAAATTAGTACTATTTACAACCATTTTAGCGGTTGTAACGTATACAACATCGGCATTATTCATTTATTTTGTCTATCCTTTCGTTGAAGAAATGCTAACTCAGCAAATCTTTGTGATTGGTACATTAGCTTTGGGGATTATTTGGTCTGGAATTCTTGCCTTTTTTGCGGCATCTTTCATTACAAAGCCACTCCATAAGCTTGAGCAAGTCGCGATTCGGGCTGCAAACGGTGATATCCGAGAAGATGTACCTGTTTCAAAATCAGATGACGAGATTCGTAGCTTAAGTCTTGCGTTTAATAAAATGCTGCACAATCTACGCGAAATGGTTCACAATATCGAGGAAAACTTTGGAACAACGAATGAAAAAGTGATTGAGATTACGAAGGCATCCAGTCTTGCATCTGAGCAAGCTGAAAATATCAATCGCACCATTTCAGAGATTTCCAAAGGCGCTGACAGCTCTGCCGTTTCGATTCAAGAGACAGTTGAATCAGTAGAGGATGTCATTCAGATTGCGGAAGAGGTTCAACAAAATGCGAAAACGTCGCGAGACTTATCGGTTGAAATGGTGGATACGTTGCATGATAGTAAAGAAGTTGTGCACTCGCTTATTTCGGGAATTAATAAGCTTGTCGAGAACAATCAAACCTCGCTTGAAGCGGTAAATCGACTTGAGACAAATGCGAAGGAAGTCGAACATATCATTTCACTTGTCGGCGATATTGCGGGTCAAACGAACTTGCTTGCCTTGAATGCTTCGATTGAGGCAGCACGTGCAGGTGAGCACGGAAAAGGTTTTGCCGTTGTGGCGGAAGAAGTGAGAAAGCTTGCGGACGAGAGCTCGAAGGCTGTTCAAGGCATTTCTGAGTTGATTAAAAACATCCAGCAAGAGGTTCGAAATGTGGTCGTTCAAATTTCGGAACAAGTGGCAGTTGCAAACGAAGAAGCGAAAAAAGGTTCGATTACAAATGAGGCAATTGCTGAAATGACAACGTCTGTTCATGAGGTAGCGGATGCCGTGAAGCAAATTGCTGCTTTGGTTGAAAAACAAATGGACCGTATCCAAGCAACATCCCTGCAATCTCAAGAGGTCGCTGCAATCGCAGAACAAACGTCTGCCGGTGCACAGGAAGTAAGTGCAGCCACCCAGCATCAAACAAGTGTGATATGTGAAGTGGACAGTTTAGCCCAAGAGCTTGCTGGCCAAGCAAGTCAGTTAAAACAAACGATTCAACGATTTACGTTATAAAACTCTCCTGAAAAATGCTCCCGTTTTGGTTCGGGAGCTCTTTTTTAGGTATAATAAGAGTAAAGTCATGTCTTTGGCGGAAGTTTTAGCCGGGGCGCATTTTAATCTAGGGGGATTTACAATGAAAGTTGCTATTGCATCAGACCATGGCGGTTTAAATTTACGTGAAGAAATCAAGCATTTACTAGATGAACTTGAAATTGAATATGATGACTTCGGTTGTGAGTGCTCTACTTCAGTTGATTATCCCGATTATGCATTACCTGTTGCAAAAAAAGTGGCAGATGGGGAATATGATCGTGGTATTTTAATTTGTGGAACGGGAATTGGAATGAGTATTGCGGCGAATAAGGTTCATGGGATTCGTTGTGCACTTTGCCATGATGTTTTTAGTGCAAAGGCAACTCGCGAACATAATAACAGCAACATCCTAGCAATGGGTGAGCGTGTCATTGGTCCGGGACTCGCACGTGAAATTGCAAAAGCTTGGCTTACAACTGAATTTTTAGGTGGCCGCCATGAAAACAGAATCAATAAAATCACTGAATACGAAAACGACACAGAAGAATAGTAGATATTGCGCCTGAAGTCTTGTTGAATCAGGCGTATTTTTTATAAAAAAGAAAATCGAGGGACGGTGGACCTGTCCTATTAGGAGGTAAATAAATGGCTGCGGATATTGAGGTATGGAGAGGACAGCTTCGGACGATTCTTTCAGAGTTCACGGAAAGGGCTTCGTTGAAAAAAGGGGAGCTCCTCGTTGTCGGTTGCAGTACAAGCGAAGTCATCGGTGAACGTATTGGAACAGCAGGATCTGAGGAAGTGGCGGAAATGATCTTTGCTGAATTGGATACACTCCGTAAAAATCTGGGCATCGAACTGGCGTTTCAGTGTTGTGAACATTTAAACCGTGCGATAGTTGTTGAGCGTGAAACGGCATTACATAAAAATTATGAGCAAGTAACGGTTGTACCAGTCCGAACTGCAGGAGGCGCGATGGCAACCTATGCATATAGCCATTTAAATGACCCGGTAGTCGTTGAGTTTATCAAGGCTGAAGCGGGAATAGATATTGGTGACACTTTCATCGGCATGCATCTCAAGCATGTTGCCGTTCCAATTCGAAGCTCCGTAAAAGAAATTGGCGGAGCTCACGTTACAATGGCCAAAGCTAGACCGAAACTCATCGGCGGAGAACGAGCTGTTTATCCTGATAAAAAAGAAAATAAGAAGTGCTAATAGAGCTACGAGGAGACAGGGGAGGGAGCCTTGTCTCTTTTTATTAAATGAACGATAACTTGCAAATGTTAGTTAAATGTTCGTGTTTTATAAAAAACTGCTATTTTATTAGGTTTCTATTAAAACCAATACTGGCACTGCTTTAACCGCCCTTTTCCTCGTTTTTTAACGATTTCGATGAAAATTAAATTAAAAACTTAATCTTCCTACAACCGAATAAAAGTGTTACAATGGAAAAGTATTTTTAAAATTAGCGAATAATTCATAATAGAAATAAAAGGAGGATTCCAAATGAAACATTTATCGGAGCAAGATCAACAAGTATTTCATGCAATACAAGATGAATTAAAAAGACAACGTACGAAAATTGAACTGATTGCATCTGAAAACTTTGTAAGTGAAGCAGTCATGGAAGCCCAAGGTTCTGTATTAACAAATAAATATGCAGAAGGATATCCTGGCCGTCGTTACTATGGCGGTTGTGAACATGTGGATGTTGTGGAGAACATTGCAAGAGACCGTGCGAAGGAAATCTTCGGCGCTGAGCATGCAAATGTGCAGCCACACTCTGGAGCTCAAGCAAATATGGCTGTATATTTTACAATCCTAGAACAGGGTGACACAGTACTTGGGATGAATCTTTCCCATGGTGGACATTTAACACATGGTAGTCCGGTAAACTTCAGTGGAATTCAATATAATTTCGTGGAGTATGGAGTCGATCCTGAAACACATCAAATCAATTACGACGATGTACGTGCAAAAGCTCAAGAACATAAGCCGAAGCTTATCGTTGCTGGTGCAAGTGCGTACCCTCGTGCAATTGATTTTAAAAAGTTTAGAGAAATTGCGGACGAAGTGGGCGCTTACTTAATGGTGGACATGGCTCATATCGCAGGATTAGTGGCAACGGGTATTCATGAAAACCCAGTACCATATGCGGATTTCGTTACTACAACAACTCATAAAACATTACGTGGCCCACGTGGTGGTATGATTCTTTGTAAAGAAGAATTCGCGAAGAAAATCGATAAGTCCATCTTTCCTGGAATCCAAGGTGGTCCATTAATGCACGTGATTGCTGCGAAGGCAGTTGCATTCGGGGAAGCATTAACAGATGAATTTAAGCAATACACTAAAAATATCGTTGACAATGCGGCTAGACTAGCTGAGTCATTACAAAAGGAAGGCTTGAGCTTAGTATCTGGCGGAACTGACAATCACTTATTACTAGTAGATGTTCGTTCATTAGGCCTAACTGGTAAAGTGGCTGAAAAGGTCCTTGATGATATCGGTATTACCGTGAACAAAAACACCATTCCATTTGATCCGGAAAGCCCATTTGTTACAAGTGGTATCCGTATCGGGACTGCTGCTGTAACAAGCAGAGGCTTTGGTTTAGAGGACATGGATGAAATTGCATCAATCATCGCATTTGCTTTGAAAAATGCAGAGGACGAAGCGAAGTTAGCTGAAGCAAGCCAGCGTGTTGAAGAATTAACTAGCAAGTTTGTACTTTATAAAGAGTATTAAGAAGTTTAGAAGGCAGGGCTCCTATAATGGAGGCCTGCTTTTTTAGTTAGGGCACAATTATTTAGAGTCCGAGAAATTGAAAAATGTGTGCGATATAATCAAAATTTCGTCCGATATCCATGAGAAACCCTCATTCATATTCCCCAAGCCACTCATTCCTCAGCCAAAAGCAAAGCGCCTGGAGCCAAGTCCAAGCGCAACCCCAAAGTTACTGTTTATTTTTAGGTATTCTTCCTGCTTTTTTTGCTGCTTCTCTTAATAGAAACTCGATATGGCTGTTGACACTTCGGAAATCATCGGCAGCCCATTTTTGTAATATTTCATAGAGGTCCGGATCTACTCGTAATGGAAAGCTCTTTTTTTTAGACATGCTTGTCACTCATCAATAGAGAGTTCCTGCGTTGATAACAGGTTGAGTTGATTTTTCAGAGACGATTGCGACAAGCAGGTTATTCACCATCTGTACCTTGCGCTCATCATCTAGGTCAACGGTTTTATCCTGTTCGAGCTGCTTGATTGCCATTTGTGCCATGCCAACCGCACCTTCAACGATTTTTTGACGAGCTGCAATAATGGCTGTGGCTTGCTGACGTTGTAGCATCGCTTGGGCGATTTCAGTTGAGTAGGCAAGATGAGTGAGACGGGCTTCTAACACCTGTACGCCTGCTACCTTTAAACGGTCCTGTAGCTCTGCAGCTAACTCATTTGAGATTTCCTCGGAATTTCCGCGCAATGTTAGCTCAACATTTTCAAAAGTGTCATAGGGATAGCGAGTTGCGACATGGCGGATCGCTGTTTCACTTTGAATTTCAACGAATTCCTCATAATGGTCCACATCAAATACCGCTTTAGCAGTATCAACGACCTTATACACAATTACTGCAGCGATTTCAATTGGATTTCCTTCGACGTCGTTTACTTTGAGCTTTTTACTATTAAAGTTGTTAACACGTAATGACACGGTGCGGCGTAATGAAAATGGAACCGTTAAAAACATCCCACTTTCGCGAATCGTTCCTAAATATTTACCAAAGAAGATTACAACTCCGGCTTTATTAGGTTGAATAATGGTAATTCCCGAAGCTAATATCACTGCAAGAGCGGCAAAAAGAACCCCAAACACGATTTTTGTGTTAATCAACATCATAAGAGCTAATGCGATGAAAACAGCAATAACAAGTACACCTAAAAACCCATTAATCTTCCAAACTTGTTTTTCTTTCATGAGATCAACTCCAATTCATTTGGATATTTAACTTATATTATTATGATATCACTTTTGTATAAAATTGTAAATTACTTTCCTTTATAAATTAAAATAGGAGCATTCTGTGTATTTTCGAGTTTCGTCTTGAACATGCTTTATTTTTTCTGTAAAATTTATTGCAGTGTGAAAAATGAAGTTCGTGGTTATTTTTTCATCTGCAGGAAAATCTAAAAGAAGCATACTCAAAAAAGGAGAGATGAACGATGGGGAAAGTGTACGTTTTTGATCACCCACTTATTCAGCATAAGCTTACATACATACGCGATATCAATACGGGTACGAAAGAATTTCGTGAATTAGTTGACGAAGTCGCAAGTTTAATGGCGTTTGAGATTACGCGTGATATGACACTCGAGGAAGTAGAGGTTACAACACCAGTAGGTAAGGCGAAATCTAAAATTTTGTCTGGGAAGAAAATTGGAATTGTGCCAATTCTTCGTGCTGGTTTGGGTATGGTAGACGGAATCTTACGTTTGATCCCAGCAGCAAAGGTAGGGCATATTGGTCTTTACCGAGATCCTGAAACCCTGCAGCCGGTTGAGTATTATTTTAAAATGCCGTCTGATATTAAAGAGCGTGAATTCATCGTGGTAGATCCAATGCTTGCAACAGGTGGCTCAGCAGTTGAAGCGATCAATGCATTAAAGAAACGTGGCGCTACGAATATTAAATTTATGTGCCTAGTTGCAGCACCTGAGGGTGTGGAAGCCATGAAAAGTGCCCATCCTGATGTCGATATTTACATCGCAGCACTTGATGAGCAGTTGAATGACCACGGTTATATCGTTCCGGGTCTAGGGGACGCAGGAGACCGTTTGTTTGGAACAAAATAAACCGAAAAGTGGAAGCGCCTTGATCAGAAACGAGAAAACTGGCCGACTAAAATCGCCACGTCCTGTGGCGACGTCGGCATTAGCACGTCCTGTGCGTCGAGGCTCCGACAAAGAGGGGTATTTTGCCTCTGTAGGAGGAGTTGAAGTTTCTCGAGTTTCTAGGCGCTGCAACTAGAACCCACATATTCGACCACCTTTTGAGAAATGCTATCTCAAAGAGGTGGTTTTTTTGTGAAAATGTTATTTGCAATTTGTATGTGTAGTGCCCTTCTATTTTCAAGTATTCCTGCTCATGCACACCGTTTTCCGGACAGGCCTCCATTGCCCATTGAAGATATGGAAGAACTGGTGCATGAAATCATCATTACAGACGAAAACCAATTTCAGTCTTTACTTAAAATAACTAAAACAAACTATTCCTCCATTAACATTAACCACATTTACAAGCATGTATTTCCTGGTTTTTCTGTAACGGGAAAAAGACGTGATATTCAAAAATTAAAAACAGAATTTGGCATCAAGTATAGTTCCCCAGTTGCTACCTATCAAGCTTCTGTTGAGGAGAGTGTCCCTTTTATTGGCGGGGACGAAATCCGCAGTCATTTTGATAAAAAGAATCATCGTTTAACTGGAAAAGGAGTCAAGGTTGGGGTGATTGATACCGGTGTTGATTACACACACCCAGACCTGAGTCGAAACTATAAAGGTGGCTATGACCTCGTCGATGGTGACGACGACCCGATGGAGACGAAGGGAGCTGAAGGGCGTAACACCTCACATGGGACTCATGTGGCGGGTATCATTGCGGCAAATGGAAAAATTAAAGGGGTTGCGCCCGAGGCTGACATCATCGGCTACCGTGCTCTAGGTCCAGGGGGAATGGGAACCTCCGAACAGGTAATTGCTGCGATTGACAAGGCAATTGAGGATAAAGTTGATGTGATTAATCTTTCACTTGGTAATACCATTAATGGACCAGACTGGCCAACAAGTCTTGCGCTAGATAAAGCGACAGAAAAAGGGATTGTCGCGGTCACTTCCAGTGGAAATTCAGGACCAAAGGTTTGGACGGTGGGTTCACCTGGAACATCTTCAAAGGCAATATCCGTTGGCGCATCGACACCACCCATGACACTTCCCTACATTACAGTAGGATTTGCCAAACGAAAAATTGAGCTCCAACCACTTCAAGGTTCAATCCCATGGAAGCTTCAAAAAAAATATAATATTGTTCCTGCGGGAATGGGTACGGAAGAAACATTCCCGAAAGCAAAAAACAAAATTGTTCTTATGGAAAGAGGACAAATCACATTTACTGAAAAAGCTGTTCGTGCACTCGAAGCAGAAGCAATCGCGGTGCTTATCTATAACAACACAGATGGGAACTTCTCTGGTGCGCTTGATAAGGACCTTCCAATACCCGTTGCCTCCCTTTCAAAGGCTGACGGGGAATGGCTAAAAAAACAAATTAAATCCCAAAATAATGTTGTCACAACCTCATATAAGCAAGTAAAAGACACAATTGCCTCGTTTAGTTCCCGAGGGCCCGTTACTCACACTTGGGCAATTAAGCCTGATGTGGTGGCGCCTGGAGTCGCGATAGATAGTACGATTCCAAATGGGTATGAAGAGATGCAAGGAACAAGTATGGCAGCACCACACGTGGCTGGAGCGAGTGCGCTGTTAAAACAGGCTCACCCGGATTGGACACCTGAACAAATAAAAGCGTCACTGATGAATACGGCACGACTTTTAAAAAAAGAGGATGGCACCTTATACAAGCCATATGAACAAGGAGCGGGTAGAATACAACTTCATGAAGCCATCCACTCAGAAACGCTCATCTATCCAGGGTCTATTTCCGCGGGGATGCTTTATCATCAGGATAAACGCACAGAAAAAAGTATCAAAATAACGGTAGATAATCAGTCCAATGAAGAAAAGAAGTATTCCTTTGAAATCCCAAAGAACATGAAAGGAATCCAATGGGACTTGCC
Source organism: Bacillus sp. JJ1533 (assembly GCF_036965045.1). Taxonomy (NCBI): domain Bacteria; kingdom Bacillati; phylum Bacillota; class Bacilli; order Caryophanales; family Bacillaceae; genus Bacillus; species Bacillus sp. JJ1533. The sequence goes on along the minus strand of NZ_JBALOV010000005.1, from coordinate 26,108 downwards.
CATTCCCTTTACTGTAGAACCGAAGCAAAAAAAGGTGATTACAATCCGACTTGATATCACACCAAGTATCATCGGTGCAGGTTTACACCATGGGAATTTGTTTTTAAAAGAAGGGAAAAATCGTTATCACATTCCATATATGTATGTGATTGAAGAACCTGATTATCCTCGAATTATGGGCTTTCAATTTGGAAAAGGGGATAAGGAGGATGTGTTCCGCTATGAATTATACTTACCAGGTGGTGCGGATGAGTATGGAATCGTACTGTATAATCCTGATAGTTTGAGGTTCGTGAGCTTTTTAGATTGGGATCGAAATGTCGCAAGGGGATTAATAGAGAAAGAAGTGAATCGCAAAGAGCAAAACTTAAGCGGGATTTACAAGGCGATTATATTTGTTAAAAAAGCTGGCAAAGAGGATATACTTGAAACAGAAATCTCTTTTGAAGATACAATGATAGGCGGCCATTAGGTTTTGGTCGCCTATGCAATTATGAACTTTTTGTGAACGATGATCGTTTATTGAGTTAGTACTATATCAGTAGGACTAACAAAAATGTTGATTAAAGCGCCTTTTGTAAGCAATATGAAACACGTTGAAATCGCTTGTGAGAAACTGAACTTTTTCCCTGCAAACAATTGACATTAATAGGTGCCTATTGTATGCTTACAAAGGGTATGAATGAGAAGGTTTACATATTGAAATTACTTGAAAAATTAAGTATTTTCTGACATGTCGGAAACCTATCTCAGACACGTAAAGTGAGGTATGTTGATGCCTAAAAATGACAAGCATCCTTTACGAGCTTATGCGCTTATGTCTGGTATTCTATCTCAGTTAGTAGGGTCAATTCTAGTAGGCATTTTCCTCGGTAGATGGATTGATCGAATGCTACACACGGAGCCACTATTTTTAATTCTTGGCCTTCTATTAGGACTAGCAGCAGGAGTCTATGCAACACTTCGACTAGTCAATCACTTTTTTTCAGGAGATTAACTCGATATGCAGGATCTTTCCATAGCGTTTACGAGATATCGTAAATACATATTCTACTTACTGTCAATCTATGTACTGGGCTGGGGATTCACTGCATATAAATCGGTCTTCTTAGGACTAATATTAGGGACACTAGGAAGTTTGTGGATTCTACTCACACTGGCTCGGAAGAACAAGCAATTTACGAAAGCTTTTGAAGAGGGACGAACCGTTCGTTCACTTGGAACAATGTCTCGTATGGCGGTTGCTGGTTTAGCAGTACTAGTCGTAATGGAATATCCAGAAATGTTTCACTTAGGTAGTATGGTTATTGGATTAATGACAGCTTATTTTGTCATTATGATAGATTTCTTTTTTCAAAAACTTCATAAATAGACTAAAGCGCAAAACCCAGGTTTGCGCTGGACAATATGGGAAGAGAGGTGAATACTGTTGGGTCACGAAGCTCCTACGTTTGAATTGTTTGGACTTTGGTTTAGTAAATCTAACATGCTGATGATCACAATCGCTAGTGTGATTGTATTCATTATCGCGGTTCTTGGAACTCGTACCCTTGCAATGAAGCCAACCGGTGCTCAGAACTTTATGGAATGGGTCATGGACTTTGTTCGAGGAATTATTAAAAGTTCAATGGACTGGCAAACAGGCGGACGCTTCCAAGTATTAGGGATAACATTAATTATGTATATCCTTGTATCAAACTTTCTAGGGTTGCCGTTTGCGATTATTTTGGGCCATGAATTGTGGTGGAAATCTCCAACTGCTGATCCAACGATTACGTTAACTCTAGCAGTTATGGTTGTTGGATTATCACATTACTACGGAATTAAGATGAAGGGTGCTAGGGAATACGGTAAAGATTTCTTTAAACCTATGTCATTTATGTTCCCATTAAAAATTATCGAAGAATTTGCAAACACATTAACTCTCGGACTGCGTCTGTTTGGTAACATCTATGCCGGTGAGATCCTACTCGGATTAATTGCTGGTATGGCAGTAAGTGGTTATGAAAGTGGCATTCTCGGAGGAATTCTAAGTACTATCGGAGCCTTTATTCCGATGATTGCATGGCAAGGATTTAGTGTCTTTGTTGGTGCCATCCAAGCATACATCTTTACAATGTTAACAATGGTTTATATTTCTCACAAAGTGAGTACAGACCATTAAAAATAAACCTTGTCCAAAATGAGACTTTTTGGGCAAACAAAAATCAATTAATAATAAATTTTTTTATACAATTAAAGGAGGACTTTTTCAATGGGTTTAATAGCAGCAGCAATTGCAATTGGTTTAGCAGCACTAGGTGCTGGTATCGGTAACGGTCTTATCGTATCTCGTACAGTTGAGGGGATTGCTCGTCAACCAGAAGCACAAGGTAAACTTCAAACTACTATGTTCATCGGGGTTGCGTTAGTTGAGGCGATTCCTATCATCGCAGTAGTTATCGCGTTCATGACATTCGGCGCTAACTCATAAGATGATTTCTTGAAGCTTTCCTTGTTAAAAGTGAAGGCAACATTAACAAAATGGCGAAGATCATTCCAAGAGAACCTTCGCCATTCCTTTGTATTACCCAAAAATTAATGAATCGTGCTCAATCTCGCACGTGATGATGAAATTAAGGACTTCCATTCGAAATTGGAACTCTGAAAGGAGTGAATATTAGGTGTTAGATCTTTTTGTCTTAGGCGCTGCCGCTGGTGGACTGCAAGTGAACCTTGGGGATATCATTTTCCAATTGGTTGTATTCATCATTTTATTAGCGTTATTACGTAAATTTGCGTTCGGTCCAATCATGAATATCATGAAACAACGTGAAGAACATATCGCAAATGAAATTGATTCTGCAGAGCAAAATCACCAAGAAGCGAAAAAATTAGCGGAAGAACAACGTGAGTTACTTAAAAAATCACGTTCAGAAGCTGCTGAATTAATCGAAAATGCACGTAAATTAGGTGAAGAGCAAAAGGAAAGTATCATCCAAACTGCTCGTGACGAAGCGAACCGTCTAAAGGAAGCTGCAAAGCAAGAAATCGTTCAAGAAAAAGAACAAGCTGTTACAGCTTTACGTGAACAGGTTGCATCACTTTCAGTGTTAGTTGCTTCTAAGGTAATCGAAAAGGAACTTAGCCTTGAAGATCAAGAGAAGTTAATTAACGAATATATTCAAGAGGTAGGAGAAGGGCGATGAGCAGAGGAATCGTAGCAAAGCGATATGCAGTAGCTCTTTTTCAATTAGCAAGTGAACAAAATGCACTTGATCAGTATGAAGCAGAAATTCGTACAGTAAAACAAGTGTTTTCAAATAGCGATGATTTCCAATCCGTATTAAGAAATCCAAAGCTTTCAGTCGATAAGAAGAAAGCCATTGTAACAGAGGCATTCCAAGGTTTTTCACAGATGACATTAAATACGTTACATTTACTTATTGACCGTCATCGTGAAGATATCATTGCAGATGTTGCGGATGAATTTATTACATTAGCAAATGACAAGCGCGGAATTGCAGATGCCACTGTCTACTCTGTCCGTCCTTTAACAGACTCAGAGGAAGCAGGAATCTCCAGCGTATTTGCGGTCAAGGTTGGAAAATCTTCATTACGTATTCAAAATATTGTAGATCCAAGTCTGATTGGTGGCGTGAAGCTTCGAATCGGAAATCGTATATTTGACGGAAGTGTAAAAGGTAAGTTAGAGCGCTTAGAGCGTCAACTTATTGCGAAAAGATAGGGGTGAAATTCATGAGCATCAAAGCTGAAGAAATTAGTGCGCTGATAAAAAAGCAAATTGAAAACTATCAGTCTGAAATACAAGTGAGCGAAGTTGGTACGGTTATCAGTGTCGGTGACGGTATCGCACGTGCTCATGGCCTCGACAATGTCATGGCTGGAGAACTCGTTGAATTTTCAAACGGTGTCATGGGTATGGCACAGAACCTTGAAGAAAACAACGTTGGTATTATCATCCTTGGTCCTTTCACAGATATTCGTGAAGGTGACGAAGTACGTCGTACAGGACGTATCATGGAGGTTCCAGTTGGTGAAGCATTGATCGGCCGTGTTGTTAACTCTCTAGGACAGCCAGTAGATGGTCTTGGTCCAATCGAAACTACAAAAACTCGTCCAATCGAAAGTCCAGCTCCTGGTATCATGGACCGTAAATCTGTTCATGAACCACTACAAACTGGTATCAAAGCGATTGACGCATTAATTCCAATCGGTCGTGGTCAGCGTGAGTTGATCATCGGTGACCGTCAAACAGGTAAAACAACTGTTGCAATCGACACAATTCTTAACCAAAAGAACGAAAATATGATCTGTATTTACGTAGCAATTGGTCAAAAAGAATCAACAGTTCGTGGTGTTGTTGAAACATTACGTAAAAACGGTGCATTAGATTACACAATCGTTGTAACTGCTTCTGCATCACAACCAGCTCCAATGTTATTCTTAGCTCCATATGCGGGTGTAACAATGGGTGAAGAGTTCATGTACAATGGTAAGCACGTTTTAGTTATCTATGATGACTTAACAAAACAAGCATCTGCATACCGTGAACTTTCATTATTACTACGTCGTCCTCCAGGTCGTGAAGCATATCCAGGGGATGTTTTCTACCTGCACTCTCGCCTTTTAGAGCGTGCTGCGAAGCTTTCTGACGCAAAAGGTGGCGGATCAATCACAGCTTTACCGTTCATTGAAACACAAGCTGGTGACGTATCTGCATACATTCCAACAAACGTTATCTCGATTACTGACGGACAAATTTTCTTACAATCTGACTTATTCTTCTCAGGTGTACGTCCTGCCGTTAACGCAGGTTTATCCGTATCACGTGTTGGGGGTTCTGCGCAAATCAATGCAATGAAGAAGGTATCAGGTACATTACGTCTTGACCTTGCTTCTTACCGTGAACTAGAAGCATTCGCTCAGTTCGGTTCAGATCTTGATAAAGCAACTCAAGCGAAGCTTAACCGTGGTGCACGTACAGTAGAAGTTTTAAAACAAGGTCTAAACAAGCCACTATCAGTAGAAAAGCAAGTTGCGATTCTATATGCATTAACTCGTGGATTCTTAGATGATATTCCAGTAGAAGACCTTTCTCGTTTCGAGGAAGAATACTACGTATGGTTAGAGCATAACCGTAAAGCTGAAATCTTTGATCACATTAAGTCAACTGGTAAGCTTCCAGAAGACGAAGTATTTGCTTCTGCGATCAACGACTTCAAAAAGACTTTTGCGGTATCTGAGTAATTAACTTTATTCAGCCCCGGCTGATTAAAGTTAAAGCCTCCGGCGGAGACATGCGATTTTCAAAGGAAAATTTTCGAGCATGCTCGAAAAAATCTGGGCGCAAATACGCCAAGGCGCATTTGATTATATTATGAGAGGCGGCGTGCTTTCATAGCTCGTCGCTTATCTGAATAAAGCTAGGAAGACTCGGTTCCAAAGCGTTTTACGATAAATCGAGGAAAAGGTGGTGAGAACCTTTGGCATCCTTACGTGATATAAAAACTAGAATCACATCAACAAAGAAAACAAGTCAAATTACAAAAGCGATGCAGATGGTATCGGCATCTAAATTTAGCCGTGCTGAAGCAAATGCAAAATCGTTCGTTCCATATATGGAAAAAATTCAAGAGGTCGTTGCGAATATCGCAGTGGGCAGCTCGGAAGCAAGTCATCCAATGCTACTTCACAGACCTGTTAAAAAGACTGCTTACATTGTCATCACATCTGACCGTGGATTAGCTGGTGCCTATAACAGTAACGTGATTCGCGGTGCATACCAAGCGATGCAAAAACGTCATAAAAGCACTGACGAATTTACAGTCATTGCAATCGGTCGTGTTGGCCGTGACTTCTTTGTGAAAAGAGGAATTTCTGTCAGCCTAGAAATCGCTGGTTTATCTGATCAGCCATCTTTCGCTGAGATTAAGGATATTGCGAATGCAACTGTAAATATGTTTGCTGATGGTACGTATGATGAGCTTTACATGTGGTATAACCACTTTGTAAGTGCGATTCAACATGATGTAACAGAGAAAAAGCTATTACCGTTATCGGATTTAGCTGCAAACAAAAAACAAACTTCTTATGAATTTGAACCTTCACAAGAAGATATCTTAGAGGTATTGCTACCTCAGTATGCTGAAAGTCTCATCTACGGAGCACTTTTAGATGGAAAAGCAAGTGAACACTCCGCTCGTATGACTGCGATGAAAAATGCGACAGACAATGCGAAAGAGCTTATCGATTCACTTACTCTTTCATACAACCGTGCCCGTCAAGCGGCAATTACGCAAGAAATTACGGAAATTGTCGGTGGAGCAGCAGCACTAGAGTAGGATTTTTACAACATTAGATAGATTTATTAGGCATTCAAAGTGTGCGAAAAATTTTGAGTGACCGCCCAAAAGTAAGTTAGGAGGGAAAACGATGACAAAAGGACGCGTTACCCAAGTTATGGGTCCTGTTGTAGACGTACAGTTTGACAGCGGCCATCTTCCTGAGATTTATAACGCCCTTACGATTAAACATAGTGCGCGAAACGAAAATGAAGTTGATATCAACTTAACATTAGAAGTTGCACTTCACCTAGGTGATGACACTGTACGTACAATTGCGATGTCATCTACTGACGGAGTAGTTCGTGGATTAGAGGTTACTGACACTGGTAAGCCAATTTCTGTACCAGTTGGAGATGTAACCCTTGGACGTGTATTTAACGTTTTAGGTGAGAACATTGACCTTGATGAGCCAGTAGCTGCTGAGGCACGTCGTGATGCAATTCACAGAGAGGCACCAACATTTGAACAACTCACTACAGAAGTTGAAATTCTTGAAACTGGTATTAAAGTAGTAGACCTTCTTGCTCCATACATTAAAGGTGGAAAAATCGGTCTATTCGGTGGTGCGGGAGTTGGTAAAACCGTTCTTATCCAAGAGCTTATCAACAACATCGCACAAGAACATGGTGGTATTTCCGTATTCGCTGGTGTAGGTGAGCGTACTCGTGAAGGAAACGACTTATACTACGAAATGAAAGACTCTGGAGTTATTTCAAAAACAGCGATGGTATTCGGTCAGATGAACGAACCACCAGGTGCGCGTATGCGTGTAGCACTAACTGGTCTTACAATGGCGGAATACTTCCGTGATGAGCAAGGACAAGACGTGTTATTCTTCATCGATAACATTTTCCGTTTCACACAAGCAGGTTCTGAAGTATCAGCCCTACTTGGACGTATGCCATCTGCCGTTGGTTATCAACCAACTCTAGCAACTGAGATGGGTAAATTACAAGAACGTATTACATCAACAAACGTTGGATCTGTAACGTCAATCCAAGCGATTTACGTACCTGCCGATGACTATACTGACCCGGCTCCAGCTACAACGTTTGCTCACTTAGACGCAACAACTAACCTTGAGCGTAAGCTTTCTGAGATGGGTATTTACCCTGCAGTGGATCCATTAGCATCTACATCTCGTGCATTATCTCCTGAGATTGTTGGAGAAGAGCACTATGAAGTTGCGCGTCAAGTACAACAAACACTACAACGTTACCGTGAACTGCAAGATATCATTGCAATCCTAGGTATGGATGAGCTAGGCGATGAGGATAAGTTAACCGTACACCGTGCGCGTCGTATCCAATTCTTCTTATCTCAAAACTTCCACGTTGCTGAGCAATTCACTGGTCAACCAGGTTCTTATGTTCCTGTTAAAGAAACAGTTCGTGGATTCAAAGAAATCCTAGAAGGTAAATACGATTATCTTCCTGAAGATGCGTTCCGTCTAGTTGGTCGAATTGAAGAAGCAGTAGAAGCTGGAAAGAACATGGGTGTTGAAGCATAATTAACGGGACCTAGGAGGGTGTAAAATGAAGACAGTAAAAGTCAATGTCGTGACTCCTGATGGCCCAGTTTATGAAGCTGATGTGGAAATGGTAAGTGCCAAAGCTCAAAGCGGAGAGCTCGGTATTTTACCAGGACATATTCCTATGGTTGCTCCTCTTCAAGTAGGAGCAGTTAGACTTAAGAAGGAAGGCAACACTGAACTTGTGGCTGTGAGTGGAGGCTTTCTCGAGGTTCGTCCTGACCAAGTAACAATCCTTGCTCAAGCTGCTGAAACAGCAGAGCATATTGATGTTCACCGTGCAAAAGAGGCGAAGAAACGTGCTGAACAACGCTTGCAGGCGAAACAAGAACATGTCGATTTTAAACGAGCAGAGCTCGCTTTAAAACGTGCCATCAATCGATTAAACGTAACACAAAACAAATACTAATTTTAGTATTGACCCCCAGAGGCCTTTGGCCCTGGGGGTTTTTGTGTTATTTAGGGTTTTTTGCGTGAGTTGATTAACAGGTGTGAGGATATTGATAAATTCAATAGAATTGGATAGAAGGTGTAGTCTCATTAATTTTTACATGGAGGATTTACTTGTATTTAAGCTACTATCTCTATCATTCAATCCCTTATATAATCGTTATAACAGAACTTGGTTATTAGATATGAAATTTTTATGTTTGTTGAAACCTTTTGCCGTTTTCTTGTATCTAAGGAATAGGTTGACTCGGAAAGGAGAGCATAATTTGGATATCGCTAAAGAGGTGAAAAAGGCAAGGCGTGGGAGCCATTCCTCCTTTGAAAAATTGATTACGGCCCATAAGCTTCTGATGTATCGCGTAGCAAAGACCATTTTAATAAATGATGAGGATTGTGCAGATGCGATGCAGGAAGCGATCATTAAGGCATACGAGAAGATTGATACGTTGAGAGAGCCAGCTTATTTCAAAAGTTGGTTGTGTCGAATTGTTTTGAATGAATGTTACCAGCTGTTAAGGCATAAAAAAAATGTCATAAAGATGGAGGAATGGTTAGAGCCTCATATGAATGAACACGGGTATGAAGAGGTTGAGGTTGAACAGATGCTTAGTATGTTATCGGAAGAGCAGTCTCAATTGTTAAAGCTTTTTCATATTGAGGGAATATCAATCCTAGAATTAGCTCAAATTTATGAGGTTCCGGAAAATACGATTAAAACGAGATTACGTCGTGCCCGTGAAAAAATGCGTGAGCTATGGGATGCAAAGGAGGAGGGATCATCATGGATAAATGGGAAGAGCAAATAAAAAAGAAAGCAAACCCACAGGTTCCTGCAAGTGTGGAGCAGCGTATGAACGAAACACTTCGTTCCCTTCCGAAAAAGAAGTCATTTTCACACCTTTATTATCCAGTTGCGGCAGTATTTATTGTGGGGGTACTTTTATTTGGGGTATCCTTTATGTCACCAACATTAGCTGAGACGATGAGGTCTGTGCCTGTAATCGGATCTATTTTTAAAATGGTAGGGGACATTGGAACACAAAAAGGAGAAGAAGAAGGGCTGACCACATTATTGGGGCAACAAGTAGAAATGAATGGGCAAGTGGTTACTTTTACTGAGAGTCTTTATGATGGTTCACAGATTCATATAGGTTATCTGATTGAATCTTATACACAAGTGGATAACAATTATTCAACGGACTTTCTTTCCGACTTACGGTTAACTATTGATGGGAAGGGTGTTAGCTATGGGATGGGCGAACGTGGTGAATTATTGGAAAACGGAGATTATGCGGGAATCTTGAGTATTAGTATTCGTGAGGAACTTCCTAATGAGTTTAATCTTGGGATTGGTACACATAAAAAGAATTCTGTACTAGTTGAATTACCAATCACGAGGCAAGGAGATAACCGTGCTTACCTTGTAAATGAAACAGTGGAAACGAAGGATTTAACGATGCATGTGGATAAAGTGACATTTTTCCCAACGAGCACGGAAATTTTGTTTCGTCAGATTGTGGATGAAAAGGTTTTTGAGAGTAAAAAGTATGATTGGTTAGATTATCAAGTCGTTGATGACCAAGGAAATGTCCTTCAGCCGTTAAGCGGAGGTGGCGGTGGAGGACCTATGAAAAACGGTCAACTGTTACAAACCTTTCGTTATTACTTTGAGCCGCTTGAGATTGTTCCAAAGTCATTAACGTTTAAACCTTATTTACTTGTTGGAAATGACAAGGTTGAAGAAGTGAAAGGCGACTGGACAGGGGAAAAATTGACGCTTTCACAAGGTGAGATTGGGGAAATTACCGTATTAGACATTAAGAGTGAAAACGGAGTAGTAACTCTGACCGTGGAAACTATGGGCGATGATGCGTTCTGGCAAGCAAATGGGATTTTGATTGAAAAGAAAAACGGAGAAGCATTTCATCAGGAGAAAACACCAAAACGAGTAGAGGGTGCTGTAAACCAATATGAGGTACAGTTCGTTGCTGCTGTAGCTGAGGAGGATATCCGTGTTGTTACCTATAAACAAAAAGCTCCCAAATTCTTGGAAGAGCTTGAGGTTACGATTGAACTTGGAGAGTGAAGTGTGATTTATGGGCTACTTTTGTGTAGTCCTTTTTTCGTTTTTGGCAATAACTTTTAATTTTGGTTGATAATTTTGGGGGTTGGACAATAGGTTATTAGTATAGAAGAAAAATATGGACATGGATTATTGGGGGATTGAATGGGTTGGATGAGTTCTGGGGAGGTAAACGTACCCTCGAGAGGTGGATGGGATTGAGTGAGGGTATGAAAAAGGGTTAATCGTACCCTCAAGGGGATGGAATCGTTTGAGTGATGGTACGAATATTAGAAAACTCTTTGTGGGCGTAACTTCGTTACGAATGTGAGTTATGTTGAAGTCAAAGTTGAGCGGATTGTACGCGAAATTTTGGTGAAACTGGCGGCGTTGCTTTTCGAGTTTTATTTCTAGATTAATTTGGGTTGGTGGGCGTAACTTCGTTACTTAATGTAGGGGTTGGCTGACCCTATTTCAAACAAGGAAGTACGTCAAAAATGCCTGCGGCCTTTTTGGCTAGGTGAGGGGGGCCAAGTGTCGACCAACTGGGGTCTTATGTTCTATGAAGTTCGAAATTCCCATTTTGATGAAACTAAAGTTTCATCATTTCAGCTTTGCTGAAACTGCAAATGGGGAAAAATGGCTTGGGAAAGCGAGCTTTCCCCGCCTGTTTTTTCCCCATTTGTCAGAAATGGTAATTTCGTAGAATAAGTGGCAGGTTTGGTCGACACTGGGCTGGGAAAAGTGCTATAATGTATTCGGTTACAATTTATAATATTTTGATAAAATGTTAGGGGAGATCGGAGGGGGCTGCATGGAGGAACTTTTGAATCAGTATTTGAATAGTTACATGATTGTGTTTGTCTTCTTGTTGTTGGGTATTTTACTCCCGATTGTGGCGTTGTTTCTGGGGAAGTTGCTTCGTCCACATGCACCGAGTGAGGAAAAGGCTACTACATATGAGAGTGGGATTGAGCCGTTCCATGATTCTCGCGTACAGTTTAATGTACGGTATTATATTTTTGCACTATTGTTTGTTATTTTTGATGTTGAGACTGTATTTTTATATCCATGGGCTGTTGCCTACGAAAAACTCGGAATTTTCGCATTAGTTGAGATGTTCATTTTCGTTGTAATGCTCGTTATCGGCTTAGTATATGCTTGGAAGAAGGGCGTGTTGAAATGGATTTAAAAATGGATGGTATTTCAGATTTAGAGATGGAAGAGTTAAAGAGAAGTGTATTTATGACGACGCTGGAGCAGGTGAAAGGTTGGGCACGAAGTAATTCGTTGTGGCCACTTACATTTGGTCTGGCTTGTTGTGCGATTGAAATGATGGGGACAGGTTCTTCTCATTATGATTTAGATCGCTTTGGTTCCTTTTTCCGGACGTCTCCACGTCAGTCGGATTGTATGATTGTGTCGGGTACGGTTACGAAGAAAATGGCACCAGTTTTAAAGAGATTGTATGATCAGATGCCAGAGCCTAAATGGGTGATTGCTATGGGATCCTGTGCGACTGCGGGGGGACCTTATGTGAAATCGTATGCGGTTGTAAAAGGGGTTGACCAAATTGTACCGGTTGATGTGTACATACCGGGTTGTCCTCCAAATCCTGCTGCACTCATTTATGGAATTAATAAATTAAAAGAAAAGATTCGCTATGAGGCTAAAACGGGGAAGAAGGTGATTTAGCGTGAGCGAAGAAAAAGACCTGGAACAACTTAAGCGAGAGGCTGCGGAGAAAACGAAGGAAGCTGCAAGAAAGCGGCTCGCTGAAAAACAGGCAGCTGAAGCGAAAAGTGAAGATGAAGCTAAGGAAGAAAATATAGATATTGCGAAGGCAAAAGCAGCTGCTGCGGCAAAGGCAAAAGCTGCCGCATTAGCCAAGCAAAAGGCGAAACAACAAGCTGATGAGGAAGCAACAGCTAATAAGAATTCAGAATCATCAGAAGAGGAAGATTTGGATTTAGCGAAGCAGAAAGCGGCGGCCGCCGCAAAGGCAAAAGCGGCTGCTGCAGCAAAAGCGAAGGCAGCAGTACTAGCCAAGCAAAAGGCCGCAGAAGCCGCATCAGACGAATCGGCGGAGTCAGATGACAAAGCAACGGCGAAAGCGAAAGCCGCTGCAGCAGCAAAAGCGAAGGCAGCAGCACTAGCCAAGCAAAAGGCCGCGGAAGCCGCATCAGACGAATCGGCGGAGTCAGAAGACAAAGCAACGGCGAAAGCGAAAGCCACTGCAGCAGCAAAAGCGAANNGACGATGACTTAGCGAAGGCAAAGGCAAAAGCAGTTGCCGCAGCGAAAGCAAAGGCTGCTGCACTTGCGAAGCAGAAGGCGGCTGAAAAGGCAGCAGGTTCGGACGATGATGAGCTTGCGAAAGCGAAGGCGAAAGCAGTAGCTGCAGCCAAGGCAAAGGCGGCGGCCGCAGCAAAAGCCAAAGCGGCAGCTGGCGGCGGTGGAGATGATCTAGCTAAGGAAAAGGCAAAAGCCATTGCAGCAGCAAAAGCAAAGGCTGCAGCTGCAGCAAGGGCAAAAGCATCAGCAGGTGGAGTGCCTGAAGAAGTCGAAGAGGCAGCACCATCTCCAAACCAAAAATATTTAGATAAATATGTGAAAGTAATTCGGGAACACCTTGGGGAGGATGTTTTAGAAGATTCATATATTAATACACTATCAAAGGACGTTCCAACACTTGTTGCAAAGCCAGATACATATTTTAAGGTTGCACAGTTTTTAAAGTTTAATGAACAGCTTGGGTTTGATTACCTCTCCGAACTACATGGTACGGACTTCCAGACCCATATGGAAGTATATGTTCATTTATTCTCATATAAAAACCGTCAATCTGTTGCGTTAAAGGTAAAGCTTGACCGTGATGAGCCAACAACTGAATCCTTGCAGCCATTATGGGAAGGGGCAAATTGGCCAGAGCGAGAAGCCTATGATTTACTCGGCATCACATTTACTGGGCATCCAAATTTAACTCGAATTCTATTGCCGGACGACTGGGTGGGATATCCACTTAGAAAAGACTATGAACCGTATGATGTGGAGGTGTAGCATATGATTCGTACAGAAGAAATGCTCCTAAATGTAGGACCACAGCATCCAAGTACGCACGGGGTATTCCGTCTTGTTGTTAAAATTGACGGGGAAATCATCAAGGAAGCTACACCTGTAATTGGATATCTGCACCGTGGTACTGAAAAGCTTGCAGAGGATTTGCAATACACACAAATTATTCCGTACACAGACCGAATGGATTATTTATCGGCGATGACGAATAACTATGTGCTTTGTCACGCGGTTGAAACGATGATGAACATTGAGGTTCCTGAGCGGGCAGAGTATTTACGCATTTTAGCAATGGAATTGGGGCGGATTGCGAGCCACCTTGTATGGTGGGGAACGTATTTACTCGATATTGGTGCAACAACGCCATTTCTCTATGCGTTTAGAGAAAGAGAAATGATTATTAATCTATTAAATGAGCTTTCTGGGGCAAGGCTTACGTTTAACTATATGCGTGTTGGCGGGGTTAAATGGGATGCGCCTGAGGGCTGGATTGAAAAAGTAAAAGAATTTGTTCCTTATATGAGATCACAGCTTCCAGGATACCACCAGCTAGTTACAGGAAATGAAATTTTCCGTGACCGTGTCATTGGTGTTGGCAAGTACACGAAAGAGGATGCGCTTAATTATTCCTTGAGTGGCACGAACCTTCGTTGTACAGGAGTGAAATGGGATCTCCGAAAAGATGAGCCGTATTCGATTTATGACCGTTTTGATTTTGAAGTGCCAACAAGGGATGGCGGAGATGCATGGGCACGCTATCACTGTCGCATGGCAGAGATTGAGGAATCACTAAAAATTGTAGAACAGGCTGTAGAACAATTCCCTGAAGAAGGGCCAATTATGGCAAAGGTTCCGAAAATCATAAAAGCGCCGAAGGGTGAAGCGTATGTCCGGATTGAATCACCACGCGGAGAAATTGGTTGTTATATTTCAAGTGACGGAAAAAAGGAACCGTATCGTTTGAAATTTAGACGTCCGTCATTCTACAATCTCCAAATCCTTCCGAAGCTGTTAAAGGGTGAAAATATGGCAAACTTGATTGCAATTTTAGGTGCGATAGACATCGTCCTTGGGGAGGTTGATGGTTAATGATCGAAAACCTGCTACATTCACCTCCAAGTTGGTCGAATTTTGCTATTTTCTTTGTACTAACAACCGTCTTACTTTTTGTCATCTTAGGGTTCGTTACATACGCAATCCTTGCAGAGCGTAAGGTAATGGGATTCATGCAAGCACGTCAAGGGCCTAATCAGACTGGTGGGCGCTGGGGACTATTACAAACAGTGGCTGACGTTCTAAAGCTTCTTTTAAAAGAAGACGTGATTCCGAAAGCGGCAGACCGCCCATTATTTATTCTTGCACCTGCAATTGCATTTGCACCAGCCTTCATGGTTGTGGCAGTTCTTCCGTTTACGGATAGCTATAAATTTGCAGATATTGGGGTGGGCTTGCTCTACTACATTGCTGTATCTGGTCTTACAACAATCGGAATCGCGGCCGGTGGTTGGGCATCCAATAATAAATATGCCCTCATGGGAGGAATGCGTGCAGCTGCACAAATGATTTCCTATGAGATTCCACTTGTGATGTCAGTCATTGGAGTCATTTTATTATCAGGTAGCTTAAACCTAACAGATATTGTTGAAGCCCAGGATAAGGTTTGGTTTATCTTTGCTCAGCCGATTGCTTTTGTTGTCTTTTTTATCGCGTCTGTTGCAGAGCTCAACCGTGTACCATTCGACTTACCTGAGGCAGAGTCAGAGATTGTCGCTGGTTTCCATATTGAGTACTCAGGATTTAGATGGGCATTCTTTATGCTCGCGGAGTATGTGTATATGTTCGCGATGGCAGCATTAACGACTGTACTTTTCTTAGGCGGCTGGAAACCTGTTCTATTTTTAGACTTTATTCCAGGAGCTGTTTGGTTCTCCTTGAAATTTAGCTTGGTTATCTTTGTATTAATCTGGTTCCGCTCCACCTTCCCGCGTTTACGTGCGGACAGACTGATGGAATTCGGCTGGAAGGTACTACTTCCAATCGCACTAGCGAACATTTTCTTATCGGCTTTGATTAAAGAATTGTTTTTCTAGAGCAATTACCTAATAAAGGGGTGACAAAATATGTTTGGCTTGCTGAAAGGGATGAAATACACCCTTAATCAATTAACCTATAAAAAAGTCACATATGATTATCCGAATGAACCACTACCACTACCAGACCGCTTTCGTGGTATCCAAAAGTTTTATCCAGAAAAGTGTATTGTATGTAATCAATGTGCCAACATTTGTCCAACCGATTGTATCCAGTTAACCGGGAAAAAGCATCCTGATCCGACTAAAAAAGGGAAAATCATAGATACGTATGACATTAACTTTGAAATTTGTATTCTATGTGACCTGTGCACAGAGGTTTGTCCGACAGAAGCGATTGTCATGACGAACAACTTTGAACTGGCAGAATATAGTCGTGATGATTTGTTTAAAAACCTGGAGTGGTTAGATGAAAACGATACGAACGTGCGAAAGGAGAATAAAGTGTGACCGGGGAATTTCTAGCATTCATAGTCCTAGCAATTAGTGCAATGGGTGGCGGTATTTTAATGCTGAACCTCCAAAAGGTCATCCATATGGTTATCGCACTTGTCTTCACCTTCATTAGTATCGCAGGTTTGTACGTCATGCTTTATGCGGAATTCGTTGCAGCTGTGCAGGTCCTAATTTACTCTGGTGCCATTACAATTTTAATGCTGTTTGGAATCATGCTCACGAAGCATAATGACACAAGTGAGCCAAAGGTTAGTCGTGGTCGAACCGTTTTAGTAGTCGGAGGAATCCTTGCATTTGGTATTGCCGTCTACCTCGGTATTTATGATCTCGATTTTGGCCAGCAAGCAATGGACCTTCATGTAAACAATACAGAGAAAATTGGAGTAGAGCTTTTTGCAAAGTATGTCATTCCATTTGAATTAACATCGGTGGTGTTGCTTGTTGCCTTAATAGGGGCAATCATATTATCGAAAAAAGACAATGAAGAGGAGGCGAAAGAGGAATGAGTTCAGTTCCGTTAGCAGCCTACCTTATACTCGCGTTAATTTTATTCTGTATCGGTCTTTATGGCGCATTCACAAAAAAAAATACGGTGATTGTGTTGATCTCTGTTGAGTTGATGCTGAATGCAGTGAATATTAATTTTGTCGCCTTTAGTAAATACGGAATGGTTCCTGGGATAACAGGACAGGTTTTCTCACTGTTTACGATTGCAATTGCCGCAGCTGAATTTGCTGTCGGTCTAGCGATTTTGATGGCACTGTACCGAAATAAACGCACGGTTAATATTGATGAAATGAATTCCATGAAACATTAAAACCGGTAAAGGCGGTGGATTCAAGGCTTCCGCTGGCCTTTAGCGCGAAGATCGAAGAAGGGGATTGTGATACGATGATGGAAAACGCATGGGTCATACCGCTTTTCCCGCTTATCTCTTTTTTGTTCCTTCTTATATTCGGTAAACGAATGAAGGAGTCGAGTGCCTATATTGGGATTCTGCTTACGTTTGTCTCATTCGTCTACTCGGTGTTGGTACTCATCGCGAGACTTGGGAATCCAACATACAAATATGAGAGCACGTGGTTATCAATTGGGGATGTTCACTTAACAGCGGGGTTTGAAGTCAATCAATTAAATGCACTTATGTTAGTGGTAGTATCGCTTGTGGCACTTTTAGTACATATCTATTCAAAAGGGTATATGCATGGAGATGAGCGCTTTCCTGTATTTTATGCATACCTGGGGTTATTTACCTTCGCGATGCTGGGCTTGGTGATTTCACCAAACCTTTTGCAAACGTATATTTTCTGGGAGCTTGTTGGACTCGGTTCATTTCTCTTAATTGGATTCTACTTTTATAAGGAAGAAGCGAAAGCCGCCGCGAAAAAAGCGTTTATTATGACGCGTATCGGGGATGTTGGGCTATTAATCGGGATGATTCTATTATTCTGGCAAGTTAACAGCTTTGAATATGATGAAATTTTTAGCGCAGTTAGCTCAGGGGAAATTTCATCAACCATGATTACTCTGACCGCAATCTTAATTTTTGTGGGAGCCGTTGGTAAATCAGGCCAATTCCCGCTTCACACATGGTTGCCGGACGCAATGGAAGGTCCAACACCTGTTTCGGCTTTAATCCATGCAGCCACGATGGTTGCAGCAGGGGTATACTTAGTGGCTACAACTTTCCCATTATTTGCAGCAAGTCCTGTAGCAATGATGACAGTTGCGGTTGTGGGCGCAATTACAGCCATTTTTGCAGCATCGATTGGCCTTGCACAAAAGGACATAAAACGGGTTCTTGCCTACTCAACCGTGAGTCAGCTCGGTTACATGATGCTTGCATTGGGATCTGCTGGCTATGTGGCAGGGGTATTTCACTTAATGACACATGCTTTCTTTAAAGCATTACTGTTCTTAGCAGCAGGTAGTGTGATCCATGCCGTTCATACACAGAACATCGAGGAAATGGGCGGATTATGGAAAAAGCTACGCGTAACAGGTCCATTATTCTTAATTGGAACCTTGGCGATTAGCGGTGTTCCACTTTTCTCAGGATTTTTCAGTAAAGACGAAATCCTAGTTGCAACTTGGGTACAAGGAAATTATGTGTTGTTCTGGTTAGCGGTAATTGCAGCCTTCTTTACAGCATTTTATATGTTCCGTTTGTTCTTCATGGTCTTTACTGGGGAGTCAAGGGGAAGTCACACAAATGTAAAAGAGTCACCAAGTTGGATGACAATTCCGATGATGGTTCTAGGTGTCCTTGCCATTATTGCAGGTTATGTGAACACACCGTGGTTTGGATCCTTTTTAGGGGATTGGTTAACAGAAGGTACGAACCTGTATGGACCAGGTCATATTGAGGGACCAGGATGGATTGTCGGCGTTGCAACCTTTGCATCTCTAATTGGTATCTTGCTTGCGTATGCGATGTATCAAAGAAAATCGATTCCGAGAGACTTTTTCAGCTCGCGGGCACCGATTACGTACAGTATCGTCTCCAACAAATATTTTATTGATGAATTTTACAACATGACCATTGTCTATGTGACAAAGGTATTCAGCTTATTCTTACGATATATTGATGAATTTTTAGTAGGTGGCATTGTAAAAGGTGTGGCACAGGCGACACAAGGAATCGGAAAGCTTGGGGCTAAGTTACAAAATGGCCAGGTACAAATGTACACATCCGTTGCCTTTGTGGGATTAGCAATCCTACTTCTCGTTGTGGCACTGACAGGGGGGTACTTAAGATGAGTTCATTGATTCTTTCACTTTTAGTATTCTTCCCGATTTTAGGTATTGTCGTTCTCGCGTTTGTACCAAAAGATGACGAAAAAACAATCAAGCTTGTTGGCATTTTAGCAACGATCCCTTCACTTGTTCTTGCTTTATATGCATACGGGTTTTATACGGGTGGAGGAGACCTCGAAAAGCTAAAGGAAACCGCCTACTGGTTTGGTTTTTTACCGAAAGGAAATCCGTGGGAAGTTAACTATGAGATGGCACTCAACGGCCTAACCTTAGTGCTCGTCCTGTTAACAACGGTGATTTCAACACTCGCAGCCATTGCATCCGTTCATATTAAAAAGGAATGGAAAGGTTATTTCATGTTATTCCTTTTACTTGAACTTGGCATGCTTGGTGTGTTTACAGCAGGAAACTTGCTTTTATTCTTTGTCTTTTTTGAAATGACATTGATTTCAACATTCTTCCTGATTGGAAAATGGGGCTATTTCGAAAAAGAAAAGGCAGCGTTTAGCTTCTTAATTTATAACGGCCTTGGGTCTGCGATTTTATTGATAGTCATTATGATTATTTTCGCAAAGGCTGGAACAACCAATATTGCGGCATTAACCGCAATATTTGCAAGCCCGCCAGACAGTTTACCGATACCGGGGCAATTTTCTGAGGATTTACGTCTCGGATTATTGATTGCGATTATTATCGGATTTGGCATCAAATTGCCGATTTTTCCATTGCACACATGGATGCTTCGTGTTCACGTTCAAGCACCGCCATCAATTGTCATGATTCACTCGGGGATTCTTTTAAAAATTGGAGCCTACGGGATTATCCGATTCGGGATGGGATTCTTTCCGGATGAGTTCAGCACACTAGCACCGATTGTTGCTGTGCTTGGGGTTATCAACCTTTTATATGGAGCATTTTTAGCATTTGTCCAAAAGGACTTCAAAATGGTTCTTGCTTACTCGAGTATTTCCCACATGGGGATTGTGTTGATTGGACTTGGTGCGATGAATGAAGCAGGAGTACAAGGAGCGGTATTCCAGGTTGTATCACACGGTTTGATTTCGGCATTATTGTTCTTCTTAATTGGGGTCATGTATGAGCGTGCCGGAACATCGTATATTGACAAGCTGGGTGGACTAGCGAAGGTGATGCCACTAACGGCTGGCTTTTTGTTAGCAGCGGCAATGGCTTCACTTGGACTACCGGGAATGTCTGGATTTGTGAGTGAATTTATGGCCTTCCTTGGATTATTCAAGGAAATGCCAGTACTTGCTGCAATTGGGGCAATCGGCATCATTTTAACAGCTGTGTATTTATTACGTGCCGTATTAAATGTGACTTACGGAAAAGCAAATCATTCGTATGAGGGAGCATTTGATTTACGTCCAATTGAAATGGTTCCGGTACTTGTCTTACTTGCGTTTATCGTCTTAATTGGTGTTTATCCTAACGTGCTTACACAGCCACTTCAGGTTGCACTTGAAACAATCATGCTAGGGTTAGGAGGGTGAGCCGATGGATACAGAAACTTTGCTAAGCTTTGATTGGGGAGTTATGGCACCAGAATTTATCATCCTCGGTGTTGCAACCCTTCTATCATTACTTGATTTATTTATGGGGAAAGATAAGGACCGTCGCCCACTTGGTTGGATTGGCATTGCCGGAATCCTTGTGGCAATCGGGTTTACAGTTTCCTTAATTGGAACTGACGTCACGTCCATTTTGTACGATACATTCAGACTGGATTCCTTTGCGATAGCGTTTAAATTAATTTTATTAGTAGGAACTGGTCTCGTAATCTTGCTTGCAATGAGCTACGAACCGAAAGCTGGTATTGGTGAGTATCGTGGAGAGTTTTATTACTTACTCCTAGCGGCGCTTTTAGGTACGATGATTATGACCTCAAGTGGTGACCTGATTACACTGTTTGTCGGTTTGGAACTACTTTCGATTTCTTCCTATATTTTAGCTGGAATTCGAAAGCGCAATAAGCTTTCAAATGAATCAGCAATGAAATATGTGATTAACGGAACAGTTTCAACCGCGATCTTTTTATTCGGTGTCAGTTATGTGTATGGATTAACTGGAACCTCGAATTTAAAAGAAATCTTTAGAGCGTTCGGGAATCTACAGGATCCACAGCATATTTATCTTGTCGCCCTTGCGCTGTTTATGATTGTAGTCGGTCTATCCTTTAAAATTGCGGCAGCTCCATTTCATATGTGGGCACCAGATGTATATCAAGGAGCACCAACACCTGTTACAGCCTTTTTAAGTGTTGTTTCAAAGACAGCGGGCTTTGTGATTCTTTTGAGAATTGTGGTAACAGCGTTCATCCAGGTACCATCTGGAACTGAAGAAACACCATATTTAGTGTACCATCTACAGGATCTGTTAGCGATTATCGCGGGTGCCACAATGATTATTGGAAACACCATTGCACTCAGACAACGAAATGTAAAGCGGATGATGGCATATTCAAGTATTGCCCACGCTGGATATTTATTAGTAGCATTTGTCGTTTTCTCCTATTTTATGATGGATGCAATTTGGTTCTATTTAGTGGCATATCTCTTCATGAGCCTTGGATTTTTTGCCATACTTCAGGTCGTTTCGCAAAAATCGGACTCAGAGGACATTAGTCAGTTTGCAGGACTGTATAAGCGTTCACCTGTACTAGCTGTTGCACTTGCTGTATTTATTCTTTCGTTAGCGGGAATTCCAGGAACAGCTGGTTTCATTGGAAAATTGGAGATTTTCATTGGGACATTTGTGACAAGTCCGTCGCACTATGTGTTGGCATCGATTATGATTGCGACAACCGTAGTATCGTATTTCTATTACTTCGGAATCCTTACACAAATGTTCTTTAGACCGGCAGAAGACGACAGTCAAATAAAACTACCTTTAGGTGTGCTCATTGTCGTAATCATTGCTGTAGTCGGAACGATAGGATTCGGAATTTTTCCAGGTGTCGCCTTCGAATTCATTCAACAATTCGAAAGCTTTGCAGACTTTTTCAATTAAGTTTCCGGTCATTTTCAAACAAATAGGGGTATTTACAAAGGGAGAGGTATGGGGATGCCTCTTTCTTTTTTGATGCTTGTTTTTAGCGGACTTTTGTCATAATAGATGGTAAAATGGAGTGGTGTGATTTAGGCCGACACGAAGTGGGACATAAAGGCGTTGCCAAATGTAGTGGCGTACATAGTCTTTGATTCCAAAGGAGTGGTTTTATGTTAGCGGGTTTTGGACAACAAGCACTTATTAGTATTATTTCGCATTTGATTTTTATTGCTGTGACATGGTGGGCCCTGCAAAGTATTCGATATGAGCATTTGGTGAAGCCGAATCATGTTTTCCAGGTGCGCGTCCTTTTAGTTCTAGTGACAATTGCAATTGGATCCACGGTCAGCAATTTCTTTTTAGATTATCTCCTCTGGTCACAACAATTACCAAGTATTCTTGACTAAAAACGCTTTATACAAAAAAGTTTGTGAAAAAGCCGCTTAAGTAAGCAGTGGCATATGTTCTCCACTACTTTCCACGTATTCTAAGTGATGTTCTGGTAAAAATGTAAGTAAGGAGAGGAATTCAACTAAAAACATTCCTTAGTATGCCATTGCATCGGAAAAATACATTGGATATTACTGGAATGACCTAATTGAGATGTGTGGGATATACTGCTATATCCTCTTACTTTCTCAGGATAATTTAATCAAGAAAGAAAATTGTCGAATAAGGAAGACAAACCCTCAAAAACAAGAAGTTCTTTACGTATAATTTGTACTATGTGAACTATGTATTGTTTGCACTCAAAAATATTCCTTCAAATATTCAAATATTTGTCGACAATTATTGCGAAATTCCCACAAATTTCACTTGTGCCCATGCATGCTACAGTGATATGATGTAAATTGGTTTTGTGTAAAATTTGTACATCAAAACAGCTGTTTCAGAGCTGTTTTATCCAAATTTTATCAATCGATGTACGAAATGCATCCACACCCAAATAGAGACATTTGCCCGGTAGCTTGCATATACTACATCAGTGCGAATGAAATTTTCCACTAAAAGTAAAGAATCTGTAAAGATTGGGTTCTATAAACAACAGTCAAGATGGAACACCAATTGTTAAGAATGAATATGAATATATAGAAAATGGGACGCGGAGGGGAATACCTTGGAAAAAATCATCGTCCGCGGCGGTCATAGGTTAAACGGCACAGTCAAAGTAGAAGGCGCAAAAAACGCTGTTTTGCCAGTAATCGCTGCATCCTTATTAGCAAGTAATGGTAGAAGTGTTATAAATGAAGTACCCACGCTCTCAGATGTGTATACGATTAATGAGGTATTGCGCCATTTAAACGCAGAGGTTACATTTGCTAACAATCAAATCGTTGTCGATGCATCAAGAGAGCTAAAAACGGAAGCACCTTTTGAATATGTTCGAAAAATGCGCGCATCTGTGCTTGTTATGGGGTCTTTGCTTGCCCGTAATGGTCACGCAAGAGTTGCTCTTCCTGGCGGGTGTGCAATTGGCTCAAGACCAATTGATCAGCACTTAAAAGGATTTGAAGCAATGGGTGCGGTTGTAAAAGTTGGTAATGGATATATTGATGCCGAAGTCAATGGAAGACTTCGCGGTGCAAAAGTATACATGGATTTCCCAAGCGTAGGAGCTACTGAAAACATCATGATGGCTGCTACACTTGCTGATGGAGTTTCCATCATTGAAAACTGTGCGAAGGAGCCAGAAATTGTCGACCTTGCCAACTTCCTAAATACGATGGGAGCAAAGGTAAGAGGCGCAGGGACTGGAACCATTCGTATTGAAGGTGTTAAAGAATTGAATGGCGCAACACATAATATTATCCCTGATCGCATTGAAGCAGGTACATTTATGGTGGCCGCTGCAATAACAGGTGGTAATGTCCTTGTTAAAGGTGCAGTACCAGAACACCTTAGTTCACTAGTTGCAAAAATGGAAGAAATGGGCGTTACCATCATTGAAGAACAAGATGGTTTACGAGTCATTGGCCCTGAAAAACTAAAGGCTGTTGATATTAAAACAATGCCTCACCCTGGTTTTCCTACAGATATGCAATCACAAATGATGGCATTATTACTTCGTGCGCAAGGCACAAGTATGATCACAGAAACTGTATTTGAAAATCGCTTCATGCATGTTGAAGAATTCCGACGCATGAATGGTGACATTAAAATTGAAGGCCGTTCTGTTATTATCAACGGAGAATCCCAGCTTCAAGGAGCTGAAGTAGCCGCAACTGATTTACGCGCTGCCGCTGCACTTATTTTATCCGGATTGGTTGCAGAGGGCTACACACGTGTAACAGAACTAAAGCACTTAGACCGTGGTTATGTGAACTTCCACCAAAAGCTTGCGGCATTAGGTGCTGACATCGAACGTATTAAAGAAGAAACAGAAAGCCTCGTAGCAGAAGTGAAAGTGAACTTTTGACTAACCACAAAAAGCTAGGGACATTACCCATACAAGGTAATATCTCTAGCTTTTTTATTTTTATACATACAAAGTTCATCCTTTTTTAAAAGTGAAAATCAGAATGTCCTTTTTTAATTTTTTTTGAGTCATAAATGCTTGTCCATCACCATAAATATTGATATATAGGTGCATGAACGATATGCATTAATTTTGATGTGGAGGCTTGCATTCATGAAACAGATTAAACCAATCATTGTACTAGTTTCTGTCCTTTTTGTCTTGATTTTATTGATTCCATCTATGCTCGTCATTCCGTTCTCCGGAAAGGATTCGGTTAAGCTGGCAGAAGAACGACAATCAAATCCAGAACCGCCTCAAATCGCCTCAGGCCCGACTGTAGAGGTAGCTGTCCACCGCGTCAGTGCACAAAAAATTGAAAATGTGCCACTTGAGGACTATGTGGTAGGTGTGCTAGCTCAAGAAATGCCTGCGAAGTTTGAAATGGAGGCATTAAAGGCACAGGCGTTGGCTGCAAGAACGTATGTCGTTCGCCATATGTTAAGTGACCAAAAAATAGGTGTTCCAGATGGAGCGGATGTATCAGATACGACAAACCATCAAGTGTACAAGAGCATTGAGGAATTGAAAGCGGAATGGAAAGGTGATTACGACTGGAAAATCAAAAAAATTACGCAAGCCGTTAGAGAAACACAGGGTCAAATCTTAACCTATAACGGAGCACCGATTGATGCCCAATTTTTCTCCACAAGTAATGGCTACACGGAAAATTCCGAGGATTACTATTCAAATGAGTACCCCTATTTAAAAAGTGTTGAAAGTCCGTGGGATGTAAAATCAGAGAAATTTTACGACCAAGTTCAAATTCCAGTTGCTGATTTTGAACAAAAGCTTGGGATAAAACTCGGGAATGGGAAAGATGTCGGAAACGTAACAGCGAGAACAAAGTCAAAACGTGTTGCATCGGTTGAGGTTGGTGGAAAAAGTTTTACCGGCAGAGAGGTACGTGAAAAGTTAGGTTTACGATCCACTGATTTTTCTTGGGAGCGTAAAGGCAATAACATCGTCATTCAAACAAAGGGCTACGGTCACGGAGTTGGTATGAGTCAGTATGGGGCGGACGGAATGGCGAAAGAAGGAAAGAACTACAAGGAAATTGTGGCTCATTACTACCAGGGTGTAGAAGTTTCATCGACAGAGAACTTTTTAAATAAATTAACAGTGAAAAAATAATGGCAGAGGGATTAGTTCCCATCTGCCTTTTTGTTGTTTAAACCCTCTACCCTTTGAAGGAATTTTTTGAATCTCGGTAGCTTTTCTCCAAAATAACTTACTTTTACGATTGAAAAAAGCACGAGCACGCCGATTGTGTCTTTGATGAGGTCAATAACGGTCGCGGACCGGTATGGGACAAAGTATTGATGAAGCTCATCTGAGAAGCCGTAGGCGATAGAGAGAACCGCAGCCAGTATGCTTACTTTCGGGGTGAATTTCCCTTGTACAAGGAAAAACAATACCCACAAACCGTAGAGAATCCCGAATTCGATTAAATGGAGGGATTCTTTAAAAGCCTGGTCCCACGAAAAGGGAGTATCCACGATTGCGTCGGATGGAAGGCTGGATAAAATGAAAATAAAGATCATATATAAAAATGGCGCAATTAATAGTAGAAATCGTAAAAAAGCTTTCATGATCATTCTCCTTTTTGAAAATGTACTTACATAGTATAGCATTCATTGGACAAAGTGCGGGACCAAATTTAGGTTAGAAGCGGGGAAGAGGATTTTAGTGAGATGATCGTAGTCCGTTTTTCGTGAAGTATGAATAAATCCGCTTCATAGGGTTTATGAAGACGGGAA